>SVOU01000119.1 GCA_015066215.1 Oscillospiraceae bacterium | reverse complement strand
ACTCCTTTAAGCGTCTCGTCCCCGGCTTTGAGGCGCCCGTGACGGTGGGCTATGCGACCTCTAACCGCAGCGCAGTCATCCGTATTCCCGCTTATGCCAAGTCGCCCGATAAGCGTCGCTTTGAGTTGCGCAATCCCGATGCGACCTGCAACCCCTACTTCTGCTACGCCGCTATTCTGATGGCAGGTCTTGACGGTATCAAAAACAAGATCGACCCGTACGAAAACGGCTGGGGTCCTTACGATATGAACCTCTATCACCTCCCCGAGGAGGAAAAGGCGAAGCTGCAAGGCTTGCCCACCTCGCTCGACGAAGCGCTCAACGCTCTCGAAAAGGATCACGACTATCTCACCGCGGGCGGCGTGTTCCCCGAGGAACTGCTCAAAAACTTCATCAAAACCAAGCGCGAGGAATGCCGCCAGATGGCTGCTATTCCCCACCCCGCGGAATACGACAAGTATTTCAATCTGTAATCATATTGAAAAGTCCGAAGACCTTTTGTCTTCGGACTTTTTGTATGGCGGCAAGTCCCTTTTCTATTGACTTTGCACCGAGGAATGTTATAATTTTAGTAGAGTACTGCGCTTTTGCGAGGTGACGTTATGCACACACTTTCGGATATTATGAACGGCAACGGCGGCAACTACATTGCGCCGTTTTTGTGGCTGCACAACGAGGACGATGCGCTCATCGTGCGGGAATTAGAGCGTATTCACGCGTGCGGCATCGGTGCAGTGTGCATTGAGTCGCGCACGCACGAGGAGTTTTGCCGCGAGGATTGGTGGAGTGACGTCCGCTTGATTCTCGACACCTGCAAGCGGCTTGATATGAAGTTGTGGATTTTGGACGACAAGCATTTTCCGTCAGGCTACGCCAACGGCATTTTCGCCGATAAATATAAGCACCTGCAACCGAAAAACATCCGCGCGCGGTGCGTGGATTTTGCGGGACCTGTGCGCGAGGGCTGTATTCTCGCAGACGAGTGGAAAGAACTGCCCGACGATGAATTTGTCGGCGCGGTGGCGCTCAAACGCACCGATGACGGTACGCAATACGATGGCACAGCAATCGACTTGACCGACGGCTATCAAAACGGGCGTTTTTATTTTGATCTGCCCCAAGGCGTGTGGTCCGTCGCCGTTATCACCGCTACACAAGCGGATATTTGGCCCGATTATCGCCTGTTCTGCGACAAGCTTGACCCCGCGGCAACGGCGGCGTATATTGCGGAAGTTTATGAGCCGCACTACACCCATTTTGCCGCCGATTTTGGCGACACACTGCTCGGCTTTTTCTCGGACGAACCCGCTTTCCACAGTAACAAAAACGCTATCTACACCACCGGTGAGCCGTTTGCAGCTTACCCGTGGCACAAGAACGTCTATGACCGTTTGGCGGCTTCGTGGGGCGAGAATACGCTCACAAACCTTTGCCGCCTGTGGTATGATTTTGCCGACGGTACTGCCGCGGCGGTGCGCGAAGCGTATATGGACGTTATCACCGCGCTTTATCGCGACAATTTTTCGAAACAGATAGGTGACTGGTGCGCGGCACACAACGTTCTGTATATCGGTCACATCATCGAGGACGTGGGGATGCACAAAATGCTGGGCTCGGGCGTCGGACATTATTTCCGCGCGTTGGAAGGACAGCATATGGCGGGAGTGGACGTGGTGTTGCACCAGCTCATCCCCGGATTGTGCGAGGTGGCTAACACAGGCTTTGTCGGTTATCAGACGATGGACAACAAACTAAACCACTATCTGCTCGGCAAGCTCGCCTCCTCGGCGGCGCATATCGAGCCGCAAAAGCAAGGGCGCGCTATGTGTGAGGTGTTCGGCGCGTTTGGCTGGGCGGAAGATCTGGGCTTTATGAAATATCTCGCCGACCACTTCCTTGTGCGCGGTATCAACTACTTTGTCCCCCACGCGTTCTCCCCCAAGGAAAATGACGAGGACTGCCCGCCCAACTTCTTTAACACAGGCAAAAACCCGCAATACAAATATTTCCGTCTCTTGATGGACTATCTCAACCGCACCTCGGCACTTATCACAGGCGGCAAACATATTGCCACCTGCGCGGTTATCTATGACGCGGAAGCCTCTTGGGCGACCAAGGACTATTGCGACAACAAGGATATCTGCAAGGCGCTGTATGACGCACAGCTCGACTATGACCTGATCCCGTGGGATCGTGTGGACGATATTGACGGCGACGGCAACCTCAACGGCGAGCACTATCCCGTGATCATTTTGCCGTACAGCGCCTATCTTCCCGCTGACAAGCGCGAGAAGATCGCGCGGCTGGGCGACCGTGTCATCTGTGTCGGCGACAAGGCAATCGACGGCTTTGCACACATTTCGCTCGATGCGCTGGTCGCCTTTATGGAGCCGCACCGCGACGTGACCGCGCAGGGCAAATACGTTCGCTATTATCACTATGAGCGCGGCGGCACGACGTGTTATCTCTTTTCAAACGAGGACATCGTTGACCACACGGTCAATGCGCGTCTGCGCGGCTTTGCGGGCGGCGACTACGTGCTATATGATCCCTTTGCCAACCGAGCGGTACGGCGGCGCAGCGAAAATGGCGACATCCCTCTGACACTGTCTCCCAATAACCTGCTGACTGTGTTGATTGGCGAAAACGGCAACTTTGCTGACGTGCCGCTTTGCTGTGAAATGCCGCAAGGCGAAGCGGTGGAGGTGTCCCCCACGTGGGATATTGCGGTTTGCACCGAGCGCGAACTGCCAAACTATAAACACTACCGCACCACGAACAACCTCACCAGTATTACGGGGCGCGACGCGCTTTGCGACTTTACGGGCAATATGCGCTACACCGCCACGCTGTCACTCAAAAAATCGGCACGCACCGTGCTGGATCTGGGCGAGGTCGGCTCGACCGCCGAAGTGTGGGTCAACGGCACTTCTTGCGGCACCCGTATTTTTGCACCGTATCGCTTTGATATTACCGACGCCGTAATCGACGGCGACAACGCTTTGGAGATCGTGGTCACCAACACCTGTGTCTTTGAGCAGCGCGACGTTTTCTCCAAGTATATGCTCATCCGCGGCAGCGGACTTTTAGGTCCCGTCCGTATTTTCAACGAATAAATCTGTTCTGTCTGCAAGGGGTGGTTCTATGCGCTATCAATTTTTGCGTTTTCCCAATGGCAAATCCAAAGCGGTCACCTTAAGCTATGACGACGCTTGTCCGCAGGACGTCCGCTTTTCCGAAATCATCAGCCGCTACGGACTCAAATGTACCTTCAATCTCAACAGCCCCACTATGCGAGGAGATGCGGCATTGAGCAAGGAAACGGTGGAAACCTGTTTCCTTGCCAACGGACACGAAATTGCCGTTCACGGCTATTTCCACAAGGCGCCGGGGATCATCCGCCCCATTGAGGGTATCCGCGACGTTTTGGAGTGCCGCACGGAGTTGGAGCAGACCTACGGTCGCATCATCCGCGGTATGGCCTATCCCGACAGCGGTATCACCAACTTTGCCAACGGCACGGACTTTGCCCGCATTAAGAATTATCTGACCGATTTGGGTATCGTTTACGCCCGCACACTGGGCGGCGATAACAACAGCTTTTTGCTCCCCGAAGACTGGCATCGCTGGATGCCCACCGCACATCACAACAACCCGCACATTTTCGACTATATCGACGAGTTTGTCAATCTGCAACTGCCCGCAACCGTCTATCACCCCGCTCGCTATCCGCGGCTGTTTTATCTGTGGGGACACAGCTATGAATTTGACCTCAACCAAAACTGGGATCGCTTGACCGAGATTTGCGAAAAGCTGGCGGGCAAGGACGATATCTGGTACGCGACCAATATGGAGATCTACGAGTACGTCAGCGCCTATAATGCTCTTGTTTACAGCGCAGACGGCACGATGGTCTACAATCCCACCCTGTTTACCGTCTGGTTTGACGTGGACGGCAAGCCCTATGAGATCAAATCGGGTGAGACGATTACGCTGTGAGCATATAAACGAGGAGTGAATACGATGGGCAGTGCGCCGTATATCAGCAGCGTTATCTTTGACAATGCGCTTGACGAAGCGTCCTATCTACAGAGGTTACCCATCATCAAGCATCTGGCGGCGCACCGCGAGCTGTCGTTTAATGCGCCCGTCAC
>SVOU01000118.1 GCA_015066215.1 Oscillospiraceae bacterium | reverse complement strand
CAGGTCAAAGAAGAAGTCGTGAGGATAAAAGCCGCCGCCCCAAACGCGAATGGCATTGTAGTTTGCGGTAACACAGGCCCGAAGCAGTTTTTCTGTGCGTTCGGGAGTGATACGGGAAAGAATATTGTCCTCAGGGATATAGTCTGCGCCCATTGCAAAGAAATCCACGCCGTTGACGCGGTGATGAAAGCTTTCGCCCCATTTATCTCGTTCGCGGATCAGCTCCAATGTGCGCAGACCGATACGTTTTTCCACGGCGTCAGCGACCGTGCCGTTTTGAATGATCTCGGCTTTTACAGTATAGAGCGGTTGTGCTCCGAGCGTATTGGGCCACCAAAGCTGCGGATTTTGGATCTCGTTTTCGACGTTGGGAACAAGTTCGATTGTTTTGCCGTCAGGGGTGGTTAAGGTGGTGTGCAACTGACAAGGCTGATCGGTTTCGACGTGCGGTGTGAGAAACACGCGACCGTTTTCGTGACGCTGTACCGGATGCAGATCGACAATACGCGCACTGTCACATTCCAGCAGATAGATATCCCGCCAAATGCCGGCGTCGGGCAGACGGGGGCCCCAGTCCCAACCCATCATGCAGTGCGCTTTGCGAATATGCGCGAAGCCGTCCATGCATTCGTGCGTGCCGATGATGTGTTTGTTCGCTTGTTTTTTCTTGATGTACTCATCCACAGGATGAAACACGAGTTTTAGTTCATTTTCACCGCTATTGATGGTGTCGGTAATATCAAATTCCCACGTGCGGTGCATATTGTCTGTATAGGCAATATGCTTGCCGTTTAAGTAGATGTCACAAAGGGTATCTAATCCGTCGCAGTGCAGCAACACGCGGTTTTGGGCGGCGTAGGTGAAGACTTTGGTGAAGGTGAATTCATTGTCCATCAGCGCGAGCGCTTCCAGCTCGTTATCCCGATAAAAGGGGTCGGGGATCAGCGCGGCATCCAGCAGAAAGGAGTAAACAGAGCCGGGGATGGTGCCTGCGGTGGCATATCCGCCCCCTTTAAGATCCCATTGTCCGTTAAGACTGAACTTTTTCATGGCAAAATTCCTCACATTCAAAAGTTAAGATACAGCGTAAAACGGCCGTTTTCGGCTTTGAATTGGTAAAATCCGTTATCCTTTTGGCAAAAGGCGGCGATATAGCGGGTGCCAAAGCCGTGATCCTGCTCCTTGTTAACAGGGATATTGTCCTCATCAAATACAATATCGCCTTCATAGCTGTTGGCAATTTGAATGATAAAACGGGGGCGATCCAACACCTTGATGTCGATATACCGCTTTTCGGGCTCCAGCTTTTCGCAGGCGTTGATCGCGTTTTCCAGCGCGTTGGCAATAGCGGTGGCAAGCTCGGTCTCGTTGACGGGGATGACGTCAGGGAAGGCGAAACCGTAGGTGAGCTTGATAGACTTTGCCTCAGCGCGGCGGATATAAGACGACAAAACCGCGTCGATAACGGAATGCTGGCAAAAACGTCTGATCTTGGTTTTTTCCAAAGACTCGTTATATTCCTCCAGCAGCATATGACACTCCTCATATTGCTCCGATTCCAAGAGGCTGATGATGGTCTTCATCTTGTGGCGGAAATTGTGCCGCTCAACGCGGAATTTATGGTCGGCAGCGGCCAATTCCTCCATACGGGCGGTCAGGTTGGATACCTGAATTTTCAAAATACTTTCCTGCTCGGTCATTTCGTGCATCTGCTGTTGACTGCGCAGGGTGGCGATAATGTCAAAATAGATGATTGGCATTAAGATAAACAGCAGTACCAGCACAGGCAAGTATTCCGGCCTTTCGGTGATGGGGGAGGGGTGTGTCATCAAAAGGGTGATGGCAACATAGAACAATGCGCCGATAACGGCAAAAAGTGTCCAGCCCTTTTTCGTGTGCCTTTGTACTTCAAGATACAACGGACGCAACTTTTTGTAGACGATCAGCTCAATAAGCGGATAGATGAGCATACGGATGATGAACATAACCCAATAGGTGTTGGGGGTGAGGTAGTGGTTGAGAATATTCGTGACGTAGATGATCTCCAACACGATCGTGTCGACAACGCAGAAGGTGAAAAAGAATCGCCCGCCTCTGTATTTGGACAGAACCCAAAAGATGATACAGCTCGGGAGCGATAGTGTGAGCAGCATCAGCGTGCCGTACTTTTCGAATCCGAGAAAAGCGAATAGAAAGAAATTTATGACGGCCAGCGGTGCCATGGTGGCGACGGTAAGCGTGATCGTCTTTTTGCGCGGAAAACGCGACTCAAACAAGAACAGGAACAACACAAGGGTGTGGATCAGCGACCAGATGACCGATATATCCTTCAAGATTTCCATGTTTATCCCTCCGCAGACAGCCAATACTCATTCCAAAGGGCGCGCAAGTCACGGCAGGCTTTTTTGCCGAGAAACACCTTTTCACCGTTTGAAAATACGATAGCTTCGCTTTCGACCATCGTCACGTGATGCAGATTGACCGCCATACTGGCACCGCAAGCCGCAAAACGTCGATCAGCCAGTAGTGGCTGCGCTGCCTCGGTAAAGGTGGTGCGCAGCGTGGTGCTTTCCAGCGTTTTGCCGTCTGTGAGGTGATATACGACACTGCGCTTCGCAAGCTCGGCATAAAGAAGGCTGTCAAAGGTGACGCGGGCGTTGCTTTCCTTGGTTTTGACGATAAGGCTTCTGTCCTTTTTGATGGCGATGGAGTTGACGGCCTCGTCCATAGCCGCGAAAAACGACTGTCGCTCAATGGGCTTGAGAAGATAATGAAACGCGCGAATCCTGAAAGAGTCGATGGCATATTCCTCGCTGGAGGTCAGATAGATGATCTTGCCGTCGTAGCCGGCGTCTCGCAGCGCTTGCCCCAGTTCAATGCCGTTCATTCCCGGCATAACGATGTCAAGGACAAGTATGTCAAACTGCGCGCCTGCACGGATAGCTTGCAGCAACGCCTCGGACTCCTCGAACATCTCAAAAACGACCTCTCGGTCTTGTCTCTCCTCGGCATAATCGGTGGCGATATCCAGCGCTTGTGCGCGGCAGATCTTCTCGTCATCGCAGATAGCAACTCGCATTGTGATCACTCCGTTTGCTTGCTGTGTTAGTAATACCAATATAGCACGATGCGACACGGTTTTCAAGAAAAGTGTGAGAATTGTCACGCGAAAATCAAAATTTACGCAAAAAAGTGCTGAATTTACGCATTTGCGTTTTGAGTGAAAATTTTTGCTAAACTGAATACAACGAAACAATGATATTTTGTTTTTTGAAAGGAGAGAAGAAACCGCATGCCGAGAAACGTAAAAGTCGCTGTCTGCGGCGAGCTTCCCACTGCTTGCGATTTCTTGTTGCGACAAGGGGTTGTGCAGATCGATCAGTATATGGATGCTACCGAGCTTCCCGCAGAAACCGCTTACCATTTGATACTGGTGTATGCGCCAAACGCGGAGGGAATCCTCAACACGGTCTATTCACGAAACCCGATGTCAGGCGAGGAAACGACCGTGCCCATACGCTTGCTCAACGAACCTGCCTGCCATTCCGCTTTGCTGGAGCTCAAATCTATGGTCAGGCGCATTTCCAAATCCTTACAAACGCAAACGTCAACCGCAGAAACCACCTGATGTCACTGTGAAACAGTATGGAGGAACCACTATGAAAGTGAAAATGCATTTGAAAAAGCGGATCATCAGCGCTTTGCTGTGCCTAGCTTTGATGTTGACCTATTTCCCGTTGTCGGCGGCTGCCGCTGCCGCAGAGGCGGTTGGCAGCTTTGATCGTGTCGTTGACAACAACACGATGAACAACTGGACGAAGTATTTTGATCTTGACGATCTGAACACCGCCAATGCGGGCGGCGTTTGGACCGACAAATCCGTGTTCACGGACGCGTCGGTCTTTGACGGCAAGATTTCTATGATTGACGACGAGAAAAACTTCTTGACCGCGCTTTCGACGCTGGCGGCCAACAAAGAGGTCGTGGGCTATTCCACCATTCCCACCGACACGGTGTTGGTGCTTGATCTTTCCAACTCAATGCCGACGGGCGCGCGCACGCAGTTGATCGAAGCGGCGAACAACGCTATCAAGCAGCTGCAAGAGGCGAATAAAAACAACCGCGTCGGTGTGGTGCTGTATGCGGGCGACGATAACGGCACCTACGCCTTCATCGTCGGCAACGGCACGGGGACTTCCGCGAGGAAGAACGCGTTCGCCATCGACCCCGGCGGGCGAGTCATCGCGTACACGACGAACGACACCAGCTCGA
>SVOU01000010.1 GCA_015066215.1 Oscillospiraceae bacterium | reverse complement strand
CACCGTCGGTGCGAACAAGAACTCCATCAAGATCATCGGTGACCACACCGACAAATACGTGCAGGCGTACTTCCAGTACGACTCCAAAAAGACCGGCGGTATCACCATCTCCCACCTGCGCTTTGGCGACAAGCCGATCAAGAGCCCCTATTACGTCAACAAGGCTGACTTCGTGGCTTGCCACAACCCCTCCTACGTTGTCAAGGGCTACAAGATGGTCAACGACGTCAAACCCGGCGGCGTGTTTATGATCAACTGCCAGTGGACTCCCGAGGAGCTGAGTGAGCATATGCCTGCCGAGGCGAAACGCTATATCGCCAAGAACAACGTCCAGCTCTACACCATCAACGCCATCGACCTCGCCATCGAGATCGGTATGGGCAAACGTACCAACACCATCCTGCAGTCTGCGTTCTTCACGCTGGCGAAGGTTATGCCCCAGGAAGAGGCCATCCAGTATATGAAGGATGCCGCCACCAAGTCCTACTCCAAGAAGGGTATGGACATCGTCGAGATGAACCACAAGGCTATCGACGCCGGTGCGACCGCTTTCGTGAAGATCGACGTGCCCGCCGATTGGGCGACCGCCGCTGACGATGCCGCTCCCGCCAAAGAGCAAGGCCCCGCCAAGCTGGTCAAGATGGTCGACGACATTATGAAGCCCGTGGGCAAGATGGACGGCGACAGCCTGCCCGTTTCCGCCTTCGTGGATCACGTGGACGGTACCTTCGAACAGGGCGCTTCCGCTTACGAGAAACGCGGCGTGGCTGTGATGGTTCCCGAGTGGAATGCCGAGACCTGCGCCAAATGTAACCAGTGCGCCTTCGTCTGCCCCCATGCCACCATCCGTCCTTTCGGTCTGACCGAGGAAGAAGTGGCCGCGGCTCCCGATAATATGAAGGTCGCTCCCAAGCCCATCATCAAAACCAACTACACCTACACGCTGGCTGTCTCCCCCATGGATTGCATGGGCTGCGGCGTTTGCGTGGGCGTCTGCCCGACCAAGTCCCTCAAAATGGTGTCCCGCGAGAGCCAGGAAGATCAGCAGGTCGTGTTCGACTACTGCGTCGAGAAGGTTGCTCCCAAGAAGGATATCGAGGCGAACACGGTCATCGGCAGCCAGTACAAACAGCCCCTGCTCGAGTTCTCCGGCTCCTGCGCCGGCTGCGCCGAGACGGCTTATGCCCGCCTGATCACCCAGATCTGCGGCGACCGTATGTATATCTCCAACGCCACCGGTTGCTCCTCCATCTGGGGCGGCCCTGCGGCAACCTCTCCCTACACCACCGATAAGAACGGCCGCGGCCCCGCTTGGGCGAACTCCCTGTTCGAGGACAACGCTGAGCACGGCTTCGGTATGTATCTCGGTCAGAAAGCTATCCGCAACCGCTTGATCGACAAGGTGCAGCTCATCGCCGACGGCGAGAAGGCTCCCGCCACCGTGAAAGCCGCTTGCGAAGCGTATCTCAACACCCTCAACGACGGTCCCGCCAACGACGAGGCGACCAAAGTGTTGGTGGCTGAGCTCGAGAAGCTGGATTGCGATTGCGAAGCTCGCAAGGACATCCTCGACAACAAAGAATACCTGTCCAAGAAGTCCATCTGGATCTTCGGCGGCGACGGTTGGGCGTATGACATCGGCTTCGGCGGTCTGGACCACGTGCTGGCTTCCGGCGAAGACGTGAACATCATGGTGTTCGACACCGAAGTGTACTCCAACACCGGCGGTCAGGCTTCCAAGGCTTCCCAGATCGGTCAGGTGGCTCAGTTTGCCGCCGCCGGTAAGGCGATCGCCAAGAAGTCCCTTGCTGAGATCGCTATGTCCTACGGCTACGTCTACGTGGCACAGATCGCGATGGGCGCGAATATGAACCAGACCATCAAAGCGATCGCTGAAGCGGAAGCGTATCCCGGTCCCTCCCTCATCATCGGCTACGCCCCCTGCGAGATGCACAGCATCAAGGGCGGTATGGTCAACTGCCAGGCTGAGATGAAGAAGGCTGTTGAGTGCGGCTACTGGCATATGTTCCGCTTCAACCCCGCCCTCAAGGCCGAAGGCAAGAACCCCTTCACGCTGGACAGCAAGGCTCCCACCGGCAGCTATCGTGATTTCATTATGAATGAGGCGCGTTATTCCTCCCTGACCCGTTCCTTCCCGGATCGTGCCGAGGAGCTGTTTGCCAAGGCTGAAGCCAACGCTACCGCCCGCTATGAGCACCTGCTCCGCTTGGGCGAGCTGTACGGCATGAAATAAGCATATAAAACCCTAACAAAAAACGCTCTGCGGTTTTCCGCAGAGCGTTTTTATGTAGTTGAAATTCATTCCCTAAAACAGCCCAAACGGAAACGCGTCGGGCATCGGGGCGGGGTCATTTGCCACTTTCTTTGAGAAAACCGCTTTGATAAGCAAAGAGTAGCATCGTCAGACCGTCAATCTGCTCGCGAATGCGCTCACCGTCATCGGTCTGTGCCACGCGGATGCGGTTTTCCATCACGTCGAACACCACAGCGGTGGACAAAATATCCTTATTTCCCGCCACCGCATTGGCAACACCGCCAAAGGGTTCGTGCGCAATAATACGCATACCGTAGGAGTTGTACACGAGCGTGTAACCCGCGGTGCCGGTCTTTTCTTGGTAGGCACGGCAGAAGCCGCCGTCGATAACGATGAGACGACCACCTGCCTTGATGGGGCTCTCGCCCTTTTTCTTCTGTACGGGCATATGACCGTTGATGATGTGGCTGTGGGGACTGCACAGTCCAAACTCGTCAAGGATGCGCAAGCAAGCCTTTTCGTCGTTATAGAGATTGTAATATGCATTGCGCGGCTCAGCGTGTACTTTTGGCGCGTCTACCAGCAATCGCTCAAAGGTGCAAATACGGCTGCGTCCGAAAAGCGGTGAGTGCCGTCCGCACCAGAGGAACCACATATAATCCTTTCCACGCAGTTGCTCTGAGGAATTCCAAGGTGCGTAATAGCCTCGTCGGGTGATGCGTTCCAGTGCATCCAGCAAGGCTCTGCCGTGCAGCAGGTGTCCGTCGATCTCAAAATCCATCAGGCTGCCGTCCGCGTTCATGGGGATACAACCGTGGAACAAGAGATTTTGGTTACAGCATTTATAAAGCCCGCCCTTGGAAAACAGAAAATCCACATGCTTTTGCAATTTTTCGCTGCGGCGAAAGGCGGTCTTCAGCTGTTCCATCACCTGTTCCTCAGCGGGTGTGAGGCGGTAAGGGTCGTTGGGGTCAATGGTGGGAAAATCACAGTCACGCAGAGAGTAGGTCTCGCCATCTATGCAGACAGTACCCGCACGGTAGTCGATCTTGTCCAGCAAAAGACGGTCGTCCATATGGAATTCCGGATGGCGGCGGATGATGCAGCCCTCCAATTTGAAAAGGATCACAGCGATTGCCTTGTGCATACAAGCAACCAGCCGTGGTGCATTGGCATCATAAGGCGAAGCGCCGCCGGTGCTCTTGGGCATAAAGCAGGAAACATCTTTGTGACCGTATACATCGGCGGCAAACAGTGCCAGCGGGCGCAGGCTGATGCCGTATCCCACCTCAATGGTATCCAAATTGCCGTACGAGAACGCGTTGTTGAGCGCGTTAGCGATGCAGGTGCGACTTCCCGAGGCGGCACCCATCCAAAGGATATCGTGATTGCCCCATTGCACATCTACGCCGTGATAGGCGATCAAATCATCTAAAACGACGTCAGGTCGTGTGCCGCGGTCAAAGATATCGCCGACGATATGCAGGCGGTCAACGATCAAACGTTTGATAGTATCGGTCAGGGCGGTAACAAAGCGTTCTGCCTGTCCCAGATCTATGATGGATGTGAGAATGTTTTCATAGTAAGCCGCCTTGTTGGGGTCGGTGGCATTCTGCACGGTCAAAAGCTCTTCGAGGATGTAGGCGTATTCTGCAGGAAGAGATTTGCGCACCTTGCTACGGGTATATTTGGATGCGACCAGATGACACAACTGCAGTAATCGCGGCAAAACAGCGCGATACCAAGCGGTAAGATCTGCCGCGTTCTCACGGATAGCTTTCAACTTGGCGGCAGGATAGTAGATCAGCGTTGCCAATTCCGCACGCTCGTTGGCGGATAGGGCATTGCCAAAAAGCATATCCACTTTCTCGCGGATAGCGCCGGAAGCGTTGTTGAGAATGTGGCGAAATGCCTCGTGCTCGCCGTGGATATCCGAAATGAAATGCTCAGTTCCTTTTGGCAGGTCGAGAATAGCCTGCAGATTGATGATCTCCGCTGCGGCTGCGCGTACAGTAGGGTATTGCTGCGCCAACGCTTCCAGATAGAGACGGTTTTCTGTGAACAGGATATCGTTATAAAGTTGCATACGTAGTCTCCTTGTCTTTGTCGGTAATATGGAAGAGCGTTTATGTTCTCTAAAATAGCCCAAAGGGGAACGCGTCGGGCATCGGGGCGGTGACGGTGAGCGGTTCGCCCGTTTCAGGGTGGGGGAGAGTGAGCCGAAACGCCCACAAAGCCACCGTGCAGCGGTTGTCACCGCCGCCGTATTTGCCGTCGCCCACCAGCGGCAGACGCCGCGAGGCGCATTGTACGCGAATCTGATGCGACCGCCCCGTGTCCAGCGTGATAGCAAGCAGCGAGAGGGTGCGGTCGCCGTCGACCGCCGTACCCGCCACGCGATAGGATAATCGCGCTGCCCGCACGCCCTTGCGCTCGCGTTTGACCACAAACGCCTTGCGCCGCGCGTTATCGAAAAAGAGCAGATCGTCCCAAACACCCTCGGCGGCGTCGGGAACACCCGCCACCACCGCGCGATATTCCTTGCAAAACGCGCCCTCTTGTATCGCGCGCGAGAGCGCGGCGGCCGCCTTTTGCGTGCGCGCCACCGCCATAACGCCACCCACAGCCTTGTCCAAGCGGTGCACCGCCAGCGCTTCGCCGCCACACTCTGTAACCACCGCCTGTAAAAATTCCTGCTCGCTGTCCATACCGACGGGCTTGACCGCCAAAAGCAGGTGCGCGTCCTGATAGAGAATCTCCATATCTGTTCCTCCAAAAAGAGCACCCCGCAAGGAGTGCTCTTTTTATGTAATGTTATCTTTGCTGAAACGCGGCGCGCGTGTGTCCGCCTTGCCCGTCTTGCTGATTTTGAGGGATCGGCGGACCAAACGTGGGCATCGTAGACGCTGTTGTCGCCTGCGTAGGCACGGTCGTGTCGCTCGTCTGCGCCGAGGACGAGCCGCTCGGCGCGGTAGATGTACTGCCCGACGGGGCGGTCGAGCCTGTCGGGTCACCCGACGCGGTCGTGCCGCCGACGTCGGTCGAACCCGTAGGATCAAAGCTATCGGTCGAGCCCGTAGGATCGGTGATATCCGTCGAGTCGGTCGAATCGGTGCTTTCGGTCGATTCCGTTGTGCCAAAATCATAGGTGGGGTTAAAAATATTCCCCGGAGTTGTCGTGGTGGTGGACTCGGTGGCGGTCGACGAGGGCGCTTGGGTGCGGTTGGTGTAGCTGCCGCCCGAATACCAGCCCGTCGTGTCCACGCCGTAGCGCTCAATAAATTCCTCGGCGGGAATATCGTCATAGATAAAAGCGTTGACGAGATCGCCCGCATATTTGAGGTTATAATAGACGCAAGCACCGCCGCGCACGTAGTAAGAGCCGCTGATGAGATAGTCATCCATCGGCACGCGTGCCTGCACAAACTTCACGCCGCCGGGCAAGATCCCCGCCATATCGAGGATCTTGGAATAGTTGAGCGAGGTCTCCACGTATTGCAGAATGGTGCGGATCATCGCAGGATATTCATCCACGCTGCGGGTGAGCATCGTGTTAAAAAGCTGTTCAAGCACGTAACGCTGACGGTCGGTACGACCGAAATCGTTGGACACACCGTCGGCGGTGCTGACGTGGCGGATACGCGCAAACGCCACCGCCTGTGCGCCGTTGAGGTGATAAACGCCATCCTCCTCATATTCGATCTGGGTGGGATCGGTGCCGACTTCCTTTGCGGCGGAGCGGATGTGGATGTTGGCGTCCTTGCGTTCGCGATTGGTCATGGCGATCTCAACGCCGCCGACCGCGTCGATAATATCCGCCATACCGGTGAAATTGACGGTGGCATAGTCGCGGATGTTAAGCCCAAAGTTTTGGTTCAAGGTCTTGATGGCGAGCAGTGCGCCACCCTTGCTGTACGCGGAGTTGATCTTATAGGGGGAATAGCCCTCGATATTCACCAAGCTGTCGCGGGCAAAGGAGATGACCTTGATTTTGTTGTGCAGCTTGTCGATACTGAGCACCATGATCGAGTCGGAAACGCCCTTGAAAGAGGTCTTGGTGCGCGAGCCCAAGCCAAACAGTGCAATATTGATAATGTCGGTGGGCTTATCGGCGGCGTCACCGCTGATACCCAACTCATCGTCGGGTTTATTCTCCAGCTCGGCGTTGTAGTTATAACTGAATTGCAACAAAAGCGAGCCGATCCACACGAAAAGCAGCCCTAAAACGACCGTAATGCCGGTCAACGCCACCGCCGCGCCCTTTGACGGACGGTGTCTGACGATAAACCCCAAAAAGCCTCCCTGTTCGGCAGGCTTTGCGGTGCGATTTCTTTTTTGGGGAGTGCTGTGTCGGGACATATTCTCACCTCACCGTACTAGTATATCGCAAACAGACCAAAAAATAAAGGGGCAAAAGTGTAAAAAATACGATTTTTTGCGCAGAATACTACCAAAAGTGTCAAAAACAAAGCCTTTTGCATAAAATATTCCTGTGCAGTACCGCATCTCGTTGCAAAACTTCTCCACAACTATGGTAATTTTCAACAAACAGGGGCAACGAAAAATTCGCCGCATAGGGCAGTGAGCCGAAAATAAAAAAATGTCCCCGAATGGATTGACACTGCCGTCGTTTGTGGTAGAATAATACTCGTAAATCCGTATATTTTTCCGTCTTCGACGGCATTCAACAACCTGAAAAAGGAGAGTCTTTTATGTTTGTGAAAGATGTTATGGTCCAAAATCAGGTGGGCCTCCATGCCCGTCCTGCCACCTTCTTCATTCAAAAGGCTAACGAGTTCAAATCGTCCGTCTGGGTGGAGAAAGAGGAGCGCCGCGTCAATGCGAAGAGCCTCTTGGGCGTTTTGTCCTTGGGCATTGTGGGCGGCACCGCAATCCGCATCATCGCCGACGGCGCAGATGAGGAGCAGGCGGTCAACGGTCTGGTGGAGCTGGTCGAATCCGGTTTCTCCGAATAAGTGACAACGCCAAAAAACGGCGCGCAGTTTTCTGCGCGCCGTTTTTTTATCTTTTCCGCCTCCGCCCCCACGCCGTTGACAGGGCAACTTGTAAAATTTCTGTGCGAATTTACAGATAGCGGTTGCAAAATGCAAAAAAATATTGTACAATAAGAAACAGAAACAGAAGGAGGTACACACAATGGCAATCTCTTTGGACACTCGCTACCTCGATGGGTTTGTGCGCGACCACGAACTGGGTGCTTTGCAGGCGCAGGTCACGGCGGCGCACGAGATGTTACACAACAAAACCGGTCTGGGCAACGACTTTTTGGGTTGGGTGACCCTGCCGACCGACTATGATAAAGAAGAATTCGCCCGCATCAAAGCGGCAGCGGCGCGCATCCGTGAAAATACCGACGTGTTTATCGCCATCGGCATCGGCGGCTCCTATCTGGGCGCCCGCGCGGTCATCGATTTCCTCAAATCCCCGCAATACAACCTCACCGTCAAGAACGCCCCGCAGGTGTTCTTCGCCGGCAACACCATAAGCCCCGCCGCACTGACCGAGCTGCTCGACCTGTGTGAGGGCAAACGCGTGTCGATCAACGTCATCTCCAAATCCGGCACCACCACCGAGCCCGCCATCGCCTTCCGCGTTTTGCGCGACTATCTCGTCAAAACCGTGGGTGAGGAGGAAGCCCGCAAGCGCATATTCGTCACCACCGACAAGGCGCGCGGCACCCTCAAAGGTCTCGCTGACCGTGAAGGCTACGAAACCTTCGTCGTGCCGGATGACGTGGGCGGCCGTTTCTCGGTGCTCACCGCCGTGGGTCTGCTGCCCATCGCCGTCGCCGGCTGCGATATCGACGCCCTGATGAAGGGCGCCCGCGCCGCGCAGGATGAGCTGTGCGACACCGCTATCGAAAACAACCCCTGCTATCGCTACGCCGCCGCTCGCCAGTGCCTGTTGCGCAAGGGTCGCGCGGTCGAGCTGATGGTCAGTTATGAACCCGCCTACGCGATGATGTCCGAGTGGTGGAAACAACTCTACGGCGAAAGCGAAGGCAAAGACGGCAAGGGCTTGTTCCCCGCGTCCGTGGTGTTCTCCACCGACCTGCACTCGCTGGGTCAGTTCGTGCAGGACGGCTCCAACATCCTGTTTGAAACGGTCGTGATGATCGACCGTCCCGCCCGCGATATGGTGATCGAAGAAGACCCCGAAAACGTCGACGGTCTCAACTTCCTGACCGGCAGCACGATGGACTACGTCAACAAAAAAGCCTTCGAAGGCACCGTGCTCGCCCACACCGACGGCGGCACCCCTAACCTGGTCATCCACGTGCCCTCCGCCTGTGAGGAAGAGCTGGGCTATCTCATCTATTTCTTCGAGAAAGCCTGCGCCATCTCGGGCTATATGCTGGGCGTCAATCCCTTTGACCAGCCCGGCGTGGAAAGCTACAAGAAAAATATGTTTGCCCTCTTGGGCAAACCCGGCTACGAAGACGCCCGCGCCGCTCTGGAAGCGCGTCTGGGTCGTTAAACCGTGCGAAACCGACTCCCCTTGTGGGGCGGATAAAATAAAGGAGGAATTCCCATGATTACATTGATTCTCGGCAAAAAAGGCTCCGGTAAGACCAAGCGCCTTATGGATATGTGCGCGAAGGCGACGGCAGACTCCAAAGGCAACGTGGTGTTCATCGAAAAGGACAACACTCTGACCTATGACCTGTCCCACCAAACCCGCCTGGTTGCCGCTGACGAATACGGCATTGTTGGTTTTGACGCGCTCTATGGCTTTATCGCCGGTATGTGCGCTGGCAACTATGACATCACCGACATCTTTGTTGATTCCACCCTGAAGATCGGCGGCGACATCGCCGGTCTGGAAGCGTTTGTTGAAAAGCTCTCCAAACTGCAAAATGTCAACCTGGTGCTGTCTGTGTCTGCGGATAAAGCGGAGATCCCCGCTCATATTGCTGACGTAGCGACCGAAATCTGATTGCCAAAATCGAACGAGGCCGCAAGGGAGAACTCCTTTGCGGCCTGTTTTTAGGACTGGGAAGCGTGCATATCGTCGACGGCAACCTGTACGTTTTGCTGGACGGTGGCGCCTGTGCGGGCGTATTCACCGTGCAATTGACCGCAAAATAATAATGAGTAGGTAAGTCAACCATAATTTGCAAAAATTATGGTTGACAAACCGCGACGCACTCGGTATAATAGTTGAGTGACAATTGAGGTGAACTATGCTTTTACACTTGCAATCGTTGTTCGTGGGCGACCAAAAAAGCCTGCCCTTTGAAACAACCTGTGATCTGTCCTCGTTGGAGATTTCCGACTCCCGTCCGTTTCGTCGTCCGGTGACGGCGCAGGGTGAGGTCGTTTCGGCGGCCGGCATCGTCACGCTGCGTCTTTCCATCTGCTCGACTTACGAAGGGGACTGTGATCGCTGCATGACTCCTTTTTCGCGGGAGGATCGGTTGCACGTGGAGTACACCCTCGTGACCTCTCTCAATAACGAAGAGAGCGACGGCTACTTACTTGTGGAAAACTTCACCCTGCCTCTGGACGAGCTGGTGGAGACCGAGGTGCTGCTGGCTTTGCCGTCGAAAAACCTCTGCCGCAAAGATTGCCGCGGGCTGTGCGCCCTGTGCGGCAAAAACCTCAATGAAGGCGATTGCGACTGTCAAAAGCAGACGGTTGACCCTCGCTTGGAGAAGCTGCGGCAATTGCTTGAATGAAATTTGTAAAAAAGCGGGAGCGCCACTCCCGATAATCCTGTTAAGGAGGTGCTCAACATGGCGGTGCCCAAGAGAAAAAGTTCCAAAGCGCGTCGTGACAAAAGACGCAACAATGTGTGGAAGATCGATGCTCCGACGCTGGTCAAATGCCCCCAGTGCGGTGAGTACAAACGCGCTCATCGGCTGTGCAGCAACTGCGGCTATTACAACGGTCGTCAGGTCGTGAAGGTCGAAAACTGATCAGGATCCCTAAGAAATAGAGGAGGAGCGATCCTTCTCTATTTTTGTTTTTCGAAAGGAGGTGGCACGCTTGGCGGTCACCATCACGGGCGTCGAGCCGCAAAGCCTCGCCGCCAAAAAGCATATCTGCGCGGGCTGGCAGCTCGTCAGCGTCAACGGACACCCCATCACCGACGTGCTGGATTATCGGTTCTATCTGACCGAGCCCACGCTGACGCTGATGCTCCACGACGGCACCAAAAACCGCGCCGTCACCATCCGCAAAGCGGAATATGAGGACATCGGGCTGGAATTTGCCACCTATCTGATGGACGAGCAGCGTTCCTGCCGCAATAAGTGTGTTTTCTGCTTTATCGACCAGTTGCCAAAGGGTATGCGCGACACGCTCTATTTCAAAGACGACGACAGCCGCCTTTCCTTCCTGTTCGGCAACTATATCACGCTGACAAACTTAACCGACGGGGATATCGACCGCATCATCAAGATGCATATCAGCCCCATTCACGTGTCGGTGCACACCACCGACCCTGACTTGCGGTGCAAGATGATGAACAACCGCTTCGCAGGCGAGCGCCTTTCCTATCTGCGCCGCTTGGCGGATGCGGGCATCGAACTCAAATGCCAGCTCGTGCTGGTACCCGAGTGGAACGACGGCGCGGCTCTCGAAAAGACGCTCGCCGACCTTACCGCCCTCACCCCCGCGCTCAAAAGTGTCGCGGCGGTCCCCGTGGGACTTACGCGCCACCGCGAAGGGCTCACCCCCTTGCGCCTGTTTACCGCCGCGGAATCGGCGGCAGTGATCGACGCGCTGGAAAATGCCAACGCCCGCGTGATGCAACAAGGCGGTGCGCGGCTGTTTTTCCCCTCTGATGAGTTTTATCTCGCGGCGGGCAGACCGATGCCTGCCGCCGACCACTACGGCGACTTTGCCCAGCTCGAAAACGGTGTGGGTATGTCTGCCTTGCTCAAAGACCAATTTTTGTCGGCACTGCCGATACCGACGCCGCCCCCAAGGGTAGCCGTCTTGTGATTGCCACGGGGCGGCTCGCGGCGCCGCTTTTACAGGAATTGGTTGACGAAGCCCAAAAAAAGTGGCATAATCTAAATGTGACGGTGACCCCCATCCGCAACGACTTTTTCGGAGAAACCATCACCGTCGCAGGTCTTGTCACAGGGCAGGATATCGCCGCCCAACTAAAAGGCGTCGCCGCGGACAAAATATTGTTCCCCGACAGTATGTTGCGGCGCGAGGGCGACTGTTTTTTGGACGATATGACGCCCGACGAGCTGTCAGAACAGCTCGGCATCCCCGTCTGTCCCGTCGGCTGTGACGGCGCAGACCTTCTGGACGCTTTGTGGCAATAAGCTTTACTTTGCAAGAAAGGTGGTGGCCCTGTTGGCCAAACCCATCGTAGCGGTGGTAGGACGCCCCAATGTGGGCAAATCTACCCTGTTCAATAAATTGATCGGCAAACGCCTGTCCATCGTGCAGGACACCCCCGGCGTCACCCGCGACCGTATTTTCGCCACCTGCGAATGGGGCGGCAGAGAGTTTCAGGTCGCAGACACGGGCGGTATCGAGCCGCGCACCGACAGCCGCCTGTTGCAACAAATGCGCGCACAGGCGCAAATGGCGATCGAGCAGGCGGACGTGATCGTGCTGGTCACCGACTTGACCGCAGGCGTGACCGCCAACGACGCCGACGTGGCGGCTATGCTGCAGAGAAGCGGCAAGCCGGTGGTGCTGTGCGTCAACAAATGCGACAGCATCGGCGCACTGCCCGCGGATTTCTATGAATTTTACAATCTCGGTCTCGGTGACCCCATCGCCGTTTCCGCTATTCACGGCACAGGTACGGGCGACCTTTTGGACGCCGTGCTGGAATTTTTGCCGCCCGATACGGAAGAAGAGCCCGAAAACGACCCCATCAAGGTGGCGGTCATCGGCAAACCCAACGCGGGCAAATCCTCTCTCGTCAACGCCATCGTCGGCGAAGAGCGTATGCTCGTGTCGGATATGGCAGGCACCACCCGTGACGCGGTGGACACCCCCGTGAAAAACAAGCACGGCGAGTTCGTGTTTATCGACACCGCAGGTATCCGCCGCAAGAGCAAGGTGGACGACGCGGTGGAAAAATACAGCATCCTGCGTGCCCAGATGGCGGTGGAACGCGCCGACGTGTGCGTTATCTTGATCGACGGCGTCGAAGGCTTCACCGAGCAGGACAGCAAGGTGGCGGGTATCGCCCACGAACAGGGCAAAGCCTGTATCGTTGCCGTCAACAAATGGGACGCGGTGGAAAAAGACGGACACACGATGGATCAGATGCGCAAAAAGCTGATGGAGGATTTCAGCTTTATGGCGTACGCCCCCATCATCTTTATCTCCGCCAAAACGGGACAGCGGCTTGACCGCCTGTTCGAACTGATCACCTTTGTGGCACAGCAAAACGCGATGCGCGTGTCCACGGGTATGCTCAACGACGTGCTGGCGCAGGCCACCGCGCGCGTGCAACCGCCCACGGACAAGGGACGCCGCCTGCGTATCTACTATATCACGCAGGCATCCACCAAACCGCCCACATTCGTCTGCTTCGTCAACCGCGCAGACCTGTTCCACTTCTCTTATCAACGCTATCTGGAAAATCAACTGCGGGAAACCTTCGGTCTGGAAGGCACGCCGCTGCGACTGGTCATCCGTGAACGCGGCGACCGGTCGGGAAAATAAAAGGGAGGCGACGTCTTGCAAATCGGAGCATTTTTTACCACCTGTTGGTATGTTCTGCCCGTATCTGCCTTGGCGGCCTATCTGTTTGGCAGCATCAACTTTGCCATACTCATCAGCCGCATTTTCTCAAAAGATGACATCCGCAACTACGGCAGCGGCAACGCAGGCGCGACCAATATGTTGCGCGCCAAAGGTCCGGGGCTGGCGGCGCTGACTATGGCGGGCGACCTGCTCAAAGCGGTGGCGGCTGTGGAGTTTGCGCGGTGGTTTGCCGCCGCGTGCGCTGTCAAAACCGCCGCCGACGGCGTCACCGTCGACCCGACCTTCGCGGCGGCGTACGTGGCAGGTCTTTTCTGCATCATCGGCCACCTCTATCCGCTCTATTTCGGCTTTCGCGGCGGCAAAGGCGTCGTCGCCACCTTGGGTATGTATCTGGTGCTCGACTGGAAAATGGCGCTGTTTTGTCTGGGGCTGTTTATCATTGTGGTGGCGATCACCAAATGGGTGTCGCTCGGCTCCATTGTGGGCGTGTTGCCTATCCCTGCACTCACCTTCCTGTCTACCTATACCATTTCGGACACCAGCCTGTTCACCGCGCTGTTTTGCACCGTGATGGGCGCATTGGTGTCGCTGACCGTGATCGTCAAGCATATTCCAAATATCCGCCGCCTTATTGACGGCACCGAAAGCAAGATTTCCTTCAAGAAAAAGGAGGGCTGACCGTGGCAAAGATCGCTGTTTTGGGCGCGGGCGGCTGGGGTACGGCGCTCGCCGTGCTGGCTGACCGCCAAAGCCACCAAGTGCGGCTCTGGACCCCCTTTGCCGAAGAGTGTGAGGCGATCCGACGCGACGGCGAGCATAAAAAATTGCTCCCCGACGTACCCGTGCCGCCTACGATTGAACTGACCACCGATATCCACTGTGCCAAAGATGCCGACCTCGTTTTGCTGGTCGTGCCGTCCTTTGCCATAGCCGAAACGGTGGGAAAACTCAAAGGCGTGTTGCCCGATGGCGCGTTGATCGCCAACGCAGGCAAGGGTATTGAACGCGAAAGCGGTCGCCGCTTTACTGAAATTATCCGCGAAGCCCTGCCCACCGCGCGCGTGGTCGCCCTGTCGGGCCCGTCCCACGCCGAAGAAGTGGGACGCGGCGTGCCCACCTCGGTGGTGAGCGCCGCCGCCGATATTAAAGATGCCCAAGCGGTACAGGATCTGCTGATGTGCCCCGTTTTCCGTATCTATACCACCACTGACGTTATCGGTGTGGAGCTGGGTGGCGCGCTCAAAAACGTCATCGCGCTCGCGGCAGGTATTTGTGACGGCTTACGGCTTGGCGATAATACCAAAGCCGCGCTGATGACCCGTGGACTGTGCGAAATGGCGCGTCTGGGCGTGGCTATGGGCGCACGCCGTGCGACTTTTGGCGGTCTGTCGGGTATGGGTGACTTGATGGTCACCTGCGGCAGTATGCACTCCCGCAACCGCCGCGCCGGTATGCTGATAGGCGAGGGGCTGACGGTGGAGCAAGCGATTGCCCGCGTCGGCACGGTCGAGGGCTATCTCGCCGCCAAAACCGCCTATGAGCTGTCGGTGCAAATGGATGTGGATATGCCCATCACGCAAAACTGCTACCGTATCTGCTATGAGGGTATGCCCGCACGCGAAGCCCTCACCGCCCTTCTTTCCCGCGCCAAAACGCAGGAAGAGGACGTCCTGTGGCTGTCGGAATAAAAGTTAAGGGCATAAGTGATGCCCACCGGCCGCTGGATTTACTGCAACCCAGGCTGCTATTAAAGAATCTAAGTAATTAGGTTTATAAAGCAAAATTATCCCTCTGCTGAGAAATCGGCAGAGGGATTGTTGTATATATTGTAAATTTCTTCTAAAAGTGATACAATATTAATGTTACTGAAAGTATATAAAACGAGGTGTTCCTTATGAGACGGTCTTATTGTGTATATATGCATACAACACCAAGCAACAAAAGATATATTGGAATTACTTGTCAATCGATAAGTCAACGTTGGCGTAACGGGGAAGGTTATCAACGCTGTACAGGATTTTATAGGGCAATTAAAAAATATGGTTGGACGAACATTAAACACGAAATCCTGTTAGAAAATTTAACATTTGAAGAAGCTACTGATGCGGAAAAACTTTTAATCAAAAAATATAAAACTCATGACAAGCATTTTGGATATAATTGCACAGATGGTGGAGAAGGCGTTTTAGGTTGGACTGCCAATGAAGAACAAAGAAAAAAGAATAGTAAAGCAAAAACGGAACAGTGGAAAAATCCAGAAATGCGACAAAAACTTGTGAAGGAAAGGCAAGAACGAGGAGCGACTCAAAAAGAACGAGAACGTTTAAGGAGCATGGTAAACGAAAACTGGAATAATCCCGAAATGAGAGAAAAACTTATTAAACATCTACGAGAAATTGCAAATGATGAAGAAAGAAAAGCAAATCACTCAAAAGAACTTAAACGACAGTGGGCAGAAAACCCAGAGAAGTTTATGATGAACAGAAATTACAAAAAAGGTGCTGAAAATAAGCGTTCAAAACCAGTAAGGTGCATTAACACAGGAGAAGTATATGTGAATGCTAGGGCCGCAAATGAGGCCACAGGAATATCTTATAAAGAAATTTCTGCGTGCTGTAATGGCAAAAGAAAAAGTGTAAAAGGAACACAATGGGAATTTGTCGGCAAATAGAGGACGATTAAGTTGCGACCTCGCCACGGTAACTCGACTTTTAATTTCCCCCTTTTGCTGATAGCACCACAGGCTGCCATCAAGGATTAAATCCAATAACAAATCCGCCCGAGAAATCGGGCGGTTTTTTGTAGGGCGGGGGTTTACTCCCGCCGAAAACCGACAACAAAGGAGCGGCGGGACCAAGGCCCCGCCCTACGGCAATGGCAAACCCATCGGATTGCTCCGAGGGGGGTCTATCTATTGCAAATGAATTTCGGTAATGGTATAATACATAAAAACGCGATAACAAATACATGTTGACGGGGAAATACTATGACGAAGAAATTATGCCTTGGGGCCATAACGAAATTTTTATTAGGTGTTGCGTTGGTCGGATTGTTGATATTTTTACCCGCCGGCACTTTTTCCTATTTTAACGGCTGGTTATTGATGGGGATTTTATTCGTGCCAATGTTCCTTGCAGGAATGGTAATGATGTTCAAAAATCCCGACTTATTAAGTCGCAGACTGGATGCCAAAGAAGAAGCCCGCGAACAAGGTCTTGTTGTGAAACTCAGTGGTCTTATGTTTCTGGCGGGCTTTGTCCTTGCGGGGCTTGGTTTCCGTTTTCATTGGTATGTCTTGCCGACAGGCGTTGTCATCGGTGCGGCGGTGGTGTTTCTTATGGCGTATATGCTTTACGCAGAGGTGTTGAGAGAAAACACATACCTTAGCCGCACGATTGAAGTGCAAGAAAATCAAAAAGTAATTGACACGGGATTATATGGCATCGTCAGGCATCCGATGTATAGTGCGACATTGCTCTTGTTTTTATCTATGCCGATTGTGTTGGGTTCTGTGTACTCGTTTTTGATTTTTCTCGCGTACCCTTTCATCATAACAAAACGGATCAAGCACGAAGAAAAATTCCTTGAAGAAAAGCTTGACGGTTACCGCGCGTATAAACAAAAGGTTAAATACCGCTTGATACCCTTTATTTGGTAATCAATCCCCCTTGCCGATAGCATATTAAGAACATGAAAAAAGGCAGAAGCTTAAAGCTCCTGCCTTTTATTTTTAACCTTTACAGCAAATGTATGCCCGCTTCCTCACACGCCGCGACCATATCTTCAGGCCAAATGGAGGCCTGCACCTCACCGATGTGCGCTTTTTCCAAAAGCAGCATACACACGCGCGATTGCCCGATACCGCCGCCCATCGTCAGCGGCAACTCGCCCGCGAGCAAACGGCGATGGAAGGGGAGAGCGGCGCGATCCTCACAGCCCGCCTCTTTCAGCTGGCGTTTAAGGCTTTCCTCATCCACGCGAATACCCATCGAGGATATCTCAAACGCGCGCTCCAACACGGGGTTCCAAACCAAAATATCGCCGTTTAAGTCCCAATCGTCATAGTCAGGCGCACGCCCGTCATGCGGCTTACCGCTTTTCAGCGCGCGACCGATCTGGGAGATAAACACCGCGCCGTATTCACGGCAAACGGCATCCTCGCGCTGTTTGGGGGTCAGATCGGGATAGCGATCTTCCAGCTCCTGCGAGGAAATAAACGCGATTTCAGAGGGCAAAAACGCATCCATCTGCGGAAACACCTCGCAGAGCTTCTGCTGTGTTTCGCGCAACGCCTGCATAATGAGCTGTACCGTCATTTCAAGCGTCTGACGATTGCGGGTAGCAGGGGTGAGCATCTTTTCCCAGTCCCATTGGTCAACGTAGACCGAGTGCAGGTTGTCGAGTTCCTCATCGCGGCGAATGGCGTTCATATCGGTGTAAAGACCCATACCGCCAGAAAAGCCGTACATTTTAAGCGCCTGGCGCTTCCATTTTGCGAGCGAATGGACGATCTCCACCGTGCTGTCGGCATCGGGGATGTCAAACGACACGGGGCGCTCCTTGCCGCTGAGGTTATCGTTAAGACCCGAATTATTGCGCACGAACAACGGTGCGGACACGCGGGTGAGATTGAGTTTTTGCGCCAACTGTCGCTCCAAGGTGTCCTTGACCAGCTTGATCGCCACCTCGGTTTCCAAAATGCCTAAACGCGGCTGATAGTTTTGCGGAATGATCAGGTCGCGCAACGCCATAAAAAAGCCTCCTGTCAAACGGATAATCAACCAAAGCCGCCAAAAACGGCTTTCGGATAAAGTCAATCATAACTGTACCTTGTAATCATACCACTAAGCAGGAAAAGGTGCAAGCATTTTTTGCTTGCACAGGGGAAAACGATTGACTTTTGGCGCAAAAATCGGTAATATGGTATATGTAAAGGACGGTGTGGCGTATGAAAAAAACCATCACGCTGTGTTTCGCCAATAACAAGGGCGGCAGCGGCAAATCCACCACCTGCTGTAATGTAGGCTATGAACTGGCAAAATCGGGAAAAAAGGTACTGCTTATCGACGGCGATATGCAGATGAACCTGTCACTGTGCTTCTTCTCGGAAGAAACGGTGCTGGATATGGCACAAAGCGGCCGCAATATCTATACGGCGGTGCGTGAGCAAAAACCGCTCGACGAATTTATCGTGTCCACCGATTATGAAGGGCTGGATATGATCCCCTCATCCACCTTGATGAGCGGCATCGAGTTCGAGCTGTTCCCCAAATGGCAACGCGAGTTGATTTTGCGCAAATGCTTGCAATCGGTCAAGGATAGCGGTGTCTATGACTACATACTGATGGATGCGCCCCCCACGCTCGGTTGTTGGGTGATGAACCTGCTGTGCGCGTCCGACTACCTGCTCATTCCCGTCGAGGCCAGCCCGTGGGGACTGTTTGGTCTTGCCAATATGTTCGAGTTTGTGGAAACGGTGGGGCAGATCGCGCCCGACCTGTCACTTCTCGGCATCGCCGTCACCAAGGTGGACGAGCGTAAAAACTATTTCAAACAAACGATAGAAACCCTGCGTGAGACCGAGGGTGTGCACCTGTTCGACAGCTATATCCGCGTCGACAGCACCATCGAGTGGGCGCAGGATAACAGCAAGCCCGTGGGCGCGCACAAGCCCAGCACCCGCAGCGCCAAAGAATATGCCGCACTGGCAAAGGAGGTCGACCGTCTTGTCCATCGGTAAAAACAGCATCGCCCGCGCCGCGGGCAGCAAAACCACCGCCCCGAAGCAAACCGTCGCCGCTCCCGTGGCGGCAACCACCGAGCATATTTCTGTCGCGACCGCGGCGGTGACCGCGTTTGCATCTGCCGCACCCACCGCGGCTGACAAAGCCCCCTCCACATTGCTCAACAGTGTGCGCCGCCGCGGTATCTTGGAGCCGCTGTTGCTCGCACGCGTGCCCGACGGCACGCTCTATATGCTGGAAGGCTATCGCCGCCTTGACGCCGCCAAAACGCTGGGACTGGACACCGTTCCCGCCGTGGTGGTCGCCGTCGACAGCGAAAACGACGCTCTGCGCCTGTTCGACGAAGTGCAAGGCACCCGCCGCGCCACCGCCGACGTACGCGAGGGCAAATTCCGCGCCGCGGCGATGACCGCGAGCGACCTGCCCACCTACCTGCTGTAAGGAGTGTACAATTTGGACTATATCACTTGGATTATACTCGGAGTAAATTCCATTTTACTGCTCATTCTGCTGTTGCGCCCGCGCAATAATGCCGACGGCTTGACGCGGCAGGAGTTGGAGCAGACCGAGCGTCGCCTGACCGACGAGCTGGAACGCGGACGCCGCGCCACCGCCGATGCCACCGCCGCACTTGTCAAAACGGTGGAGTCGCTCAAAAATGAGCTAAAACTGGAGCTGGAGAAAAACCGCACCGCGCTGGCGGAAAGCACGGGCGAGCAGCAAGCACGTCTATACCGCACGATGGCGGAGCAGATGGACAGGCTCAACCAGACGCTTACCCAGTCTGTGAGCAAGCTGCAGCAGTCCAATGAAGAAAAGCTCGATCAGATGCGTCAGGTGGTGGACGAAAAACTCACCGCCACCCTGACCCAGCGGCTGGATTCCAGCTTCAAAACGGTGGGCGACCAATTGCAAAACGTCTATCGCTCGCTGGGCGAGATGCAACAGCTCGCCAGCGGCGTGAGCGATCTGCAACGCGTGCTGACCAACGTCAAAGCGCGCGGCACGTGGGCAGAGGTGCAGTTGGGCAACCTCTTAGAACAAACGCTCACCGCCGACCAATACGCCCGCAACGTGTCCCCGCGCAACAACGGCAAAATGGTAGAGTTTGCGGTCAAGATCCCTGCGCGCGAGGGCGACGGTATCGTATGGTTGCCCATCGACTCCAAATTCCCGCAGGAGGACTATCTGCGCCTGTCCGAAGCGGCGGACCGCGCGGACAAGGCGGCGGTGGACGAAGCCGCCAAGGCGCTCGAGCGCACCGTGCGCGCCGAAGCCAAAACCATCCACGATCTGTATATCGAGGTGCCCATCACCACCGATTTTGCGATATTGTTCCTGCCCACCGAGGGGCTGTACGCCGAAGTGTTGCGTTGCCCCGGCTTGGTGGAGGATATCCAGCAGACCTACCGCGTGATGATCTGCGGTCCGACCACCATCACCGCCTTTCTCAATACCTTGCGTATGGGCTTTCGCACCATCGCGCTGGATAAGCGCGCCGCCGAAGTGTGGAAGGTGCTGGGCGCCGCCAAAACGCAATACGATAACTTCGAAACGGTGCTCAAAAAGGTGCGCCGCAAACTGGAAGAAGCGGGCAATACTCTGGATGAAGCCGACCGCCGCAACCGCGTGATCAAGACGAAACTCAAAACTGTGGAAGCGTTGGAGAGCAGCGAAGCCGAGCAACTGCTCGCGCTTGACGGCGTGACGGACGAACCTGCGGAGGAAGACGTATGACCGCGCGCATCTATGAAACCGACGGCCATTGCCGCCGTTTCACCGCCACGGTGCTGACCTGTGAGCCGCTGGAAAACGGCTATGGCGTGACGTTGTCCCAAACCGCCTTCTTTCCCGAGGGCGGCGGGCAATATGCCGACACGGGCACGCTCGGCGGCGTTGCCGTCACCGACGTGCAGATGGTAGGCGACACGCCGTTGCACAAAACCGCCGCCCCCTTGCCCGTGGGTGCCGAAGTGGTCGGCGAGATCGACTGGGAACAGCGCTTTTCGCGTATGCAACACCATTCCGCCGAGCATATCATCTCGGGACTGGTGTACAAGCACCACGGGCTGCACAACGTAGGCTTCCACCTCGGCACGGTGGACACCACGCTGGATTTTGACGGCGAACTGTCCCGCGAACAACTTATCGCTATCGAGCGCGAAGCCAATAGCATCGTGGCGCAGTGCTTGCCGCTTGTGATCACTTTTCCCACCCCCGACGAGCTGGCGAAAATGACCTATCGCAGTAAAAAGCCGCTCGACGGCGCGGTACGCATCATCACCGTCCCCGACGTGGACGTGTGCGCCTGCTGTGCACCGCACCTGACGCATACGGGGGAGATCGGCGGCATCAAGCTCACCGAGCATATCCGCTATAAAGGCGGCGTGCGGGTACATATGCTGTGCGGCAACGCCGCTTTCGCCGCCTTTGAGCGGTTGTATCAGGCGTCCCTTGCCGCCGCATCGGCGCTGTCGGTCAAGACCGACGAGCTGCCCGAAGCGGTCTCGCGCCTGCTTTTGGCGCGCGAAGAGGATAAACACAAGCTGGCGGCGGCGCACCGCGAATGGGCGGCGCAAAAAGCCGCGAGCTTACCCGAAAACCAACCCTTCTGCGGCGTCTTTTTGCCCGACGCCGACAGCGACACCTTACAACGGCTGGTCAACGCCGCCGTCGAAAAAGGCAACCGCATTGCCGCCGCCCTCGCGGGTGACGATAAGAGCGGCTGGGTGGGCGTTATCGGCAGTGAGCAGGTAGATCTCAAAGCCGCCGCGCAAAAACTGCGCGAGGGCTTAAACGCCCGTGGCGGTGGCAGTCCCACCCGCTGGCAGGGGCGTTTAGCCGCTAGCGAAGCCGAGATCACCGCCTTTTTATCAACGCTGTGACATAAAAAAGTCCCGACACAACCGTGTCGGGACTTTTTTGTTTACCCTTATTTGCAATAGGTTTCCACGTAGCAGTCGATGGATTTGGCAATGATCTCACGCGCCGCATCGGCACCTTTGACCTCGTTGACCGCGGTCTGTTTGCCCTCCAACTGCTTATACACCTTGAAGAAGTGGGACATTTCCTCGAAAATATGGGTGGGGATCTGCGCAATGTCGGTGTAGGTGTTGTAGGTGGGATCGTTAAAGGGAATGGCAATGATCTTTTCGTCAAAATGCTCGTTGTCGATCATCGAAATGACACCGATGGGATAGCACCGCACGGTGGTCATCGGATACAGACTCTCCGAGCAAAGCACCAGCACGTCCAGCGGGTCAAGATCATCCGCATAGGTGCGGGGGATAAAGCCGTAGTTGGCGGGATAGTGGGTGGACGTGTAGAGAATGCGGTCAAGCCGCAAAACGCCCGTTTCCTTGTCCAACTCATATTTGCACTTGCTGCCCTTGCCGATCTCAATAACCGCCAAAAAATCATCAGGGGTGATACGCTTAGGACTGACGTCATGCCAGATATTGTTCATAAAAATCCTCCGTTTTGAGTGTGGGATCAGTCGTTGGTCTCAAAAAACGCCTTGTGCACCGCGGCAACCGCACGGTCAGCATCGGCCAGCGCGATCAGCACGGAAATTTTGATCTCGCTGGTGGAGATCATCTCAATGTTGATATCCGCATCGGCGAGCGCCTCAAACATCTTGGCGGCAACGCCCTCGTGGGTTTCCATACCCGCGCCGACGATGGAAACTTTCGCACACTCGGTGTCATAGCGCAGATCTTTGGCACCCATACGCTCGCAGAAATCCTTAAGGGCTTCCACAGCGTCCGCACCGTCCTCGGCGGGCACGGTGAAGGTGATATCCTTGGTGCCGTCACGGCCGACGGATTGCAGAATGATGTCCACGTTCACGTGAGCGCGCGCCACCAACGAGAAGACTTTGAAAGCAATACCCGGTTCGTCAGGCAGACCGACGACCATCACACGACCTACGCTGGTATCCTTGGCAACGCCTTTGATCAACATTTTTTCCATTTTTGCAACCTCCATTACTCGAGTGCCCGGCACTCGGTTTAAGCTGGACAGCACCTCCAGCTCGACATTGTATTTTTGCGCCATTTCGACAGAACGGTTGTTGAGCACCTGTGCACCCAGAGAAGCCAGCTCCAGCATCTCGCCGTAGGTGATCTCACTCAGCTTGCGTGCATTGGGGATCTTGCGCGGGTCGGCGGTGTAAACGCCTTCTACGTCGGTATAGATCTGGCACAGGTCCGCGTGCATGCTCGCGGCGATCGCCACCGCGCTGGTATCCGAGCCGCCGCGACCGAGCGTGGTCACGTCCTCGTTGCGGTTAAGCCCCTGGAAGCCCGCCACAACAACAATGCGGTTTTTATCCAGCTCGGTGCGAATACGCTCCGCGTTGACGCGCTTGATGCGCGCCGCACCATAGGTGGAGTTGGTGACGAAGCCCGCCTGCCAGCCGAGCAGCGAGGTCGCGGGACAGCCCAGCGACTCGATCGCCATCGCCAGCAGCGCGATCGAGATCTGTTCGCCCGCCGCCATCAGCATATCCATCTCGCGTTTGCTGTTTTTCTTGCCGAGCTCCTTCGCCTTGGCGATGAGATCGTCGGTGGTATCGCCCTGTGCAGAAACGACCACGACCACCTCGTTGCCTTGCTTATACGTGTCCGTGACGATACGCGCCACGTTGAGCAGACGCTCGGTGTCGCGCACCGAGCTACCGCCGAATTTTTGAACGACCAACATAAAAGATCCCTCCGATCAGTCTTGCGAAAGTGTAAATATACGCAGGCAGGACAGGGGTTCAACACCCACCGCCGCCAAACGGTTTTTCAAATCCGTCACGGTCATAAACGCGGTGCGCAGCACAGCCTGCCCCTTGGGCACGCCTGCGGCGACCAGTTGTGCAGCATCGGGCAAAGCGGCCTTTGCCGCCGCCAGATCCATCGCGTCAAGCCGCACCATAAAGCGATACGCCTCGTCGTCGGCAGCCGCCACGTATGTGGGATAACCGCTTTCCCAGAAAAGATATTTGCGTGCCGCGAGGTGCTTGACCTCGTCGATGACGTCAGCGACCACCGCACTCGCGGTAGGCAGCTTGCCCGCGCCGCGCCCGTAGAACACTACGTCGCCGATCGCGTTACCGCGCACCATAATGGCGTTAAATACATCATTGACATCTGACAGCAGATTATTCTTTTCCACCACCATCGGCGCGACCATCACGTGCAGACGACCGTCAGAAAGCTTGCGCGAGCGACCGATCAGCTTGACCGCACCGCCGCAAGCGGCGGCACAAGCCACGTCGTCCGCGGTGATGTTGCGAATGCCTTCCGTCTGCACCTGCTCGGGCAGTACGTGCTTGCCGAAAGCAAGCGAGGCGAGAATGCAGATCTTGCGGCAAGCATCCGCGCCGTCCACGTCTGCCGACGGATCGCGCTCAGCATAGCCGTTGGCTTGTGCCAACGCCAGCGCGTCGTCATAAGAAAGTCCTTCGCCGATCATCTTGGTGAGCATAAAGTTGGTGGTGCCGTTGAGAATACCAGCCACCTCCGTCACCTCGTTGGCGGCAAGGCACTGATCGAGCGGACGGAGGATCGGAATACCGCCGCCAACACTCGCCTCAAACAGGAAGTTTAAGTTGCGGCTGCGGGCCAACGCCAACAGCTCGTCGCCCTTGGCGGCAACCAGCTCCTTGTTGGAAGTGACCACGCTTTTGCCGCTTTGCAGACAGCGCTTGACGAAGTCATAAGCGGGGTTAAGCCCGCCCATCGTTTCCACAACGATGCGGATCTCGTCATCCTCCTCAATATCTTCAAAGCACTTGGTGAAGCAGTCGGCGAGCGGGCTGTCGGGGAACTCCCGCAGGTCGAGAATGCGCTTCACACGAATATCGTCACCGGCTTTGTGGGAGATAGCGGCGGCGTTTTGCAACAAAACCTGCGCCACGCCCGAGCCAACCACGCCGTGACCCATAATAGCGATGGAAATCATACAGTTAAAAGTCCTTTCTGTGGGTAATCTGTGGGTAAAATCAGCCGCGCGCGGTTATACTAAACCGGCAGCGTGGCGTTGGATACGCGCAATACTTTCCACTCCGTCGAGCTTGCCGAGCGATTGCACGAAATCGGCAAAGGGCAGCGACAATCTGTCGGTGCGGGCAGAAATAGAAACAGAGGCAAGCGCGTCAACGGGAATGCTCTGGTTGACCGTCAAAATATTGGCGTGCGCCGCCGCAAAAGCCGCGAGCAGATTGGAAAGCACGCCGGGGCGGTCTTGCAAAATACAATGCACCGTAAGCAACCGGCTGTCGTCGCCGCCGCTGTAAGGAAACACCGCGTCTTTATACTTATAAAACGCACTGCGTGAGATGCCCGCCATACGGGCAGCCTCTGCCGCCGAAGCGGCGCGCCCTGCGGCCAAAAGCTGCTTGGCTTCCAGCACCCGCAAGAAAACGTCGGGCAACACGTCGGCGTCGACCAACAGCATCGGGGTCTGGGTCACAGCATTTTCCACGGCGGCACCTCCTTTTTTACAGTCCGCAACTCACGGACAGGTGTATTGATGGTAGATACAAATATAGCACAATCCGTGCCAAAAAGCAAGCCACAAATGCCTTAAAAGAAGAAAAAGCCGCAACTTTTTCGTCAGTCCGCCATTGGCGGACAGGTGTGCGCGAGTGTTTGCTGCAGATACACAAAACGGCACCCCGCGTGACAAAATGCACAAAAAAGAACAGGAGAGTGAGCGGGTGGAATCTCCCCAAATTTCCCGTCGCCGCGCGTTTCTCATCAATGCCGCCTACGTCACCTTTTGGGCGGCACTTGCGTTGGCGGCATTTTGGTTTTTGAAGGCGTATTTGTTGCCGCTTGTCACCGCCTTGTTGCTTGCCGCCGCCCTGCAACGCCCGCGTTGCTGGTTGGAAAAACGGCTGTGGGGCGGCAGTAAGGCGGCGTCAGGCATATTGGTGGGGCTGTTGCTTCTGCTTCTCGCGTTGGCGATAGGCGTCATCGCGTGGCGCGTGGCGGTGTTTATCGGTGAGCGCAGCGCAGGGGAGTGGGCGGCCCTTATCAACGATGCGTGGGAGCGCGTCGTGCAAGGCGTCGAGCGGGTAGCGGGCGGCTGGGCGGCCGACGTCCCCGCCGTTGGTGCGCGCTGGCAAGAGATATGGGCGTCGCTCAAAGAGAATATCCCGCAAGCGCTGTTTGGCGGCATTAGCGACGCGCTCGGCGGCGTGCTGCCACGCTTTCTCTCGCGTTTGCCGTTTCATCTGTTTGGCGCGGTGGTGTTTGTAGCCGCAACCACCCTGCTGACGGTGGAATATGACCGCGTGTGGGCGTTTGGGTTGCGACAGCTGTCGCCGCCGCGCCAAAAAACGGTGCAAGCCGCCCGCCGCCTGTGCGGACAAGCGGTGCGCCGCCTGTCCAAAGCCTACGCCCTGCTCACTCTCATTACTTTTTTGGAAACCGCGCTGGGGCTGTGGCTCTTGCAGGTAGACGGCGTGGTGTTGTGGGCGGCGGCAACCGCGCTGGTGGATATGTTGCCCGTCTTTGGTGCAGGCACCGTGCTGGTACCGTGGGCGATAGTGAGCTTTCTCACAGGCA
>SVOU01000117.1 GCA_015066215.1 Oscillospiraceae bacterium | reverse complement strand
GCCATTTCTTTGTGGAACAACAAAGAAATGGCATCCATGCCTGTACAGCGCACGCGCGCAGCAGTGTGCGCGTCAAAAGAAGAAGTTGTTTGAAACTTAACATTTCCCCCTGCTCCCACGCAACAAAAAACGGCCGAGCTGATCGACCGTTTTTACATTTTATCAAATAAACAAGCACGCCAACAGATACACCACCATACAAACAATGCTCACCGGCGCAAACACCGTGTGGATCAATCTCCGACCCCATTCGCTCCGTGGCAGATCTACCCGGTAAGGTGCGCCTTGCATCGTCCGTGCGTAGGAGCGGTAGGCACGCGAAGCCTCGCCGCAGAAGACAATGGCAGAGACCAGAAGAATGAGAAGCAAAAGGAAGGAAAACAACTCCGTGCTTCCCGTGTAAAGGTAAAACTGCGTCAGCGTCGGTTGACCGAATAAGCCAAACAGATTGTAGGCAAAGTGCAAGATCACGGTGGCTATCAGCGACCTCGTCGCATACATTACAGCACACAAAAGAAGCCCTGCGAAAATATAGACCGGCAGGTGGGAAAACTCGAAATGAAGCATACCGAAGGCAAGCGAACTGTAGGCGATGGCGGGGAGCAAGCCTCTCTCCTCAAGAGTTGCGCACAGCACGCCGCGAAAAACAAATTCCTCGCAAATGGCGGGCAGGGCGGCGTAGGCCAAGATCAGGTAGGAGACGGAGGAAAAATCTGTTCCGCTACCTGCCGCAAAGGTGTCATACAGAGTAAAGCCGTTGTCCAGCGTCTTAATGCCGCCTGTGTAGATGCTGATGAGCAGTGTGCCCGCGATCAGGGCAAGCAGAGCCGAGACGAGCAGCAGGATCTGGGAGGGGCGGGGCGGACGCAGGCGCAGGCGGGCGGTAAAGGACGTGCCGCGCAGCTTGCAGAAGACCACGCCGGGGATGAGAAAGATCATGACCTGCAACAGAACGATGCTCAGATATTCGTTGCCGCGCCCCACGATCGCGGTGTCAACGGCGCGGGAGAGGAGCAACAAAAGATAGGTCGCAAGTGTCAGGACACAATGCGCGTTGTCGATCCAAAAGTGAACGTCGCGCCAAAAGGGGCGGCGGGAAAGACGCACGGGGCGATTCATTTGGTTGTCCCTCCTTTCGTCAGATGCGGTCGAGTAAGGTTCGCGAATTAAGGTGCCTGAACGGCGGCGCGAAGAGAAGCGGCGACCTCCTCGCCCTTCAGCGCGGCGACAAGCGTCAGGCCGAAATCAAGCGCGACGCCCATGCCGCGCGCGGTGATGATATGACCGTCACGCACGACGCCATCCGGTACGACCGTTGCGCCGAGCAGCTCCTCTTCAAAGCCGGGGAAGCAGGTGGCGCGCTTGCCCGCAAGATACCCCTTGTGACCGAGCACCATGGGCGCGGCACAAATGGCGGCCAGATAGGCGTTGCTTTGAGCGGCGCGAGACAGCGTGTCGGCAACGACCACAGAGGCGTCCAGATTGGCGGCCCCGGGCATACCGCCGGGCAGGATGACCATGTCGATGGGGCCGGTCGGCATATGCTCTGTGTCGGTATCGGCCAGCACCGTAATGCCGTGGGAGCCGCGGATCTCTCGTCCGCCAAGACCGACCGTCACCGTCTCAACGCCGGCGCGGCGCAACAGATCCAGCGGTGTGAGCGCCTCGATCTCCTCAAATCCGTCAGCCAAAAACAAAATGACCATATCTTCCTCCCGAGTGAAGCAATATATAGTGTATTATAACATACTGTATTTTGTTTGTCAAATGATTTGCCCAAATCCTCTTGACAACTTGTCCCGGCGGAGTATAATGTGTAGTGCCGCGAATATTGTCGGCAAGGAGTATGAAGATTAACATGTTCAGTATAAATAGAAAATCCCCGGCCTTGGCGGGAGGCCCTTCTGTGCAACGAAAGGCCGATCTGACCGAAGGGCCCATTTTGCCCCGTCTGATACACTATTGTATCCCCCTGATGCTGACGGGTATGCTTCAGCTGTTTTATAATGCCACCGACATGATCGTTGTCGGGCAGTTTTCCTCCCCGACCGCTGTGGGCGCGGTGGGGGCCTGCGGGTCGCTCATCGGCCTTTTGGTCAATTCGTTTATCGGATTGTCGGTCGGCGTCAGCGTCCTGGTCGCGCAGTATATCGGCGCGAAGCAGGAAAAGGACGTCTCCGAGGTCGTCCACACCGCGCTTGCCCTGGCAATGGTGCTTGGTGTGGCGGTATCTGCCGTTGGCTATCATTTTGCCGAGGGTGCACTTCGCCTGATGGACACCCCCGAGACGACCATCGCCGAGGCGGTGCCCTACGCCAAAGCGTACATGCTGGGCATCCCCGCCTCCATGGTCTATAACTATTGCGCGGCGGCTCTGCGCGCCAAGGGCGACACCCTTCGTCCTCTGATGTTTTTGGGCATTTCGGGCCTTGCCAACGTCGGTCTTAACCTGTATTTTGTTACCTGCCACGGTATGGGTGCGGTGGGAGTTGGTATTGCTACCGCCGTGGCGCAGTATATAGCGATGGCGATGATCCTCGTCTATATGACCTTTATTTTGAAGGACTGCTGCCGCATCCGTTGGAACCGACTGCGCTTTCACCCCGGGAAGCTGTGGCACATGCTGCGCATCGGTCTTCCGGCGGGAATGCAAAGCGTTGTGTTCAGCTTTTCCAACGTGCTCATTCAGTCCACCGTCAATACCTTTGGTGAGAACGTCATCAACGGCAACGCCGCCGCGGCCAGCATCGACGGCTTTATTTACACCGCCCAGAACTCGGTCTATCAGGCCGCCATCACCTTTGTCGGCCAGCACGTCGGTGCCCGTAAATTTGAGCGCATCAATCGTGTGATCTTTCTTTGTATGGGCCTTGTCACTGCCATCGGCCTTGGCGTTTCGGCTCTGGTCGTGCTGTTCAGCCACACCCTCTTGGGCATTTACGTGCCGGGGGACGAGGCGGCGATCGCCTGGGGTACGCAACGCTTGCGGGTCATGGGCGCGTGTTATTTTACCTGCGGACTCATGGAGGTCGGCTGCGGCGCCTTGCGCGGCATGGGCAAGACGTTTACCCCTATGCTCATCTCGGTAGCGGGCGTGTGCGGTATCCGCGTTCTTTGGCTGTATACCATCTTCCCGCTGAACCCCACGATGATGTGCTTGTATTTCTCTTATCCCGCTTCCTGGATCGCCACCGGCGCGGTCCATTTGACGCTTGCCTTTATCAGCAAACGGCAACTGGAGCGGCAGGATTTGCTGTCCAAAAACTGTAATTAATCATTTTTTGAAAAAATGTTGAAGTTTTTTCAAAAAGCAGGGAACATTTTTCATTTTTTGCCGTCTTATATGGTGCGACCCCAAAAAACCGAAAGGAGATCCTGAAATGAAGCGTAATATTTGCCGTCTTATATTGCTGATAATCCTTACAACGTGTATGCTTGCATTGGCGGCGTGTGCGCCGACCGAGCCGATGACTCCCACCGATTCGCGTATTCCTCAAATGAGCGAGGAGGAGATGCAAACACCGCTGGGCGAGACCAAAGAGGCGATGACGTCGGCCGAGGTCAGGGCAATGACAGACCCGTTGGTCAAAAAAGAGTACAGCCTCGATGATCTTTCCGTCTATGAGTTTGATGTTTTTTATTCCGAACGCCAAGACCAGTATTCTGCCACATACCGCTTGTACATTCAAGGCTACCGTACCTATGAAGAATACATCGTTGTGATCGATGCAAAGGGGAAACCGGTAAGGTTTCACGCATCACATCAAGGGGAGTATTCCCGTTATCTTGGAAGCGCAACGGAGGAACGAATGGCGGCGGCCGAGGCAGATATAGAGCGTCAGGCGAGCAAATATGATGAACAAGGGCCGTATTGGCTGCAGGTCGATGACGAGGGATATCTTTGCCTTTGGTTGGAACTGATCGTAGACGTTCCATATAGCGAGGACGTGCCCTGCGGCAACCATAAGCATGTATTTTTCCATTCCCGCGTTTGCGGGGCGGATCAGTGAATAACAAAAAATCACGCATCTGTTACGATGCGTGATTTTTTGTTGTGGTCTATTTCTTGGGGAAGCTGTCCTTCAGACCGACGATACGGTTGAAGGTGTTTTCATTCTTGGTGTCCTTGCAGAAGTAACCGACGCGGACAAACTGGAACTTGTCGCCGCCCTGTGCCTCGTCAAGACTCGGCTCAACGACTGCGTTCTCCAGCTTGGCGAGCGAGTCGGGGTTGAGGAAGTCCAGATAGGTCTTGCCCTCGGGAACGTCGGCCGTGTTCTCAATGTTGAACAGGCGCTCGTACAGCATAAAGGTCGCAGGACGCGCGTACTTGGCGGAC
>SVOU01000116.1 GCA_015066215.1 Oscillospiraceae bacterium | reverse complement strand
CCGCGCGTTCAACGTTGGTGGACTCCGCCATCAGCAACAAAACACCTTCGTTGCCGATAGCACCGAAGCGCGCAAGATCGATCATCTCGCCCTGAATCGGGGTGCAGTCGATCTTGAAGTCGCCCGTGTGGATAACATTGCCGAGCGGGGTTTTGATGCACAAGGCCATTGCATCGGGAATCGAGTGGTTCACATTGATAAACTCCACCGACATACAGCCGAGCTTGATCGTTTTGCCCGCTTCCACGATATGCAGCTGCGCTTTGTTCGCCAGCCCGTGCTCTTTGAGCTTTGCCTCCACCAGTGCCAGCGTCAGACGCGCCCCGTAAATGGGGATATTGACCTGCTTGAGCAGATACGGCAGACCGCCGATGTGATCCTCGTGACCGTGGGTCAGCACAATGCCGCGGATCTTATCCTGAATCTCCAAAATATGGGTAAAGTCGGGCAGCACGATATCGACACCCAGCATATCCTCGTCGGGAAACGCCATGCCACAATCGATCAAAAACGCATCGTTGTCATATTCAACGAGGGTGATGTTCTTGCCGATCTCATTGAGACCGCCCAGCGGGGTGATCAACAAAGGCTTTTTCGGCGCAGGCTTGCGCGTGCGGTTTTTAGCACCCGCTTGCGGGCGTTTGTCATATCTTTTTTCAGTTTTGCCGCCTGTTTGTGCCATTTTCGTGTTATCGGCACGAGAGGTGGTGTTGCGCCGTGCGGGGCGGCGAGCGGCGTTGCCGGCTTTGCCGGCGTTCACAGCATTTTCCGGCGACGGTGCCGTGCGATGAACATTGCTTTTTGCATTCGTTTTTGCCAATTTTTTACACTCCTTACTGTTTCGTTATGTACGCCGTATACTATTGCAAACAAACCGTCGTTTGTGTGTTTCAAAGAATATCGGGACACGAAAATTGTGGGCACCCATTTTCTGAAAATGAAGCCTTGTTCTAAACGGGTGCAAATTTACCCGCATTTTATATATAATACTCTTATTTATAGCGTATGTCAAGTCAAAGACAGCTTTTTGCCCCCGGCAAGGACAGTATAGGCACGAAAAGCGGTCTTATTCTCAAACCCCAAGCTGAAATTTCAAAAAGGCCGCCCGAGATGGTGGTCTTTTCAGCTATGCGATTGAATACCTTTTAGCGATGTTTGCCTGACGACTTCTTGTTGACTTTTTTGTTCGTTCGTGCTATCTTTTACGCAATAGGAGCTGTACTCACGAGCGTTTCGGACGTAAGGGATGGGGATTTTACATCATCTGCGGGAGCAAGGCTTCTATTCTTTTTGAAATTCAAAACGCATTGTTGCACATAACATTATGTCGATTTTCAACTTTTTTGTTGACAACAGAAGAAGAATCGCGTATACTATTGACGAATCCATTTGTAGCGGTGAGCAGATTGGGCAATTGGAGCCCAAAACGCTGTGCCTGCCTGATGGCTTCCTGATCAGACAACTTTGGTGGTGTGGGCAATTGCAGCCCATTTCTTGCCGAAAGTTGTCTGTTTTTCTTTTACAAATCTATGCTTGACTTTTCTTTTCAAACATAGTAATATTTCACTGAGTTCTTGTCGGTACTGCGCAACAGCAATTGTAGCCTATTAGCGTTCAGCCGATTTAGAACTCTTTTTCTTGCCCACGACTCTTGCATTCCTCTCTCCATCTGCTATAATAACAGTAAACACCTCAACGGAGGGCTTTTTGTATGAAGCATGTGGAATTGTTCACCGACGGTGCCTGTTCCGGCAACCCCGGCCCCGGCGGCTGGGGTGCTATCTTGCGCTTCAATGGGCAGGAAAAGGAACTTTGCGGCGGCGAACCGCAGACGACCAACAACCGTATGGAGTTGACCGCCGCCATTGAAGGGCTTGCGGCACTCAAAGAACGCTGCAAGGTGACGCTTTGCACCGACTCGCGCTATCTGGTCGACGGCATTGAAAAGGGCTGGGCGCGCAGCTGGAAAAAGAACGGTTGGCGCAAAGCGGATAAAAAGCCCGCCCTCAACGCCGACCTGTGGGATAGACTGCTCACACTCTTGGATATTCACGAGGTTTCTTTCCTGTGGGTGCGCGGTCACCAAGGACATCCCGAAAACGAACGGTGCGACCGCTTGGCCGTCGGTTGGTATCAGCAATATCTTTGATTTTTTGATGAAAACGGTTGCAAAATCCGTTGCTTTATGATATAATTTCTCTCGATTGGGAGGTGGTCCCTTTGGAACTGCAAGACAAAATGCGCATAATTCAAGAAATCGTCCCCGGCAAACAGATCACACTGGCACACGTTATCGCCAACCCCGACCCTGTAGTCTATCGCAAGTTGGGTCTTGACCCCGCCGTGGACTACCATCGGGCGGCGATCGGCATCGTCACCTTCAGCCCCAGCGAAACTGCCATCATCGCGGGCGACGTGGCTATCAAGACTTCGGGCGTGGAGTTGGGTTTTGTCGACCGTTTCAGCGGCACCCTGATCATCACGGGGCTGGTCGCCGAAGTTGACGCCGCTATGGAAGCGCTCACCGCTTATTGCCGCGACACGCTGGGCTTCTCCGTTTGCCCGCTCACCCGCACCTGATGAAAAAGCTATTGTTGGTCGGACGCAGCGAATGCGGCAAAACCACCTTGACGCAAGCTCTGCGCGGCGAGACCATTCACTATCACAAAACGCAATATGTCAACCACTTCGACGTATTGATCGATACCCCGGGCGAATACGCCGAAAACGCCTCTTTGGGGCGCGCGCTGGCGCTTTACGCCTATGAAGCGGATATTGTCGGTCTGCTTATCAGCGCAACAGAACCCTATTCGCTCTATCCCCCGGGATGCGCCGCCGCCTGTAATCGCGAGGTGGTCGGCATTGTCACGCAGATCGATCGCCCCAACGCCAACCCCGATTTGGCAGAACGCTGGTTGCGTTTGGCGGGTTGCCACACGGTGTTTCACATCAGTTCTGTAAACGGCGACGGCGTGGCACAGCTGCTTTCTTATTTGCGTGAGCCCGGCGACACACTCCCCTGGGAACAACAGAATGAAGATTAAAAAGAGAAACGGCGGTTTCTCTTTTTTGTTAGGAGGGATACGGTGAAAGAACGCCTATTTTCATGTTTGCTGACAGCCATTTTATTGCTACTCACGGGTTGTCGGCAGACAGCCGCACAAACCGTCACCTTCTACGATCTTTTCGACACCGCTATCACCTTTACTGCGTATGCCGAGGATGCGGTCACTTTTCAGGATTGGACAGCCACGCTCAAAAGTGAACTGACTGCCGTTCACCAAGCCGCGGATCCCTATCACACCTATGCTGCAACCCCTAACAATCTCTGCACGGTTAATGCATCTGCGGGTACTAACGACATTCCCGCCGACGAAACGTTGACGGATCTGCTGAAATTTGGTGCAGAAGCCTTCACGTTGACTGACGGTAAGGTCAACGTAGCTTTGGGGCGTGTCACTGCGCTTTGGAAAAGCTGCCGCGATGCCGCGCAAAACGGCACGGCACAGCTTCCGTCACAAGCGGAGCTGGAAAACGCACTCAAAGCCGCCGATTTTTCCGCCGTGAGTTTTGCAGATGACACGATTGCACTCCCTGCAGGAATTGCGCTGGATTTTGGTGCCGTTGCCAAAGGCTGGGCGACCGAGAAAGCGGCAAACCTGTTGGAAAGTGAGGGGTGCGTGGGGCTTATCAACGCGGGCGGCACCGTACGCACGATTGGGGAAAAGCCAAACGGCGCACCCTGGACGGTTCGTATTGCCCACACATTGGAAAACGATGCCTATTCGCTGGATATTTACATCGGTGACAAAACCGCCGTGGCAACCAGTGGTGATTACCAGCGTTATTACGCCGTCGACGGCGTCACTTACTCGCACATTATCGATCCGCAAACGGGCTATCCACCTCGCTATATGCGTGCCGTCACGGTTATTTGTGACGATGCAGGGTTTGCAGATGCACTTTCAACCGCCTTATTCTTGATGCCAATTGACAAGGCAATTAACTTTACAAACAACCTTGAAGGTGTGGAAGCGGTCTTTTTGGATAACGATCTCAATTGGCGATATTCCGATGGTTTTTCACAATATATCAAGTAGGTGAAAACGATGAAAAAGCCTTTGTGCAAAGGAGATATCTGGCTTTTCGGCGGCATTGTCCTTGTGGCGTTGCTGCTGTGGCTTTTGCGCTCGTTTTTTGCCGCGGAAGGTACTTTTGTTCAGGTATCTGTCGAAGGAAAGTCTGTAAAGCTGTTTGCCATTACAGATAAAATCGACTTAAAATGCGAAGGCGTTGGTGGATACAACCGCTTGCGTATTGAAAACGGTGAGGCTTGGATTGAAGAAGCTGACTGCCCCGATGGAA
>SVOU01000115.1 GCA_015066215.1 Oscillospiraceae bacterium | reverse complement strand
AACGAGGCAAAACCTACAATGCCTCGCAGACTCCTTCCGTCACGCTCCGCGTGCCACCTCCCTCTCGGAGGGAGGCATACGATATGGGGACGTATCATATCGGGCGGTTGACGAATGGGGTGGGGCGGAGTATAATAGGGGGTAGACTATACGCGCACACGGCGCAAACATAAAGGATGGGGACTTATGGACTATCGTGAACTGGGCAAAACGGGACTGCGTATCTCAAAACTCGGCTTTGGCGGCATTCCGATTCAGCGTATCGACGCGGCGGGCACCCGCGCGCTGCTCTTGAAACTGCGCGAGGAAGGTGTCAACTTTATCGACACCGCGCGCGGCTATACCGTCAGCGAGAGCTATATCGGCGAGGCACTTTTCGGTATGCGGCAGGATTTTGTGCTGGCGACCAAAAGTATGGCGCGCACCAAAGAGGAGATGGCGGCGGATATTGACCGCAGCTTGGCCGCGCTCAAAACCGACTACATCGACCTTTATCAGATCCACAACCCCAACGAGGCGGCTTTGGCACAAGTTTGCGCCGCGGGCGGTGCTTTGGAAGCGCTTTTGGAAGCCAAGGCGGCGGGCAAGATCGGGCATATCGGCGTGACGGCGCACCTTTTGCCCGTGTTTGAGCAGGCGCTCGCGCTCGACTGGGTGGAAACGGTGATGTTCCCTTACAACATCGTGGAAACACAGGGCGAGGCGCTGATGGCGGCGTGCGCCGAAAAAGGCGTGGGCTTTATCTGTATGAAGCCGCTCGCGGGCGGCGCGATCGAGGACGCGACGCTGGCGATGCGCTTTATCGCGCGAAACGCGGCGGTGTCGGTCATTATCCCCGGCATGGCGGAGCTGCGCGAAATCGATCAGAACGTGGCGGCGGTCAACGACACCTCTCCCCTCACGGTGGCAGAGGCGTTGCGCTGTGCCGACGTGCGGCAGGCGCTCGGCACCCATTTTTGCCGCCGCTGCAACTATTGCGCCCCCTGCCCGCAGGGCGTCAACATTTCGGGCGTGTTTTTGATGGAGGGCTACGCCGAGCGGTACGGTTTGGGCGATTGGGCGCGCGCACGCTATGAGGCGATGCCGAAAAAAGCGTCGGATTGCGTCGCGTGCGGGCTTTGCGAGAGCCGCTGCCCCTATGAACTTCCCATCCGCGAAATGCTGCGCCACGCGGTCAAAACTTTCGGCAAATAACCGGCAAAATGGTAAATTTGTACGGTTTGGCTTAAATTTGTACGCAAAAGGACAGTCTTTATACTTTCCTATTGATTTTTGTATAAAATCTGCCATAATCTATCGTAGATAATTCTCAGCCGCTTTCGGCATTAAACTGACGTTCATCTCTTTCTTTTTTGTGAGTGATTTTGACTCACGCAAGCTGGGGAGGAAAAGGTCGCTCGCAAGAGCGGCCTTTTCCGTTTTTTAGGGAAAATTGAGGACTTGGCATTTTGTGGTGTTTTCTTTGGCATAATGTACAGTATTTTGAGAATTTCTTAAAAATACTGTACATTATGTTAACAAGCCCTTGCTTTTTTGCGGCGGGGTGATATAATGGATATGTGTCTTTTATTTTTGAATGGGAGTGTGACTATTTATGCAAACCAAAAAGCTTTGCAGTTTGCTGCTCGTTTGCGCGATGGTGTTTGCGCTGATGCTGACCGGCTGTAACACGGCCGTCGACACCAACACCGACGAAACGATCTGCACCTGCACCTGCACTTGCGCCACCGCCGGTGACAATATCGGTGACGGCGGCAACGACGACGGCACCAACGACGGCTGGAATGACGGCTGGGATGACGGCAATAACGACGGTGGCGACACCCCTGCGGCGTCGCAGAACAACCGTCCCAACGCCTCGCAAAACTATAACCCCCGCCCCAACGCTTCGCAAAACTATAATCCAAACCCCAACGGCACGCAGGGCAACAATAACAACAACAATAATAACACCCCTGCGGCGACCCAAGGCAACAACAATAACAACAATAACACCCCTGCGGCAACACAGGGCAAAAACACCACCACCTCCACCACCAAAAAGGTGAGCGGTGCACAGACGGTGTATAACACCCCGCTGCTGCCCTCCTTCATCCGCAACGATGACGGCACCTGCACCGACCGCACGAGCGGCGTTGTGTTTATCGACGACGAGTGTAACGCATTCGTGCAGTTTGGCGATGACGGCAAGCGTATCAACAACGGTACCAAGCTGTATGAATCCAGCGGTATCGGCGTTGACGGCAACCAGAAAGAGTTCTTCGGCAACGACGGCGGTCGTTACATCCGCTATCCCGCAGAAGCGGGCAGCTGGTGGTTCTCTTACGAGCTGAAAAGCGGCATCAACGAGGTCGCCATTCAGGCGTTCACCGGCAAGACCTCTTCCGGCGCGATGATCGACGGCTTTGACATCTACGTGTCCAACAGCCCCAACTCCGGCTGGACGAAAAAGAGCTTGTCCTACAACACCGGTGCGGATACCGAGATCGGCTCCGGTTGGTATCTGCGTACATACACCGCCAAAAACCTCGGCGGCTACAAATATCTTAAGGTGCAATATAAATCCATCCCCAGCGGCACCGAATTCTACGTTCCCAACATTGCGCGCGTGCGTATCAACAATATCGCGAGTATGAACGATTCCAAGCGTTATCTCGAGGGCCGCGTGTCCAAGACCTTCTACGTCGACTCCAAGAGCGGTGACGACAGCAACGACGGTACTTCCGAAGCAACCGCGTGGAAATCTCTCGGCAAGGTCAACTCCCACTACTATCAGCCGGGCGACAAGATCCTGTTCAAATCCGGCTGCGTTTTCCAGGGCACCCTGAGCATCAACGGCTTTGGTACTTCCAGCGACCGTCTGACCATCTCCACCTACGGCGGCTCTGCCCGCGCCATCATCAGCGCCCGCGGTGCTGTGGAAACGGTTATGCGTGCGTCTATCGAATACGCCACCGTGGAAAACTTGGAGATCACCGGTAAATCCGCCACCATCGGTTTGCAGATCGGTGCGGGTCACAGCGGCGCCAACAAGGGTATCATCGTCCAGAACTGCTACGTCCACGACGTCAACGTCAACGACGACAAGTTCGGCTATACCAACGCCGGTATCAACTTCAACTCCACCGGCACCGAGCCGACCTGGTTTGAAGGCCTGATGGTGCGTAACAACACCATCAAAAACGTCGCCCGCGTCGGTATCTATATGACCGGTGCGTGGGGCGACCGTCCCGGTTGCTCCTACGGCGCGTCGGGCAGCCTCTATAAGAGCGATACCAACGGCTGGTGGCCCAACACCAACTGCTACATCTCCAACAACAACCTGTTTGACGTGCACGGCGATGCGATTTTGGTCATCGGCGGCAAGAACATCATCATCGAAAAGAACTTCGTCAACAACGCGTTCTGCGTCCCCTCCACCAAGTATAACTACATCCAGAGCATGGGCTGGAACATCGCGGCGGCGGCTGTGTGGGTGGCCAACACCAACAACGTCACGATGCAAAATAACGACGTCGGCTATACCCAGCTGCCCACCAACTTCGGCGACGGCGAAGGCTTTGATATCGACGGTGCGAACAAGAACTGCACCGTGCAGTATAACTTCTCGCACAACAACGCCGGTGGCTTCCTCTTGATGTGCGAATTCCCCGAGTCGCTCTCCTTCACCAGAAGCAGCAGCCACAACGTGCGCTTTAACCTCTCGCTCAACGATGCACAGGCGGGTCACGGCGTGTTCGTGGCGACTGCCACCGAGGCGCAGATGAACATTTATAACAACACCATCGTTCAGGTGTCGAGCAACGCGCATCTGTTCACCAACTGGGGTACCATCAAGAACATGCTGTTCCAGAACAACATCTTCTACGGTACCGCCGCCGGTACCTTCAACTCCGGCATGATGAGCGCTTCCTGCTCCAACATCCGCTTCGACAACAACGTGTTCTGGGGCGGTTCGGGCAACGTCAGCAAGAGTGGCGTTTCGATGTCCAACAAGAAATCGCAGGATCCCAACTTCAAAAACGGCAACTTCTCCGCGCCCAAGCAGGAGACCTCCAAGATGGCGGATGCGCTCAACGCCTTTACGCCGCAGACCAAGATCAGCGGTGCGACCAACATCAGCAACAACGGTGGCAAGGATATCAAGGGTAGCTCCTTCTCCTCCATCAACTTCTACGGTTGCGTGAAGCACTAAACGCAAAAAAGGACCGCTCGCAAGGGCGGTTCTTTTTCTTTGGGTTTGCCGCATTTTCGGCATTGACAAGGTGGGTAACGGCGGCGTATACTATATATATACAGTTGTAAAAGGAGTGACGGATATGGCAGACGATCTGCGCGGCACGTGGAAAGAGACCGGTATCGGTTTGGGACACGCTTTTCGGGATCTGTGCAAAACA
>SVOU01000009.1 GCA_015066215.1 Oscillospiraceae bacterium | reverse complement strand
CGACGCAGGCTCGTTCATCTATGAGGCACAGGCCCTGATGGATGCCACCCGCGAAAGCCTCTATGAAGGCATTCGCGCGGCACAGGCCGGCAATCGTGTCGGCGACATCGGCGCCGCTGTCCAAAGGTATGTCGAGGAGCGTGGTTACTCGGTGGTACGGCAATTCGTCGGCCACGGAGTAGGCACGGTCCTACACGAAGATCCCAGTGTTCCCAACTTCGGGACCCCCGGTCGCGGTCAACGGCTGTTGCCGGGTATGACCTTGGCCATTGAACCGATGATCAATGCCGGCACCTTCGAGGTCGAGATCCTCAAGGACGGCTGGACCACCGTCACCAAAGACGGCAAGCTTTCCGCTCACTTTGAGCACACCATCGCCATCACCACCGACGGACCGGTCATTCTGACCGCACGGTAAGGAGGGCGTTATGCCAAAGAGCGGTACCGTAGTGATCGCCACCGCAGGACGTGATAAAGACGGCCTGTTTGCGGTGCTGACCACAGACGACAAGTGGGCGTTTATCGCGGACGGCAAACGCCGCCCCCTTGAACGACCCAAGCGGAAAAGTTTACGCCATCTGCGGGAAACGGGCGTCTGCCTTGACCCATCGGCAATGGCGACCAATCGTGAATTACGCCGTGTTCTGCAAAAGCTGCGGAACACCATCACATGAGGGAGGTTATGACAATGTCCAAAGAGGATGTTATCGAATTGGAAGGCACTGTGGTAGAAGCTCTGCCCAACGCCACATTTCAGGTAGAGCTGCCCAACGGCCATACGATCTTGGCACACATCTCCGGCAAATTGCGTATGAATTTCATCCGCATCCTGCCGGGCGATAAGGTCACGGTGGAAATGTCCCCCTATGACCTGACGAAGGGCCGCATCACGTGGCGCACAAAATAAACACAAACGTAAAAGCGCAACAAGCGCAGGGAGGTAATCTTTATGAAAGTCAGACCTTCTGTCAAGAAAATCTGCGAAAAGTGCAAAGTCATCAAACGCAAGGGTCGTCTGATGGTCATTTGCGAAAACCCCAAACACAAGCAGCGTCAGGGCTAATCCCCGCGCGCTTAACCGAAAGGAAGGAAACGAACTATGGCTCGTATAGCTGGTGTTGATTTGCCCAGAGACAAACGGGTTGAAATCGGTTTGACCTATATCTTTGGTCTGGGCCGCAAATCTGCGTCGGATATTCTCGCTGCCACCGGTATCAACCCCGATACCCGTGTCCGCGATCTGACGGAGGACGAAGTTTCTAAGCTGCGTGAACACATCGACCACAACTACGTTGTGGAAGGCGACCTGCGTCGCGATGTGGCATTCGATATCAAACGTCTTATTGAAATCGGCAGCTACCGTGGTCTGCGTCACCGCAAGGGCTTGCCCGTTCGCGGTCAGCGCTCCAAGACCAACGCCCGTACCCGCAAAGGTCCCAAGAAGACCATTGCCAACAAGAAGAAGTAAGCAGGAGGGATAAGAATGGCTGCTGCAAAAAAGACGACTGTGCGTCGTCGTAAAGAACGCAAAAACATCGAGCGTGGCGCCGCGCATATCCAGTCCACGTTCAACAATACCATCGTGACCATCACCGATACGCAGGGTGCTGCCCTGTCTTGGGCGTCTGCCGGTGAGCTGGGTTTCCGCGGCTCGCGTAAATCCACCCCCTTCGCGGCTCAGACTGCTGCGGAGACCGCTGCCAAAGCGGCGATGGAACACGGCCTCAAAACTGTTGAGGTGTATGTGAAGGGCCCCGGTGCCGGCCGTGAAGCCGCGATCCGCGCCCTGCAAGCCGCCGGTCTGGAAGTCACCATGATCAAAGACGTGACTCCCGTACCCCACAACGGATGCCGTCCTCCCAAGAGAAGACGTGTCTGATCACATTACGGAGGTGTAACCAATATGGCAAGATATACCGGTGCGGTGTGCAGAATGTGCCGCCGCGAAGGCCAAAAACTGTTCCTCAAGGGCGAGCGTTGCTACACCGACAAGTGTGCGCTGGCGCGTCGTGCCTATGCCCCCGGCCAACACGGTCAGGGCCGCAAAAAGGTTTCTGAATACGGCAGACAGCTGCGTACCAAGCAGCACGTCCGTCGTTACTATGGCGTTCTGGAGAACCAGTTCCGCCACTATTTCGAGAAGGCTGAGAAGATGACCGGCGCTACCGGTGAAAACCTGCTCCGCCTCTTGGAGTCCCGTCTGGACAACGTCGTGTACCGTCTGGGCTTTGCCAGCTCCCGTGCTGAGGCGCGTCAGCTCGTCACCCACGGTCACTTCACTGTCAACGGTCGCAAGGTCAACATCCCCTCCTATCTGGTGAAAGCCGGTCAGGTGGTGGCTCTGAAAGAAGCGAGCCGTTCTCTGGAAAAATTCAAGGCTATTCTGGAAGCCAACTCCGCCCGTCCCGTTCCGGCGTGGCTGGATCTCAACCGCGATGCCGCTGAGGCGAAGGTCGTTGCGCTCCCCAATCGCGAGGACATCGATCTGCCTGTCGAAGAGACCCTCATCGTCGAGTTGTACTCCAAGTAAACGAACGGGCGGCGTGACAACGCTGTTTCGTTCCTACCATTACGGCAGCGGCAAGGCGGTCGCTTGACCGTCCGCCGACTGTACATTACAAGGAGGCTTTTACATGATCGTGATTGAGAAGCCCAGCATTGAAACTCTGGACTTGACTGCCGACGGCACCTACGGCAAATTTGTCGTGAAGCCGTTGGAGCGCGGCTATGGCACCACCGTTGGTAACAGCCTGCGTCGCGTGCTTTTGTCCTCTCTGCCCGGCGTTGCCGTCACCTCTGTGAAGATCGACGGCATTCTGCACGAGTTTTCCACCGTGCCCGGCGTCAAAGAGGATGTAACAGAGATCGTTCTGAATATCAAAAACCTGATCCTCAAGATCAACGGTGAAGGTCCGAAAGTGGTCTACATCGAGGCCGAAGGCCCCTGTGAAGTCACTGCCGGCTCCATCAAATGCGACAGCGAGGTGGAGATCCTCCGCCCCGACATCCACATCGCCACACTGGGCGAGGGTGCGAAACTGTCGATGGAACTCACCGTGAGCAAGGGTCGCGGTTACGTGTCCGCGGAGCGCAACAAGCAACTGGCTGCGCCCGTCATCGGCGTGATCCCCGTGGACTCCATCTACACCCCTGTTCTCAAGGTCAACTACACTGTTGAACCCACCCGCGTCGGTCAGAATATCGACAACGATATGCTGACGATGGAAGTGTGGACAAACGGCACCATTTCGGCGCAGGAAGCGGTTTCGCTGGGCGCCAAAGTGCTCATCGAGCATTTGAACCTGTTTGTCGATCTGTCCGGTGACGCCTGTGTCGGCGGCTCCATTATGGTGGAGAAGGACGACAAGGGCAAAGAGAAGGTGCTGGAAATGACCATCGAAGAGCTCGACCTCTCGGTGCGTTCCTTCAACTGCCTCAAACGTGCCGGCATCAATACGGTAGAGGATCTGATCAGCAAGACCGAAGACGATATGATGAAGGTGCGCAACCTTGGTCGCAAGTCTTTGGATGAAGTGATCAACAAGCTGGCGTCTTTGGGCTTCGCCCTGAGTGCCAACGAGGACTAATATTAAGCGGTTTTCCGCTTGAAACCTGTATTCAAACCTACAAAAAGGAGTGGATTCCATGCCCGGAACCAGAAAGCTCGGCCGCCCCACGGCTTCCCGTATGGCGATGCTCAGAGCCATGGTCACCTTCCTGCTGGAAAAAGGCCGGATCGAGACCACCGTCACCCGCGCCAAAGAAGTGCGCTCTATGACGGAAAAAATGATCACCATCGCGAAAGAGCCCACGCTCAACAACAAGCGTACTGTGCTCGCCTTCGTCACCAAGAAGGACGTCGCGAAGAAATTGTTTGACGAGATCGCTCCCGCGTATGCGGAGCGCAACGGCGGTTATACCCGCATCATCAGAACCGGTGCTCGCCGCGGCGACGCTGCCGAGATGGCTATCATCGAACTGGTGAAATAAGTCAAGCACCAAACAAAGCCCCGCTTTCCTTGCGAAAGCGGGGCGTTTTATTTTTCACCATACAAAACTTGCCGAAAACCGTCGATTTTGTCACCCGCGCGCCTTGACGGCAGGCATACCCGCGGCGTATAATAAAGATATAGATGAGCAAAGCACAAGGAGGACTATAATATGGCTTTTTGTACCCAATGTGGCAACAAATTGGAAGAAAACGCACGCTTTTGCGTACAGTGCGGCGCGGCTGTAAAAGCCCCCGCCGCAGCCCCTGCCTCTGCCCCTGCGGCTCCCGCAACCGCCCCTGTGGCAACCGCCCCCGCCCCCACAGTCGCACCCCCCGTGGCGGTAGTGCCCGCCGCCCCCGCCCCTGCTCCCGCGAAAAAGGGCGGCAAAGGCAAGCTTTGGATTGCCCTCGCCGCCGCAGCCACCGCCACCATCGTGCTGGTGGTGACCCTGCTGGCTATCTTTGCAGGCGGCAGCGCGGCCAACTACTACTATATGAAAAACGGTCAATTGTACGCAAGCGGCGCGGGAATGGACTATCCCGTGCAGCTGACGACAGGCACTTGCCAAGAAACCGTCGGACACAAGATGGTGGAATGTGCAGAAGCCGACCTGCTATTTTACCCCGAATATAACTATGACGGTACCTTCACGCTCTGTTGCCGCACCTTGAGCGATCCCGCAAGCGTGCCGGTGGAGATCGAGACGGGTATCCAGAACTATCAGGTCAGCGCCGACGGAGATATGATCCTCTACATCAAAGACGGCACGCTGTATCAGCGATTCGCCACCGAGCGCGTCAAGGTCGACGATGAGGTTGTCGGCTTTATTGCCTGGGACGGCGGTGAAAAACTCCTCTACGTGACCGAGGACGACACCGCCTACTATAAAGAAGGCGATGAGCCCCGCGTTAAAATTGACGGCTACGCCACAGGCATTTTTGGTATCACTGCCCAAACCGATACGATCATCTATCTCAAAGACGATATCCTCTACAAAAAGCCCCTCGACGGCGAGCGCGTCAAAATCGACAACGAGGTCCACAGCGTGATCTTTGTCGAAGACGGCAAGGTCTATTATACCAAAAAGAACACGAACACCACCGCGCTGATCGACTATGTCGAGGACGATCTTGCCCAGCAGGACGCCGCGATGACGAAGCCTGTCTACCCGACCTATCCCGACTATCCCAATTTCTGGGAATACGGCTCCGACGAGGAGTACAGCGCGGCGATGGAGCAATTCAACAAAGACCTCGCGCAGTATAACGCCGACCGCGATGCCTACACGGAACAGCTTGCCGCCTATAACCAAAAGCTGGCACGTGACCGTCTGCGTGACACCCTCTCGGAAACCACCTATACCCACACCACCTACACCCTGTACTACTACGACGGCGAAACCGCCACGATGATCAACGATACCATGGCGACCGACCAAGCGGTGACGCGATGCTCCAACGGTTTAGTCTATCTCGCAAGTGAAACACAGGAACAGACGGCCGTCATCAAGTTGTCCGAGATCGACTTCGCCTACGAAGTGCAGAGACTGGTGGAGTCGGCAATGGCAAGCGTGGGAACTGCGCGGTTGGTGTATAACGGCACGGATTCGGCACTGGATGTGGAATACGGCAGCTACTGGCGCTTTAACACCGACGGCACGGCACTCTATTGCATCGTAGCCGATGCCACCGGCAGCGAAACAGGCACGTTCTACCGCTTTGCTATCACGAACGATACGGCGAGTGCGGCTCAGATCGTCGACACCAAGGTGGATATGAGCTATCCCACCTTCAATGACCAAAACGAGCCCATATACTATAAAAACGCAAACGACTCGATCGCCGACCTGTATGTGAACGGCACGCTTGTGGCGGAGAGTGTCTACAGATCCCTGACCATCCTCGACGGCAAGTTCTATTTCTTCACCGATTGGAACAAAGATCGTCAAGAGGGCACCCTCACCTGCTTCGACGGCGAAAAAACAACCGCCCTTGCCGAGGATGTTCACGCGTTTGAGGTCACGGAAGAGGACGGTCTGCTGGTGATCGTCGATTACAGCACCGTGCGCGCAAGCGGCACACTCTATCTGTTGCAGGACGGCGAAGCGACCTATATCGACGACGAGGTTTCGGCAATCGTGACGGTGTATAACTATCTGCTCCTCACCGAAGAAGAGGAAACTTTTAGCATGACCACGCAAGAATAATAACTTTCAGTATAATCATCGCAAAATATACCCACAGTATAACGATTTCCCCTTGACAACGGGCGAAAATTGGCATATACTGGACACACAGCAGAACACAAACAGGGGGTGCTGGCCTTGCGCCGGCTGAGAGGACACCGTGTCTAACCCCAAAACCGGATTCGGATAATGCCGACGGCGGGATGTTTGGGGGCGGGAGACCGCCAAAAAACAGCGTATTGCAATGCCCTCCGTCTTTTTATGGACGGAGGGCATTTTTCGGTTTGTGCCTGCCAACACTATTAACAGGGAGGCCATCCTATGAAGAAAAAACCCATCGTCCGTCTGACCGAAAGTGCGCTGATGATCGCCTTTGCCACGGTGCTCAGCGTGGTCAAAATCTTAAACCTGCCCTACGGCGGCAGCGTCACCGCCGCCAGTATGCTACCCATCCTGCTCATCGCCTATCGCTACGGCACAGGCTGGGGCCTGTGCGTGGGCGCCGTTCACGGCGTGTTGCAGCTGTTCTTGGGCGTCAAAAACATTATGGGCGTCAACTTCGGCGCCGCCGTCGCCATCTTGCTGCTTGACTATGTGGTCGCGTTCACCGTGCTGGGCTTTGGCGGCGTGTTCCGCCGCACCTGTAAAAAGCAGGCGACAGGCTTGGCACTGGGCGCGCTTTTGGGCTGTGTCCTGCGCTATGTGTGCCACGCCATAGCGGGCGCGACCGTGTGGGCGGAATATAACTATTCTGGTCTGCCCACCATCACCTTCTCCGCTGTCTACAACGCGACCTATATGCTGCCCGAAACCATTATCACGGTGCTCGCGGCGTACTATATCGGCACGCTGCTCGAATGGCGCGAGCCGACCATCCACCGCTTGGCGCCGCAAGCCAAACGCCCCGACAAAGCGGTGCTGTTTAGCGGTATCGCCCGCACCGCGTTGCTGGCGACCGCTGTTTATGACCTGCAAGCGCTGTTCGGCAATATGCAAGACCCCGACACGGGCGTCTTTTCCGCCGCAGGTCTGGCAAATGCCCCGTGGCTGACCATCGTCATCGTGACGGTGGCGGGCGTACTGCTCACCGTGGTGTGTAACGCGCTGGCAAACGCCGTCCTCGCAGACGATACCACCGACTGCCGCCGCCTCTTTGGCATTCTGCCCATCGCCGCCGCAGTCGCCGCCGTGGGCGCGTGGGGCTGGTACGCGGCAGATATGCTGACGACCGCTGCCGAAAAGGCTGACCTTGCCGCACCGTTTACGAGCTTTGCCGCCTTCGGCGACGCGTTTGGCGCCCTCGGCACCAAATACGGTCTGCCGCTGTTGGTGGTCACCGTTGCCGCCGTCGCGTTCGTGTGGCTGATGCTGCGCCGCAGCAAACGCGCCTTTTCGCAAAAAGAAAACTGATAAAAACAGGCTGTTTCTTAAGAAACAGCCTGTTTTTTTGGAAAGCGGCGAGAAAAATTCCCGAACCTTGTGACATTTTTCCATATACAGACCGTTTTCTGCCCGCTATAATAAATGTGGCTTGAAAGGAATGTGGGAAATATGGACTATATCGCTCTGCTTGGCGCATCGTTACTGTTCGCGCTGCAATTTTTATTCAACCAACGCTACGAAAAGCGCACGGGCAGCGGTCTCGCTCACGCATTTCGCTTTTCACTGTGGACGTCGGTCGTCGGCGCGGCGGCGATGTTGCTTATGCAAGGCTTCGCGCTGAACGTCAGCTGGTTCTCGCTGCTGATGGCGGCGGTACTCTCGACGGTGAGCATTCTCTACACCGTTTGCAGTATGAAAGCCTTCGCCACCGCCAACCTGTCGGTCTATTCCACCTTCGCCATGCTCGGCGGTATGCTCATTCCCTTCGTAGGCGGGCTGCTCATCCCCTCGCGCAACGAAGAACTTACATGGACGAAAGCCCTGTGCTGTGTGCTGTTGATCGTCGGCTTGTGCTTCAACGTGCGCCGCGAGCCGAAAGCCGACGGCGACAAGAAAAAAGGTCTGCCGCCGCTGTTTTACTATTTTGCCGTGTTCGTACTCAACGGTTTGAGCGGCCTTGTCAGCACCCTGCACCAGTCGTTTCCCGATTGGGCGGTGGACGCCACCAGCTTTTCGATGCTCAACCGCGCCCTGACCGCCGTATTTGCGCTAGTGATGCTGCTTTTAAGCCGCCAAACGCCGTTGCCGCGCCTGAATGCCCCCAAGGGCAAAGCGGACGTGTGGATGAGTATGGCGGCGTTTGGGCTGATCTGCACCTTCGCCAACTGGATCGTGCTGCTGACCCTCAAAAACGTCGACGCCTCATTGTCCTACACCTTGACCACGGGCGCCGTGATGGTATTTTCTACCGTTATTGCGCTCATCCAGCGCGAAAAAGTCACCCTCAAGCAATGGCTGTCGGTGGCGTTTTCGATGGCAGGTTTGTTAACGTTGGTTATTCCAACGTGACATAAAAACCCTCGCTTGCGACAAAAACACCCGAAGCCTTGGCTTCGGGTGTTTTTGCGTTATGCTCATTCTCTATCCGCGTTGGTTGGCAGGGCGCAATATTCCTCCTCGGGCGGAATCAGCGACTCGCCGTACAAAACGGCGTTGCGCACCGCCCCCGCACCAAACCGTTGCCGCAATAGCTCCACCGTGCTGTCCAGCTTTTCCTGCCGCTCGCTGTGAGCGGTATCCTCCCACAACTGCAACTGCGTAGGGATCGCCGCATCGGATAGGTTGATAGCGGTAACCGTCACCGCGCGAATGGGGCGCTTCCAATCGTACGACGCCGCAAACAGCGCAAACGCCTCCTTCGCCAGCACAAATGGGCTGAAAGTGGGGGAGTCAAGCGTTTTTTGCCATTGCCGCACCCGCAGATCGTTATCCCGCACGGCAATCGACACGCCGCCCGCCTTTTGCCCGTACACACGCAAGCGGTGCCCGATCTCCTGCGTCAGTTCCAACGCCACGGGCCACACCTCGTCGTTGCACACCAGATCGCGCAGGGTGGTGATGCCGTGCCCCACCGACTTGGCGGGCACCTTCATATCGCAGGTTTTCACAGGATCGTTGTCCTGCCCGTTGGCATAGGCGATCAGCTGATCGGCGCGGCTTTTGAGCTGATAGCGCAGCGAGCGCGCGTCAGCCTTTGCCAACTGCCCGATGGTGTGTATGCCGCACCGCCGCAGCTGCTCGGCGGTAGCCTTGCCGACGCCGAGCAGCGACGCCGCAGGCAACCCCCACAGTTGCTCGCGAAAGGTTTCGCGGGGGATATAGGTGGTCGCGTCGGGCTTTTTGAGGTCAGAGCCGAGCTTCGCAAATATCTTGTTAAAGGACACCCCCACCGAAATGGTCAGTCCCAACTCCTCCTTGATGGTCTGCCGCAGCGTGTCGGCAATAGTCACGCCGTCGCCGAACAACGCCGTCGATGCGGTCACGTCCAGCCAGCACTCGTCCATACCAAACGGCTCCACCTGCTCGGTAAACCGCCCGTAGATCTCCCGCGCCTGCCTTGATGCGGCGGCATAAAGGTCAAAATGCGGGCTGACCGTTACCAGCTGCGGGCACTTATATTTGGCGGAACCCACCGTTTCGCCCGTGGTCACGCCGCACGCCTTTGCCAACTCGTTTTTCGCCAGCACGATACCGCGCCGCTCCTCCACCGAGCCGCACACCGCCACGGGCTTGCCACGCAAAGAGGGGTCGCGGCGGCATTCCACCGAAGCGTAAAAATTGTTCATATCGCAGTGCAAAATGATCCGCTCCAAATCGCCACCCCCTCAAAAATAAGAACAAATGTTCTGAACAAGTGACAGTATATCACCCTTTTTGCCGCTTGTCAATGGCAAAAAAATCCCCCACAAAGCATTTGCTTTGCGGGGGATTTGTTTATTCCAGCAACCCTTGCAGCAGCTCTTGCGCCGCTTCGGGGGTAATACCGCGCAAAAGTGCGATCTCACCGCCAAGGAGAGACTGCGCTTCCTTATATATCACCGCATCGGACGAGCGCAAGTGCCGTCCCGAGCTAACGAGCTCCTGCTGACGGCGATGTATCGTTTTCACAAGCCACAGCCAACGCGCGCGATCGCCCGAGCGCACCGCCTCGCGAAACGACGCCGCGCGCTCATTTTCCGACAAGATCCACGTGTCGTCAACCGCGGGGAGTGTCGCCAGCAACGCCGTCATCTCTTGCTCGGTCAACAGCGGGCGCATCTTGCCCGCCAGTTTTTCGTTGCTCATAGGCACCAAAACGGTGGCGTTTCGTTGAAACACCGGTTCAAGCACCACGTAATCATCCCATTGACCGCCGATCTTCTCACGCCGCATCTCCTTTACGGTGCAAACGCCAACCGCGCCGTAAAGCAGGCAGTCGCCAACTGTAAACATATTGTGCCTCCTGTTAAAAAACGCCAAAGCCCATAAAAACAAAAAGCGCGTGTGGGCAACCGGACTTACGGCGAAAACACCCACACGCTGCATTGGTATCATTATAACATAAATATTTTCAAAATGTAAGCGTAAATTTGCTGAATTTCGGCTTTTTTCACTCACCAAAAAAGGTATACTCTACCAAGCGGTCGCCCTCGTACACCAGTTTCAGCGAAAAGGGCGGTGCATCCTGACTAAGCCGCGCCAAAAACAAGCGGTCGCCCTCCCAGATAGGCAGGTCGCACACCTTTTGCTTGTCCACCCATTCCAGCACCCCTTCGTCGCACTCGCCGACCTCGCCTTCAAAGCCGTCGGCGGTGTAAAGGTGCATATATTCCACGGGCCACGGCGGGCAGACGAAGGTGACGATGCCGCGAAAACGCCAGCGAGTGAGGGAAAGTCCCGTTTCCTCCTTGACCTCGCGCAGCAGACATTCCTCGGGGCTTTCGCCCTCCAAAAACTTGCCGCCCACCCCGATCCACTTGTCGCGGTTGACGTCATTTTCTTTCTTTACCCGATGCAGGAGCAGATATTGCCCCTCTTTTTCAATATAGCACAAGGTGGATAATTTCATCGTCCGCCCCCCTTTTTTTGGATACAAACAGTATACCACAAGCCAAAGGACAATGCAACCCGACGGGTATAATCCCGCCTGTCGGCGCATAGGGTGATAACAGGTTATAAGGAAAGGAACGGTTGTGAAAATGAACAGATACTTACCCGAAGGCGGCTTAATGTTTACCCCCGCCAACCAGACCGCGATGGCGACGGTGAGCGGGCTCGTCACCGCTATGCGCGAGGAGCAGCGGCTGGAAGCGCGCGCGGTGCGTTGTGATGCCGCCCACAATTTGTACGTCGACCTACCTTGTATGACGGGGGTCATCCCGCGCGACGAAGGCGCGCTCGGCGTGGCAGAGGGCACCACGCGGGATATCGCCCTGCTTTCGCGCGTGTCAAAGCCCGTATCCTTCACGGTGCAGGATATCGTCACGGGCGAAAACGGCAAGCCGCTCGCCCTGTTATCCCGCCGCCGCGCCCAACAGCTGTGCCGCGCCCAGCATCTCGACCGCCTGCGCGCGGGGGATATTCTCGCCGCCAAGGTGACACGGCTCGAACCGTTTGGCGCGTTTTGCGATATCGGTTGCGGCGTGTCGGCGCTGTTGCCGATTGCGGGCATCTCGGTCAGCCGCATCTCCCACCCCGCCGACCGTTTGACGGTGGGTATGGATATCCGCGTGGTGCTGACCGCACGCGACGGCGACCGCTTTTGCCTGTCCCAGCGGGAATTGCTCGGCACGTGGGAAGAAAACGCCGCCAACTTTGCCGCAGGCGATACCGTCGCGGGTGTCGTGCGCTCGGTGGAGGACTATGGCATATTCGTGGAGCTGACCCCCAATCTCGCAGGGCTCGCCGAGCCGCGCGAGGGCGTGAAAACGGGACAGCTCGCGGGGGTGTATATCAAGAGCATTCTGCCCGAAAAGATGAAGCTCAAGCTCATCATCATCGACGCACAGGACACCGCCCCGCCGCCAAAACCGCCCCGCTATTTCATCAGCGAAGGGCATATCGACCGCTGGGTCTATTCCCCCGCCGCCTGCCCCCGCCGCATCGAAACCGTGTTCGGGGAATGAGAGAGAAAAGCAAATAACGAATGAAAGAATTGCTAAACGGTTCGCACGAACCTGACGGCTGCACAAATCCTACCTGTATATCAGCGCAAGACCTGAATGGGATCCAATGGGGTGGTCACCCCCTTGGTCGTCTGTGGAAAGGGGTTTCGGGGGAAACCCATCGAAAGGGTTGCCCCCGAACGAATCTTTGCACCCTTTCTTTTCGCAAAGAAAGGGTGTGCCCGCCGCACAGGCGAACATGAATATTATGATAGCGTGTGAAATCCCATCCTAAACCAAAAAAGCCGCCCAAACGGGCGGCTTTTTTCTCATTTACAAATCGTCGGCGTCCTGTTCGGGTACCTCAAACCCGAGCGGACTGCCGGTATAACTGCCGTTCACGTCGGACGGCACTTCGTGTTCACTTTGCTCGTGCATCACCGATGCCGCGCGCAGCACCTTCGGCGGCAACGGGCGACGCCCCGTGCGCACGATATGATCTTTTTTGTCAGCCATATTTTTACTCCTTTCCATCAACTGTTATCCTTGTGAATAGGTCGCCGCCACAACAGACGGCAAAATGCGTCCTTGTTAAAGGGGATAACGGGGTAAAGATAACTGTGTCCCGTCGGCGTGTGGGTGGTGATAAGCAGTACCACCAAAAGCACACCGCCGCCCACAAGCCCCCATATCCCGAACAGCGCCACCAAAAACAGCAGTACCAAGCGGAATAGCTTGAACGCATATCCCAACTCAAAATTGGGCTGGGTAAAGTTTGCCACCGCAACAAACGCCATACACAAAAGCACCTGCTGGGAGAATAGGTTCACGTTCACCGCAAATTCACCCAAGATCAAGCCGCCGATGAGTCCAAACGCGTTGTTCATCGAGTTTGGCGTGTTGAGCGACGCGAGCTTCAGCCCGTCGACGATCAACTCCACGATAATCAGCTGTACCAACAGCGGCACGGGCGTGGGGGAGTCCACGCGGATAAAGCTGAGCCACTCGGGCAACTTGTCGGCATATTGGTTGGCGAGATACCACAAAGGTGTCAGCAACAGGGTGGTGAAAAAGATAACGTTGCGTACAAACCGCAGATAGCTGCCCACCAGCGGGGGAAAATAATAGTCGTTGGTGTCCTGAACGAAATCAAACAGCGCCGTCGGCAAAATGATCGCGGCAGGGGTGTTGTCCACCGTCACCACCACCCGCCCCTCCGCAATCGCGGCGCAGGCGGCATCGGGCCGCTCGGTAAACCGCACCTTGGGGAAGGGGTTGTACCATTGACGGCGCACCAAACATTCGGTGATGCTCTCCTGCGCCATCGTGGTGTTGGGCACGTCGATACTTTGCAGCAGTTTCATCACCTTGTCCACAAGCTTTTGGTCGCACACACCGTCGAGATAGCTGATAAACACGTCGGTGTGCGAGAGCGTACCCACCTGTATCACCGTGTTGATCAGGCGCGGGTCGCGAATACGCCGCCGCATCAGCGCGGTGTTAAACAGCGCCGTCTCCACAAACCCGTCGTGCGGTCCGCGCAGTACGCGGTCATCCTGCGGCTCATCCACACTGCGTGCGGGATAGTCGCGCACCTCAATGAGTATCGCCTCATCAAAGCCGTCGATGAGCAATCCCACCCGCCCCATCGCAATATCCAGCGCAAAGGGGGCAAGCTCGCGTTGTCGCGTCACCTCGATATAGGTGACGAATTGCTTGTCAAATTGCTCGGCGGTCATATCCGACGGCAACTGCTCGGGGGTGAGCTTGAGCAAAAACTCCATAATTTTTTCCAGCACGTCCCCCTGCACCAGCCCATCGGCAAAAAACAGCACGCTTTCCCGCCCGCCGATGAGCACGTCGCGCTCCACCATATCGGTACTGCGGTCGGTGTGCAAAATCTGCCGTGCCAGCCGTCGGTTGCGGTCAAAAGTCGCCCCGAAAGCCACGGGATTTTCCATTCGTCCCACTCCTTTTCCAAAGGAAATCTTGCGTGAATTAGTTTTTGCCGCCGTCCGCCGATTTATCCCCGCCGCCGCACAAAAAACGGTTGTTTTTTGTGACGGAAAATGCTATACTGTATCTGTATATGTACAAGAAAGGGGCGACGCCCGTGTCAGCGACAAAAAAAGGACGCGCGTGCGTGTTGTTTGATCTGGACGGCACGCTGACCGACCCCGCCGAAGGCATTATCGGCGGCGTGGTGTACGCGATGCAAAAAGCGGGCGTGCCGATTCCGTCCCGCGCGGTGCTGGAAAGTTTTATCGGACCGCCGCTCGTCGATCAGTATAAAGCGGTCTGCGGCGTGGACGACGCCACCGCTTATCAAATGCTCGGCTGGTATCGGGACTATTTCGACCCCAAGGGGATGCTGGAAAACAAAGCCTACGACGGCATCGTATCCTTGTGCGCCGCGCTCAAAGAGGCGGGCGCGGTGGTCGCGATGGCGACCTCAAAGCCTGAGATCTATGCGATAAAAATATTGGAACATTTCGGACTTGCTCCCTATTTCGACTATATGTGCGGCAGCACCATGGACGAAACGCGGGTCAAAAAAGCAGACGTGATCGCCTATGCGCTCGCGCAGATGGGCGTCACCGATGCCGACCGCGTGGTGATGGTGGGCGACCGCTGTTATGACGTGGAGGGTGCCGCCTGCCACCGTATCCCCTGTGTGGGGGTGCTGTACGGCTACGGCAGTCGAGAAGAATTGGAAAATGCCGGCGCGGCGGCGGTGGTGGAGGATATTCCCGCTTTGCACCGCTGGCTGATACATTTTGTAAACGAATCCGATTGAGGAGGAAAATATATGCTGTTTCATTCTTTGACAAAAGTTTTTTCCGATGAGCCGCCCGTGGGCGTCGCGCTGACCAAAGCGACGCTGCTCAAAAACGAGCGGTTCTCGTTCCAATCGGTGTTCTACCGCGCAGAAGCGGGCGTCGTGACCGTGTCGGTCGACGCCGCTCTGCCCATCAAGGCCTATCGCGTGGGCGAGGTGCAGGTCAACTGCCTGTGTATGCCCGACAGCACCCTCGGCCCCGACGTGCTGCGCACCACCCCCGGCAAATATCCCGACGTGCTCTATCCCTTGGAGGGGGACGTTTTCCCCGCCCAAAAGGGCTATAACAGCCTGTGGCTCACCGTCGAGGGCGATCTGCCCGCGGGTGACTATCCCGTCACCGTGACGGTGGACGGCAAAGCGGAGCGATGCGTTCTGACCGTGATCGACGCCATGCTGCCGCCGCAAACGCTTACCTACACCTGCTGGTTCCACACCGACTGCATCGCCGCCTATTACAAGATCCCCACCTTTGGCGAACAGCATTGGACGCTGCTGGAAAAATTCTTCCGCAACGCCACCGCCTTTGGCCAGACGATGCTCTACGTGCCGCTTTACACCCCGCCGCTGGATACCGCCGTGGGCGGCGAGCGTCCCACCGTCCAGCTTTTGGACATTACGCTTAAAGACGGCACCTACACCTTTGATTTCTCGCAGGTCGAGCGGTTTATCCGCTTAGCCCTTGCGTGCGGCTTCACCAAGCTGGAAATGCCCCACCTGTTCACCCAATGGGGTGCCAAAGCCACCCCCAAGATCTTCGCCCACACCGACGAGGGGGACAAGCGTATCTTCGGCTGGGACGTGGAAAGCGTGTCGGCGGAATATCGCTCCTTTTTGGCACAAATGCTCCCCGCCCTGCGCGCCTTCTTACAGAAAAACGGCTGGGAAGAGATCTCCTACTTCCACTTCTCCGACGAGCCCAACGACACCAATATCGACGCCTATATCGCGGCGCGCGAGGGTGCTGCCTACCTGCTGGAAGGCTGCCGCACCACCGACGCGCTCTCGCACTATGAATTCTACGAGCAAAAACTGATCGACCGCCCCTTCGTCAGCACGGGCGCGGCGCAACCGTTTATCGACAACAAGGTAGACCCGCTGTGGGTGTACTATTGTTGCGGCCCGACGGGTACCTATTCCAACCGTTTCACCGCGATGCCCTCGCGCCGCACGCGTGCGCTGGGCTTCCAGTTGTTTGCCAACGACGTGGACGGCTTCTTGCAGTGGGGACACAACTTCTGGTACAGCCAAGGCTCCACCTGCGTGGTCGACCCCTTCACCGCCGTCCCCGAGATCGAGGGCGCCGCGGTGTTCCCCTCGGGCGACACCTTCATCGTCTATCCCGGCACCGACGGTCCGTGGCCGTCCCTGCGCCAGATGGTGTTTGCCGACGGCTTGCAGGATATGCGCGCCTGTCAACTGCTCGCACAACTCACTTCCAAACAGGAGGTGCTCGATCTGCTCGCCACCACGGGCAGCCGCTTCACCTTTGACAGCTATCCGATGTCCGACAGCTTGATGCTCGGTCTGCGCGACGCGATCAACCGCCGCATCGGCGAAGTGCTGGCACAAAAAGCCTAAAAGACCTTTTCGGGAGGGTTTCCTATGAACACCCAAGAAAAAATATGGCAACGCGCCGCGCTGGCGGCACGGCTGATGGCGGTAGCGCCGTCGGCGCGCAAAGATGCCGCGCTGGACGAAGTCGCCCGCCTGCTGGAAAAGCACAGCGAGGAATGGCGCGCCGCCCAGTTTGACGACGTGACCGCGGCGTGCAAAGCGGGTCGCGCGGCGGCTATTACCACCCAGCAGGAGCTGGCAACCGCCGCCGACGATATCTTTGACCTCTCGCTGTCTGCCGAACCCATCGGTGCCTCCAACGGCGGCACCCACACCCAAAACGGCACCCGCTTGCAGACCGTCAAAGCCCCCTTGGGCGCGGTCGGCATTTTGTGCGGCACCCGCCCGCTGTGGGTGATGCGCGCGGTCGCGCTGGCAATCAAAACGGGCAACGCCGTTGTCGTCGGCATCGATAACGATTTTGGCGGTGCTATGCAACTGGGCGTGGAGCTTTGGCGGCAAAGCCTGCAAAAAGCGGGTCTGCCCGTCGATGTGGTGCAAGCCACCGACGCGCCCGTCGATATGCTCACAGACGGCGTACCGCTCAAAAAACTGTTCGTCGATGATACCTATCCTCTGCCGCTGCCCGCCACCCGTCTGCCGCTCACACGCGTGGAACAACCCCGCGTGACGGCGTATACCGACGATACCGTGGCGGTTGAGCGCGCGGTGGAATGGGCACTCGATTGGGCAACCGCCTCTGCCGCGACGGCGGGCGAGCTGTTGCTCGTCAACCGCCATCAGGCGACCGCCCTGCTACCGTTGCTCAAAGACGCCGCTGACAGCAAAAAACTCACCCTCACGGGCTGTGAGGAAGCCGCGGCGATGATGAATATATCCACCGAAACCGACTGGCTTGCCGCCGCGCCCGACCGCTTGCGCGTGCGACTGGTCGACAGTCTCAACCAAGCGCTGGCGCTCACACAGGTGTGCGGACAGGGGCATATTGCCGCCCTGCTCACCGACAGCTGCGAGGCCGCCCGCCGCTTTGGCGTTGCCGCCGAAGCCGCCGTGGTCGCCACCAACGTTCCCCTCACCGCCGCGCAGTTGTGCGACGGGCTGTGCTTAGGTATGGGCTTTGGTGCCGACAACGGCCCCGTGGGCTTTGACGCTTTCACCGTGAACAAACAGACCGTTTCCGATTGATAGAAAGGACGTGAGCTTGTGAGTGACTGGAAAAAGGAACAGCCGATTCCCGTGACCGAGACCGAACCCCAAGAAACCGCCGTGACGGAAGAGATTATCGACAGCCCCCCGCTTGCGACAAGGCACGATGAGGAACCCGCCGCCGAAAACAACGCCCCCGCGTCCCGCGCGGGCAAACGCCGCAGCGTGGCGTTTTTGGGCTTTGTGACCATCGCCTTTGCGCTGTTTGGCGTGGTGTCGATGTTCATCTTTATCGCACAAAGCGTGCAGGCGCGCCGCGCCGAGCAGCTGGACGAGGTGGCGCACGTGCTGTCCTCGCTGACCGCTTGCTCGCCGACCGCCTTTGAGGACGTCAACGAAACCGAGCAGGACGCCATTTTGCTGTCCGCGCTCTATCACGTGACGGTGCAAGAGCAGATCCGTCAGGAGCGCGAAAACGATATGGAGTGCAGCTACGAGCTCGACGACCTCGGGCGTATGCTCGTGCCTGTCGCAGAGGTCGAAGAAGCCTACGCCTTTCTGTTCGGTCCCGACGCCACCCCTTATCACCACACCATCGGCGAAGAGGGCTTAAGCTACACCTATTCCTACGACAAAGAAAACAAGGTCTATCACCTGCCGCAAGACGCGGGCGAGAGCTTTTTCGACATCGTCTATGACGATATGAGCGTGTGGTTTGGCACCGTCACCGTCAAGGTGGGCTATGTTTCGGGCTGGCGTGAGTTTGACGAGCGCGGCAACCGCATCGAGCCGACGATAGAAGACGCGGGCATCGTGCAGGAATACACCTTGCAGGAATATGAGGACAGCTACTACATCGTGTCTATGCGCGACGTGGTGTAAATAGCGGAAAAGAGGCAAAAGTAATGACCAAAGTGACTATTTTTTCGGGATTTCTCGGCGCAGGCAAGACCACGCTGATCAAAAAACTGCTCACCTCGTGCTGGCAGGGCGAAAAGCTTGTGCTGATCGAGAATGAGTTTGGCGAGATCGGTATCGACGGTGGCTTTCTCAAAGACGCGGGTATCAAGGTCAACGAGATGAACTCGGGCTGTATCTGTTGCTCGCTGGTGGGCGATTTCGGTAAGGCGCTTACGGAAGTGCTGAACACCTATGCCCCCGACCGTATTCTCATTGAGCCGTCGGGCGTCGGCAAGCTGTCCGACGTCGTGCGCGCCGTTGAGCAGGTCGGCGACGACCGCCTGCATATAGACGGGCTGGTGACCGTGGCAGACGCCACCAAATGCCGCCTGTACAGCAAGAATTTCGGCGAGTTTTTCAATGACCAGATCGCCTCTGCCGCGACGGTTATGCTCAGCCGCACCGACAATATCACCGACGAAAAATTGCAGACCGCCATTGAGGTGGTGCGCGCCCAAAACCCCAAAGCGACCATCGTCACCACCCCGTGGGATGCGCTGACGGGCGAACAGCTCGCGCAAGCTATGTCCAAGGACAAAGCCTTTGAGCAGGAACTGCTGGAAGCGTGCCACGAGCATCACCATCATCACCACGATGATGACTGCGATTGCGGTTGCCACGAGCACCACCATCATCATCACCACGATGACGATTGCGACTGCGGTTGCCACGACCACGAGCACCATCACCATCATCACCACGATGACGATTGCGACTGCGGTTGCCACGAGCATGAGCATCACCACCATCATCACCACGATGACGATTGCGACTGCGGTTGCCACGACCACGAGCACCACCACCATCATCACCACGATGACGATTGCGACTGCGGCTGCCACGATCACGAGCATCACCACCATCACCACGCCGACGAGGTGTTCGGCTCCTTCGGGCGCGAAACTGCCCGCCGCTACACCACCGACGAGATCAAGCATATTTTGACCGCGCTGGACAGCGGCGACTATGGACAGGTGCTGCGTGCCAAAGGTATTCTGCCCGCCGCCGACGGCAGCTGGATCCATTTCGACTACGTCCCCGCCGAGCACAACGTGCGCGCGGGCGGTGCCGACTATACAGGTCGCCTGTGCGTCATCGGCGCGCATCTTGATGAGGCGGCACTTGAAAAACTGTTTGGTCTGTAAGGAGTGACAACCAATGCCCGTTCCCGTATATCTGTTTACAGGCTTTTTGGATAGCGGCAAAACCACCTTCCTGCAAAACGCCTTGGAGGATGACCGCTTCCAGAATAACAAAGACCGCACGCTGTTGCTGTTGGCGGAGGAGGGCGAGTGTGAACTCGACCTGTCTCGCGTGCAGGGACAGGTGAAGATAGTTTCGCTCACCGAAAAGGAGCAGTGGGACTACCGCACCCTCGAGGATCTCTACAAACGCAGTCGTGCCCAGCGCGTCATCATCGAATATAACGGTATGTGGCTGCTGTCCGACCTGCAACAGGCGATGCCCAAATCGTGGCAGCTCTATCAGGTGATGATGATGGCAGACGCCACCACGATGGATCTTTACGACAGCAATATGCGTCAACTGGTCGCCGACAAGATCGCCGCCAGCGAAATGGTGGCGTTCAACCGCGTGACCGCCGCCACCGACAAGATGAAACTGCACCAACTGGTGCGCGGCGTCAACCGTCGGGCGCAAATTCTCTATGAATACATCGGCGGTCACACCGAGATCGACGACATTGAGGACCCGTTGCCCTTTGATATGGACGCCGAGGTCATCGAGGTGGAGGACGAGGATTTCGGTCTGCTCTATATGGACTGTATGGACAACCCCGAAAAATATCACGGCAAGCAGATCTCTCTGCGTATGCTCTCTATGCGCTCGCCGAAACTCCCGAACGACCAGTTCGTGGCAGGGCGCATCGCCGTCACCTGCTGTGCCGACGACGCGAGCCTCATCGGCTTCCCCGCCTTTGCCCCCGCGGGCGTCACCCCCCAAAACCGCACCTATTATCGCGCGGTCGGCACGCTGATGGCGGAGCATCACGCCGTTTACGGCGAGGTCGGTCCCGTCCTTTACGTGACCGACATGCAAGAGGCGGACAAGCCCGCCGACGAATGGGTCTATTTCCGCTGAATTTACCGATTGTTTACAGTTAACGCCGTTGCTTTTGACCCATACTATTGGTATAATATAGAAAACGCACAGGAGGCTAAAAAGCCATGGATATTTTCGTTGAACAGATCGTCCGCAAGAAAAAAGAGGGCAAGGATATTGCCATCACCGTGTTGGTGTGGCTGGCGGTACTCATCGTCGGCTCGGCGGCAGTATTTTTCCTGCTCCCCCTGCTCGGCCCGCTGGTGCCGTTGGCTATTCTCGCGGGCGGCGGCTACGGCGCTTGGTGGATAAGCACCAACCGCAACCGCGAATATGAATATTGCATCACCAACGGCAGTATCGACGTGGACGAAATTATTGCACAGCGCAAGCGCAAGCGTCTGGTGTCGGTGAACGGTGAAAAAATCGAAACCGCGGGCAAATTTGACGCGCAGATCGCCGCCAAACCCTTTGACCGCACCGTGATTGCCGCCCCCTCGCTCTATGAGGAGGAGCTGTGGTTTTTCACCTATCGCAGTAAGAAAAACGGTCACACGCTGGTGGTGTTCACCCCCAACGAGCGGGTGCTTTCCGCCTTCAACGCGGCTCTGCCCCGCCTGTTGCAGTTGGAACTCAGCCGCAAATATGACATCCCGCAGCAAGAAAGACGGTCACACGGCGGCAACGCCGAATGAGCGTGAATGCGGTCGCAAATACGACGTCTGATGATTTCGGCCGCCCGACAGTGTTGTTTGGGCGGCTGTTTTGTTATAGGGGAGGGAACCTTATGCAACCCACCGTCATCACCGAAAACCAAGTCAAAAACGCCCTGCCCCCGCGCGCGCCCGACAGCCACAAAGGCACCTTCGGTCGCCTGCTCATCGTCGGCGGCAGCTATGGGTTGGCGGGCGCGCCGCTTTTGGCGGCAAAAGCCGCCCTGCGTTGCGGCGTGGGGCTGGCAGAAGCGGCTGTTCCCGACAGCATCTATCCCATTCTGGCAACCGCGCTTCCCGAAGCGGTCTATACGCCGCTGCCCGCAGATAACCCGTGGAAAACGCTCTGCGCGCGCCTTGCCGCCGCCGATGCGCTGGTCGTCGGCTGTGGAATGGGGCGGGGCGCCAACACGCGCGATATGGCCACCGCCGTCTTGCGCGACACCGCCCGCCCCGTGGTGCTGGACGCCGACGGCATAAATATGACACCGTTGCATATACTATCCACAGAGAGGACAGCACCCACGGTCATCACCCCCCACCCCGCCGAAATGGCGCGGCTTTGGGGCGTGACAGCAAGCGAGGTGCAAGCCGCCCGCGTGGAATTTGCCGCCAAAACCGCCCTTAAAACGGGTACGGTGACGGTGCTCAAAGGGCACCGCACGCTGATAGCCACGCCCGCCGGCGACCTGTGGGAAAACCCCACGGGCAACGACGGCTTGGCAACGGGCGGTAGCGGCGACGTGCTGGCAGGTATCATCGGCAGTCTGCTGGCACAAGGCTTATCGCCCGCCGACGCCGCCGTCTACGGCGTCTATATCCACGGCGCGGCGGCAGATATGGCTGCCGCCAAACGCTCGCGCACCGCGTTGCTGCCCTCTGACGTCATCGATACCCTGTGCGACCTGTTTCTGGCGTGGGGGAGATAACAAGGGGGCAACAATATGAAACGGTGGTTGGTCTGTGCTTTTGCGGCTGTGTTTTTGCTTGTCGGCGGTTGTGCCGCCACGGCAGACGCCCCGCAACCACCCACCACAGACGGCTTTTCCTGCCGTGTGACCGCCGACTATGACGGTCTCGCCTTCGTCGGCGACCTGCGGCGCGAAACGGGAAAAAGTCTCACCCTCACCGTGACAGACCCCGCCACCCTGTCGGGGCTGACGCTCGCGTGGGACGGCAAATCCCTCACCGCCGCCATGCACGGCATCACCGCCACCGTCGACGCCAACAGTATCCCCCAAGCCGCCGTGATGCCGCTGTTGCTCAACGTGCTGGATACCGCTGCCAAACTCACCGACGGCGGCGAAAAAACCGCCGACGGGCTGTCCTTTTCGGGCGAATGGGACGGCTACCAATATACCCTCGTGTCCGACCCCGAAACGGGCAACCTCATCTCGCTGACGGTGCCGTCTGCGCCGCTGACCCTCACCTTTTCGAATTTTCACCCCCTCTCGCCGTCCTGACATCTCAAAAAAGACTCAAATCCCACCCACTTTTTTCGTGCGGTGGGATTTTTTAATATTTCTCAAACAAATCCCAAACAACCCAAAAACATCGGCGGGGTAAACTGTGTACAACATCAAAACACGAAAAGAGGTAATCCAAATGAACAAAACCGACCAAGAATTTCTCGTCAGCAAGATCCGCGCCCAGTACGTAGAGAAAACCCCCACCGAGCTCGACGAGCTCAAAGTGCTGGACAACCAAGTCAAACGCCCCGCCAACGTGTTCGCCTATCTGTTCGGCAGTGTTGCCGCGCTGATTATGGGTGCCGGTATGAGCCTTGTGATGACCGACCTTGCCGCCACGCTCGGCATCGTCAACCCGATGCTCTGGGGCGTCATCATCGGTGCCGTCGGTCTGGTGGCGGCGGTTGTCAACTATCCCATCTACAAAAAGATCCTCGGCGCACGCCGTCGGAAATACGCATCGGTCATTCTCGCTTTGAGCGATAACATTATGAAAGTAGGGTGAACACAATGGGAGAATTTTTCAAAAATGCGTTCCGTGATATGAAAGAGAGCGCGAAGGCACAGCACGAAGTGGACAAGGCGCAGTTTGCCGCCGCCAAAGCGGAGTCCAAGGCACAGTGGGAAGAGGCAAAAGCGATGAGCAAGCCTGCCAAGCGCAAGGAAATGATGCAAAAAGAGCGCGACGAAAAAATCGCCGAAGCGCAACAGCGTCAGGCAGAGGCGCAAGCCCGCATCGACGCCGCAAAAGGCGAATGATCCACAAAAGCGAGATGCATTTTGGCATCTCGCTTTTTGCGTAAAAATCCGCAAAATCCGCAAAACAGCAACAAAACTTTAACAAATGTATGCTATACTGAATCAAAACCCACGGGAGGTGTCGCTATGTTTAAGATCTTGGTGGTGGAAGACGACAAAGAGCTCAACCGCACCGTCTGCACGTTTTTGAGCGGCAACGGCTATGAAGCGGTCGGTTGTCTCGGTGTCTACGATGCCTATGACGCGCTCTATGCCCACACCTTTGACCTGATTATTTCGGATATTATGATGCCCGACGCCGACGGCTTCACCTTTGCGCGCAACGTCAGGGAGCAAAACGACAATATCCCGATCTTGTTTATGACCGCACGCGACGATATTGCCTCCAAACAGCGCGGCTTTCGCATCGGCGTGGACGATTATATGGTCAAGCCCATCGACCTTGATGAACTGTTTTTGCGCGTGGGCGCGCTGTTGCGCCGCGCCAAAATTGCCGCCAGCCGCAAATTGGAACTGGGCGACTTCGTGATGGACGCCGACGAATACACCGCCTATTGGCAAGGCGAGGAGATTGCGCTGACCAACCGCGAATTTTCGATCCTCTACAAACTGCTGTCCTATCCCAAAAAGACCTTCACCCGGACCCAGCTGATGGACGAGTTTTGGGATGCCGACACCGACACGACCCCGCGCGCCGTGGACGTCTATATCACCAAACTGCGGCAGAAACTGGGCGACTGCACCGCCTTTGAGATCGTGACGGTGCACGGTCTGGGCTACAAGGCGGTGGTCAAATGAAAAAGGGAATCCGCATAAAAACCGTCCTGCGCTGGCTCAATCACTATTTTATATTTTTTCTGCTCATCGCCTTCGTCATCACCTGTTGCACGATGCTGTTTGTGACCGTGCTGACCGATACGTTGGGCGTGACGCTGACCGACGACAATTTGAGCGCCGCCGCGAAAATCACCTTTTGGAACGTGGTGCTTTTAAGTTTCTTGCTCACCGTCATTGACGGCATACGCCGCAAATTGACGGTCGGACGCCCCGTCAAGCGCATCACCGAGGCGGCGGACAAAATTATACAAGGCGATTTTTCGGTGCGTATTCAGCCGCAGAGCAAATTCGCCACCGACGAAACTTTCAACGAAGTCATCCACTGCTTCAATAAAATGGCGGCGGAACTGGGCAGTGTGGAAACGTTGCGCACCGATTTTATCGCCAACGTGTCCCACGAGATGAAAACGCCGCTCGCGGTGATGCAAAACTACGGTACGCTGTTGCAAACGCCCCACCTGCCCGAAGAAGAGCGGGTGGCGTATGCCAAAGGGGTGGTGGATGCCGCCCGCCGCACCGCCGATATGGTCACCAACATCTTGAAGCTCAATCGACTGGAAAATCAGCAGATCTATCCCCAAACCACCACGTTTGACCTCGGTGAACAGCTTTGCACCTGCCTGCTGGCGTATGAAAACACGTGGGAGCAGAAGGGGATCACGCTCGAAACGGACATCGTCGAGGGCGTGACGGTCAAAGCGGACGCCGAATTGCTCGCTCTCGTGTGGAGCAACCTGTTTTCCAACGCATTCAAATTTACCCCCGACGACGGCACCGTAGCGGTGACCCTGACCGCCACCGCCCACCACGCCGTGGTCAAGGTAGCAGACACCGGTTGCGGGATGACCCCACAGGTCGGCGCGCGTATCTTTGAAAAATTTTACCAAGGCGACAGCTCCCACGCGGCACAGGGGAACGGCTTGGGGCTCGCGCTGGTCAAGCGCGTCGTAGATATCACCAACGGCGAGATCGGGGTAGAAAGCGAAGTCGGCAAAGGCTCCACCTTCACCGTCAGGATCCGCAGGGCCTAACGTATGCGTTGGTCTGCCTTTTTTCGCGCAGTACTTTTCCCGCACAAAGGCGTCATCATAACCCTTGTGCCAACAGTGGTACTGCTATTGATTTATGTACTGTTGTATTTTCCGCCGCAGTCGCCGCTGTCTATAACGGTCTATGTGCTTGCGACCTACACCCTGACGATATGTTGCGCACGCGTGCCGACTTTTGTGCGCTTTTGTCGGGCATTCAAACAAAATAACAAATGGGCCAAGCGGTGGGTTGCCGATACGGCGTGGCGGATGCGGTTGTCACTGCATAGCTCTCTCGCACTCAATATTGCCTACGCTGCCTTGCAACTGGGACTGGGCGTATATCATCAATCGTTTTGGCTTTTCTGCATAGCAGGCTATTACGCGCTGCTGGCGATCATGCGGCTGTTTTTGACGCGCCACACGCGCCGATACCGTGCGGGGGAGAGCATGCGGGAGGAACTTGCCAAGTACCGCGCCTGCGGTGTAGTGCTCTTACTGCTCAACCTGGCGCTCACCGCCATGATGTTGATGATGATATATCAAAACCGCACCTTCCGCCATTACCGGATCACCGCCATTGCGATGGCGGCCTATACCTTCGCGGCATTGGCGCTGGCGATCGTGAACATTGTCCGCTATCGCCGCCACAACAGTCCCGTCTATGCGGCGGCCAAAGCCATCAGCCTTGCGGCGGCGTGCGTATCTATGCTGACGTTGACGCAGACCCTGCTCGCGACTTTCGGTGGTGAAAGCACATCTGATACCTTTCGCCGCGTGATATTGGCAACGAGCGGTGGCGTGGTATCAGCCGGCATTATTTTGATGGCTGTGGCCATGATCGTACAAGGAACCAGACAAATCAAACGCATAACAAAGGAGAATACAAATGGATAACCAAACACCTTTTCGCTATACCTATTCCGCCAAACAGCAGGCGGAGATCAAAGCCATCCGCGAAAAATATACCGCCCCCACCGAGGATAAAATGGCGCAGGTGCGCCGTTTGGACGCCGCCGTCACCCAAAAAGCGACAGTTATCGCCCTCGTCGTGGGCATCCTCGGCGCGCTCGTTTTGGGGCTGGGTATGAGCTTGATACTCAGCGATCTGGGTGCAACGCTCGGCCTGTCAAGCGCCGCCGCGTTGTGGATCGGCATCCCCGTCGGCATCGTTGGCGCGGTGCCTGTGGGACTCGCCTTCCCGCTTTATAATCGCACTGTGAAAAAAGAGCGCGCCCGCATCGCCCCCGAAATCCTGCGGCTGACCGACGAACTACTGCAACAATAAAAAGACTCCCGATGCTTTGGCATCGGGAGTCTTTTTGTTTAGCTTTATCAGCCGACGATCAGCGATTCGCCGTCCATCTGGTCGGGTTTATCCTTACCGAGGATGGTCAGCATCGTGGGCGCAATATCCGCCAGGCGACCGCCGCTTTCTTTCAGCGTGCAGGGATAACCCACCACGCAGAAAGGCACGGGCGCCGTGGTGTGCGCCGTAAAGGGCGCGTCACCCTCGGGGTCGGCGAGCATACGGTCAGCGTTGCCGTGGTCGGCGGTGATGAGCGACACGCCGCCCATCTCGGCAA
>SVOU01000008.1 GCA_015066215.1 Oscillospiraceae bacterium | reverse complement strand
ATCGGTAAACCACGCATAGGTGGTGCCGAGCAGCATGGTGAAGCAGAGCAGCAGAGCCAGTGCACTGCTAACCAGCGCTCTCTTGGTACGCGTTGTCATAGTATTTTCCTCCTTTTGCATATTTGATACGTTATGTAAACGGTGACAACGCCGTTTGCACCAAATTTGGGGACGACAAAACAGGGCATTCGCACGAATACCTAATTTGATTTTATCACCGATTTCTTACAAAGTCAAGGCGATTTACCTTTTTTCGCCCTTGAAAACAGAAAACATTTTTCGCATTTTTCGACAAAAGCCACAAATTTAACGATTGTCGGTCACGCCGCAAGGGTGTAATTGTGTTTGTATGGGTGACCATTGGTCGTCCGTTTTTTGCGCCTCACCCGTCTAGGCTTGCGGACGAACACAGTTCGTCCCTACGATGTTAATTTTTAGGGAATTTCGGGATTTGTAGGGGCGAACTGTGTTCGCCCGCGCTGTTTTTTCGCCCTCTCACCCGCTGTCGCGGGAGCTCTCCCAAAGGGAGAGCCTGCGGGACGATGTGGACATCGTTCCCTATCTTGCCTTCCCCAGCAGGGGAAGGGGGACCAACCGCAAGGTTGGTGGATGAGGTGTTTTTGCATCGACCTGACGCCTCATCCGTCACGCTTCGCGTGCCACCTTCTCCCACCGGAGAAGGTTAAGAATCGCCGTCTGCGGACGGCGACGGCGCGACGTTCTCAACGCGCCGCCGCAAAAAGAAAGGGCGCAAGCTTACGCTTGCGCCCTTCGATTGGATCTAATAAGATCAGTAGTAATTAGCGGTTGTCGACGAGGATGGTGTCCAAAGCGTCCTTCAGATCAAAATCCATAGTGAGCGCGTTGATGACAGCATTTTCACCGATGGTGACCATGTTGATCATAGCAGCTTCACCGTTGTTCTTCCAATAGTTGGAGGGAACAACACCGCAGTTCGCATTGATGGTACCGGCATTCATAACGAAATTGCCATTCCAAACAACGACAGCATAATCATACACGCCGTTGCCGCTGACATCGAGCGTGCCGCCGTTCATGGTCAGCTTAGCGTTGGGCTGGACATAGATACCATAGCAAGAAGCGACGATCTTGCCGGTGCCGGCCGCAGAAGAATCCTCAATGGTCAGATCAGCGCCTCTGTTAATATAGATAGCCGCGTTGTTGCGGGTACCGCCATCTTTATTAGTCAGCGTGAAACCATTCAGATCAATAACAGCCTTCTTGCCTTCCGGAATCTGGAAGGACACGTTCGCAGGAGTGAGCTGAGTAGCATCGATATCAGCGGTGAGTTTCGCATAGCCAACGGTGTTCAGCGCATTCTGCAGCTCATCAAAAGTGGCAACCTCAACATAGGGGGCCAACTCGTCATAATCGTTGCCGAAGCTGTCGTTCTCGTAAGGAGTCTGGGTAGCCAGCAGGGTGATACCCATATCGATGCTGGGAACAGCCGCGCCCTTAGCATAGTTGGCTTCGTTGCCGACTTCCTCAGGCATGTAGACGATCAGGGCATAAGCCTTGGTCTCGCCAGCCTTCAGGACACCTTCGCCGGTGTAAGAGGTCAGGCCATAGCCGGCGGTGACAGCCGCTTTCGCAGCATCACGATCAGCATAAGCCTCGGGAGCAGTCGCGTCGATCTCGACCAGCTGAGCCTTCAGGTAGCTGGAGAGCACGAGATCGTTACCCAGTACGCTGGTGCTGGTGACTTCGTTGACGATGTTGATCGCCAGATCCCACTCCAGAGCCAGAGTGCCGACGTTCTCCGCCCACAGATAGGCGACTTCGACATGGCCGGGCTCCCACAGGGTGCCGGTCTCGAAGATGTTGGTGTTGGCATCGACCATAGTCCAAGCCAGATCAGCATTCGCGTCAGGCTGCATGGCAGAATACAGTTCGATGTCCAAGTTACCGGCGACGATCTTGTTGTTGACAGTCGTCACGGAATCGGTAAACCACGCATAGGTGGTGCCGAGCAGCATGGTGAAGCAGAGCAGCAGAGCCAGTGCACTGCTAACCAGCGCTCTCTTGGTACGCTTTGTCATAAGTATTTCCTCCTTTTTATATTTTAGATACGCTATGTAAACGGTGACAACGCCGTTTGCATCAAATTTGGGGACGACAAAACAGGGCATTCGCACGAATACCTAAATTGATTATACAGTTACTTCTTTGTAAAGTCAACAAATTTTTTCTCCAACCTGCAACCGTCACGCACAAAAATGTGGATAATTTTTTGTGACTTTCTACAGATTTGCCGTTTTTGCGCAAAAAAGCCGCCGCAAAGCAAGTGCTTTACGGCGGCATATTATTTATTCGTCGTCTTCGGCTTTGTAGTTTTCCATAACCTTTTGGGCAACCTGTGCGGGTGCTTCGGCATAGCTGTCGAACACCATCTGATAACTGCCGCGACCTTGTGTCAGCGCGCGCAGCATCGTGTTATAGTCACCCATTTCCGCCATCGGCACCTGTGCCTCGACGGTGGTCAGCGCGTGGTTCTCCTCCGACGGGGACATACCCAGCACGCGGCCACGGCGTTTGGTCACGTCGCCCATAATATCGCCCGTGGCGTCGTTGGGGACGGTGACGGTCAAGAGACCGATCGGCTCGAGCAGTACGGGAGACGCCTGCGGGATGCCTGCTTTGTAGGCCAGGCTGGCGGCCGTTTTGAACGCCATATCCGAGGAGTCGACAGGGTGATAGGAGCCGTCAACGAGGGTGGCTTTCACGCCGACCATCGGGAAGCCCGCCAGCACGCCGCGGCGTGCGCTCTCGCGCAGGCCTTTTTCAACGGCGGGGAAATAGTTCTTCGGCACGGAACCACCGAAAACCGCTTCTTCAAACACCAGTTCTTCGCTATCGCAGGGCTCAAATTCCACCCATACGTCACCGAACTGGCCGTGACCGCCCGACTGTTTCTTGTGACGGCCCTGCACCTTGACCTTTTTGCGGATAGTTTCGCGATAGGCGACCTTCGGCACTTCCAGGATAACGTCCACGCCGAATTTGCTCTTTAACTTGGACACGACAACGTCCAAATGCTGTTCGCCGAGACCCGAGAGGATCATCTCGCGCGTTTCGGTGTTCTGATCCATCGAAATGGTGGGATCTTCTTCGGACAGGCGCGCCAGACCTTGCGCGACCTTTTCTTCCTCGCCCTTATTCTTGGCGTAGACCGCCATAGACAGGCAGGGGCGATCAAACGCCACGCCCGGCAACATCACGGGACGCACGGGCGAGCAAAGCGTGTCGCCCGTATTGGTGGTGGCAAGCTTCGCCACGGCACCGATATCGCCCGCGACGATCGCGGTGGCTTCTTCCTGCTTCTTGCCGCGCACATAGAATACCTTGCCGATCTTTTCGGTGGCGCCCGTACGCATGTTGAGCAGGGTGGAATCGGCGGTCACTTTACCGCTGATGACCTTGAAATAGAGCAGCTTGCCGACGAACGGGTCAACAACCGTCTTGAACACGGTGGCCACGGTAGCGGCGTCTTCGTTCACCTTCAACTCGACGGCATTGCCCGCAGGATCGACGCCGGTCTCGCCCGCGACGGTTTCCGCCCACGGGGCGAGCCACATCAAGCCGTTAAGCAACTGATCGATCGCTTCCAGCTCTTGTGCAGAGCCGCAGAACACGGGTGCGATCTCGCCGCGACGCACGCCTGTTGCCAAGCCCATAATCAACTCGTCGGGGGTGAACTCTTCGCCGGAGAAATATTTTTCCATCAGTTCTTCGCTGGTTTCGGCAACGGCTTCGCAGATGGCGGTGCGCAAGCCCTCCAAGCGATGTCCCATATCGGGCAGCGGCACGGCGGTCGCTTTGCCGTCTTTGTAGGCATAGGCGCGGTATTCCAGCAGGTTGACGTAGCACTCGACCTTGTGATCGACCACGTGCGGTACGACGATGGGGCAAACCATCGGGCCAAAGGTGGTTTTCAGGTTTTCGAAAACTTTGTAGAAGTCGGCGTGCTCGTGTTCCATCTTGTTGATGAAGAACAGCTTGGCGATGCCCTTTTTAGACGCCGCCGCGAAGCCTTTTTCGCTGCCGACTGCCACGCCACTCTTACCGGAGATAACGATGACGGCACTACCCGCGGCGCGGATACCCTCGCTCATACCGCCCGCGAAGTCGAACTGACCGGGGGTATCCAGCAGGTTTAACTTAACGTCTTTCCACTCAACGGGCAAAACCGCGGTCGCGACCGAGGATTTGCGGCGGATCTCTTCGGGATCAAAGTCACAAACAGTATTGCCGTCGGCAACGCGGCCGAGGCGGTCGGCATGACCCGACAGGTAAAAAGCCGCTTCGGCGAGCGAGGTCTTGCCGGCACCGGCATGGCCCACCAAGGCGACGTTACGGATATGTTTGGCGTTATACGATTTCACAGGAAGGTCCCCTTTCCATCATCATCCGTGTTTTTTGTGCGAATGATGGCGCAGAATGTAGAGAAATCACCAAAAAAATTTGTTTTGGTGGTTATCTTTTGTATATTATACTACTACCGCTATAAAAAAGCAACCTTTTTTATATAAAAGTAAAAAAATTCCCCGTCGGCACAATTACCAACGGGGATTTTTGACATATTTGACAAAACAGTAGAGTCAATGCGCCATCAGCGGTAAGAAGGCGCTGAACAGTGAACTGATCGCGCTGATGCCCAAAAGCAAGAGTGCGGGGGGCACGGTGGCAGCGGCAAACAACAGCATCACGCCCGCTGTGAGTGCCAAAAACGTGACCGCCCACATCCACACACGCGCCACCGTAAAGCGCACGCGCATACCAAAGCAGCCAACGAGCGCCGCAACCATCGAGGTCAAGCGACCGTCGGTCGCCAGCACGGCCTCTTCCTCTGCCGTTTGCGCATCCAGCCCGACATAGGCGCGCGACGCTTGCGCGTCCATCACCGCCACGCGATAGCTATCCAGCCCAAGCGTTTCACAGACCAGTTCCTCGGTGACGTTGGGGTCACAGGAGTGGATGATCAGATCCATACGGCAACGGCTTAAATGTTGCAACTGCTCTGCCAATTCGTCATTGCGCAGATAGCTGATCACAAACATCGCAGACAATTCGCCCGCCGTGGAAAGATAGACCAATTTGCGACCGTCCACGGCATAGCGCTCCTCATAGGCGTTTGACGGCACGTCTACGCCGTGATTTTTGAGCAGCAGGCGGTTACCCACCAGCACGCGGCGTCCGCCGACCCAGCCGGAAACGCCCATATCCTGCTCATAAACCAAGGTGTCGACCTCTTGCAAAATATCCACGCGGTCGGTAATAATGCCACGGAATACAGCCGCAAGCGGACCGCCCGCTGCAATAGAAACCGCCGCGGCATCCATAATCACTTCGTCAATACGCGCTCCGCGGAAGGTCTTGATGCCGTGCAGCTGCAAGCTTTCGGGCGGGAATATATCCTGTGCATCGGCGGTGACGGCATCGGTGTCGCCGAACTGCTCCGCCGCCTCCCAACCGCAGATGAAAGCCCCTTGCCGCAACGCTTTGCGCGCTGTGCGGCAAGCGATCACGCCCGACGCCAGCAGCGGCGCACAGGCACAGACGAGACATAAGGTGGCGGTGAATGCAGAAAACGCCAGCCACCATTGTCCGCGCACCAGACCATATACCACCGACGGCAGACCGGCGACCAGCAAAATGGTGGTCACCCACAAGCGCATCTGCTCATCCAAACGGTCATCGGCATAGGCGTGACGCAAAAAGCCGCGCAAAAAGCCCGTCGTGCGCGCGTGCACCACGTAAGGCACGCCCTCTGCCACGGCGGTGCGTCCGATACGCTTGGCCGCGGCGGCATCCTCCACGCGGGTGAGTGCCGTTTTTTCGCCTTCATAGGACACGAAGCGGAAGTTTTCCGCCGTACGCTTGACTTGCAAATAGCGACCGATCGTGCCGCCCAGCAGGCAGAGCCCCGCAACGGATGCGTATACCTGATCACCCGCCACGGGCGCGGTCAGGTGCATCAGCTGCAAGAGCGTGTGTATCAGCACGGGAATTGACGGCAATACTGCCACCGTTGCGGTGTCGGGACGACCGCGCAACAAATTGGCAAGACCGCTGCCCGTCAGACGATGATCCACCAACAGCATCACAAACAAAATTGCCGCATTGATCATCAGATATGTCCCCTGCTCAAACAGAGGATAGCCCAATATCTGCGTGGTCGCCGCCAAAATGACCAGCAACCCCTCCAGCAGAGAGGTGAGTACCGCAGACATCGTTGCCGTTGCGCGGCGATATTCCAAATCACCGCGCACCGTCTCGGCATCGTCATAGGTATTGTAGTCGTCCAGCGTCGGAACTTCAGGTTCGGGCGCAGGCTCCTCTTCGGGCTCCGCGTCCTCCTCCAGCCCCGAAAGGCGGAAAGTGCGGGCTTTTTCAGCACGCGCTTCCTTAAACTTTTGCACATCCTCGGGAGACACCTCGTGAGGCGGTTCCTCTTCTTGTTCGGGCTCCAGCCCCAGTGCACTCCAATCCATCTGCCCGTCCAAGCCCTGCGGCTCGTTAGCCTTTGGATGCGGCGCAGGATTGGGTCGGCGGTGACGGTCGGGCAGGTCGATCACCTGCGTCGGCACATCCTCCTTATTGGCAGGCGTATCCTGCGGGGCAACCGCCAACATCACGACCGTCGGCTCATCAGCCGCAGGCTCCGTTTCTGTTTCATCCTTTTCAGGCACCAACGGCACCGCTTTTTCGGCGGGCTCAGATACTTTTTCGGGTGTGGGTGCCGACACTTCTTCCGCCGGCGGTTCCTCGGATTTCGGCTCTTGCGTTTCCTTTTCTTCCGCGCGTTGCCGTTTACGCGCAGCCGCCTCCTCCAATATGCTGTCTAAATCATACGAATCGGTCATACCGACACCCCCCTTTCAAAATTCTTACGTCAGTGCGCTTTCAGTCCATCGCGTTGGCGGGCGATCTCATACAAAACAATGCCCGTTGCCACCGAAGCATTGAGCGAGTTTATCTGCCCTTTCATCGGCAGCGACAACACACCGTCACATTGTTCACGCACCAGACGGCCAATGCCGTGTCCTTCCGAGCCGACCACCACGCCAACAGCGCCGGTCAGGTTGGTTTGACACCAGTTTTCGCCGTCCATATCCAAACCATAGATCCAAAGTCCCAGCTTTTTCAGGTCGCGGATGGTATCGGTCAGGTTGGTCACACGCGCCACGGGTACATATTCCACAGCACCTGCAGACGCCTTGTAGACCGCGCCCGTCAGTCCCACCGAGCGGCGTTTGGGGATAATTACCCCGTGCGCGCCCGCCGCCTCAGCGGTACGCAAAATAGCGCCCAGATTGTGGGGATCTTCCAGCTCGTCGCACAGGATCACAAAGGGGGGCTCTCCCCTTTCGGCGGCGAGCGCCAGAATATCCTCCACCGTTGCATACGCCTTGCACGCCGCCACCGCGGCGATACCCTGATGGTTGGTGCCGCACAGCTCGTCCAGACGGCGCGCATCCGTTTCCTTTATCGGAATGCCACGCTCACGGCATTGTGCCACCAGCGGCAAGATGCGACCGTTGCGGTCACCTTTCGCCACCAACAGGCGGTCGATCGCGCGTCCTGCATGCAAAGCCTCAGCTACGGCGTTGCGCCCGACGATCCATTCTTCCTGTCTGTCCTCGGCAAACGCGTCGGACTTTGCCGTTTCTCTCATACAGTGGTCTCCTTCGCTTCCAACATCGCCGCAATCGGCGTGCCGTCTTCCAGAACAGGCACGCGCGCCTCGTTAAGCGTGAAGGGGGTGATGTCGGAACGGGTATATTTGGCAATATCCCGCAGACGGAACACGTCCTCGGGAGAATAAAAGGTAAAGGCTACGCCGTGGCGTTTGGCACGGCCCGTACGCCCGATACGGTGCACGTAATACTCATTTTCGTCAGGCAGATCGTAGTTGAACACTGCCTCCACGTCATCCACGTCAATGCCGCGTGCCGCCACGTCGGTGGCAACCAACATCTCGAGCTTGCCGTCACGGTATGACGACATCACGCGGTTGCGCTGGGATTGCGGCATATCGCCGTGCAGGCAATCTACCGAAAGCCCGCGCTTGCGGAGTTTGTCGTCCAACTGGCGCACGGTAGCTTTCATATTGCCGAAAATCATCACGCGGTGCAGGTCGAGCGCCTTGATGATATCCAGCATATCCTGCACGCGCGCACCGCCTTCCGCTTGCATCTTAAACTGTGCAATATCGGGGCGGTCATCGCCCTCGGCGGCCACCGTGATCTCCTCAGGCGCGTTCTGATATTCCCACGAAACGTCCATCACCTCACGGGAAATGGTAGCACTGAACATCACGATCTGCGTATCGGCGGGGGTGGCGTTGAGAATTTTGCGCACGTCGCGGATAAAGCCCATTTTGAGCATCTCGTCCGCCTCGTCCAACACCGCCGTATAGACGTTGCCAAGCCAAGCCGTGCCGCGCCCCATATGGTCAAGCAGACGACCGGGGGTCGCCACCACGATGTGAGGCTGTTTTTTCAGCGCGTCAAGCTGCTTGCGGATGGGTTGTCCGCCGTAAATAGCGACCACGCGCACGTCGGGACGAAACCGCGCCAGTGCGCGCAACTCCTCGGTGATCTGCAGACAAAGCTCACGCGTCGGGCAGACCACCACCGCCTGAATATCCGTACAGGCGGTATTAAGGCACTCGATCAGCGGGATACCGAATGCACAGGTCTTGCCCGTGCCCGTCGGCGCTTTGGCAATAACGTCCAGCCCCTCGAGCATCAACGGAATGGTGCGCGCCTGAATGGGGGTGGGCTGCGAAAAGCCCATCTCCTTGACCGCGCGCAGCAGTTCTTCGCCGATATCCAGTTGGTCAAATTGTGTTATCTCGGTCATAAGGTTTCCTCAATTACATAGATTCGGGGGTGTCGATTTTGAGCATCGTCAGCACGTTCTGCAGCACCGTGCGCGTCGCGGCGCACAGGCACAGGCGTGCGTGCATCAGCGCCTTGTCATCCACCTTGCAACGGCAGGCGTTGTAGAACTTGTGGAACAGCGCCGCCACGTCCTGACAATAGCGGGTAATGCGCGCGGGATCGCGCTCGGTCGCCGCCGACACCACTTCGCCCGTATAGGCCGCAAGCAGTCGGATCAGCTCGCGCTCTTCGGGCGCGTTGAGCAGATCAAGGTTTGCCTCGTCGCGGTTCCACACGATGCCTTCCGCCTCAAAGTTGCGGAAGATAGAGCAGATGCGCGCGTGCGCATACTGCACGTAGTAAACAGGGTTGGAGGACGATTGCTCGATCGCCAGTCCCAGATCGAAATCCATCTGGGTGTTGGCTTCGCGCAAGTTAAAGAAGAAGCGCGCCGCATCCACAGGCACTTCGTCCAAAAGATCAGCCAGCTGAATGGCTTTGCCCGTGCGCTTGGACATACGCACCGTTTCACCGTTTTTCATCAGGCGCACCAACTGCATCAGCACCACTTCCAAGCGGTCGCCGTCCAAACCGAGCGCGTCCATCGCGCCTTTCATACGCGCCACGTGACCGTGGTGGTCAGCACCCCACACATCGATACAGGTGGTGAAGCCACGCAGGAATTTGTTGCGGTGATAGGCGATATCCGCCGCAAAATAGGTAGGATTGCCGTTGGCGCGCACCAACACGTCGTCTTTGAGCTCCAGACGGTCGATCTCCTCCTGCGTTTTACCCTCGCGCAGCAGGCGGTCGGTCTGTACCTGTGCGTTTTTATACCACACGGCACCGTCTTTTTCATAGGTAAGACCTTTTTCGGTCAGCAGGTCGATAACCGCTTTCACGTCGCCGCCTTGGTGCAGCACAGACTCGTGAAACCACTTGTCATAAACGATGCGGTATTTCGCCATATCCTGATGCATTTTATCAATATTGATCGGCAGCGCATACGCCACCAGTGCCTCACGGCGTACAGCCTCGTCCTCTGCCATATATTTATCGCCGTGCAAAGCGGCAAAGCCTTTGGCGTGTTCCTTGATATCGTCGCCGTGATAGGCGTCTTCGGGCAGTATAACCGCCTCTTCGCCTTTGAAGATCTGCTGATAGCGCACGTCGAGTGACAGCGCAAATTTCTCAATCTGGTTGCCCGCGTCGTTGACGTAAAACTCGCGTGCCACGTCAAAGCCCGCCACGTCCAGCACCGCCGCCAGGCAGTCGCCGAGCGCACCGCCGCGCGCGTTGCCCATATGCATCGGACCCGTGGGGTTGGCGGACACAAACTCCACCATCACCTTTTGACCCGCGCCAAAATCCGAGCGACCGTAATCTGCGCCCTTGTCGAGAATATCCTCCACAACACCGCCGTAAAACGCGGGCGAGAGGAAAAAGTTCATAAAGCCGGGACCTGCAACCTCCGCACGCTCCAGGCAAGTGCCGTCGAGCTGCAAATACTTTTGCAAGATCTCCGCAATCGCACGCGGCGCTTTGCGGAAAGCGCGGGCAGACACCATCGCGGCGTTGACCGCCAGATCGCCGTTTTTACGGTCGGCGGGGATCTCCACGGTGTAAGCGGGCAGTTGCGCCTCAGGCAGTTCGCCTGCCGCCGCCGCCGAAGCCGCGGCATCCGCCAGCACGCGACGCAATTCTTGTTCGGTTTGAGCAACCAAAGTGGACATAATGTTTGTCATCCTTTCTCAGGAACAGCAACCGCGATCTCCAAGGTGTTAGCGGAGACGGGCTGCTCGTTTTGATCTAATATATACGCCAGTACCACCTTGCCGCCGTTATCATCCAGCGCAACGGCAACGTTTTTGGCAGTTAACCCTAACGGCAACACGCCATAGGGGGTCTGATATTCGCAGGTGTGGCGTTTGCCCTTCTCCCACACCATCGCCGAAGCGGCATCTTCGCCGCGCGTGAGTGTGACGCGCACGGGCGTCGTATGCAGGACGGCGGGCACGCCGTTATCGGTATAAGTAAGTCTCCAGCCGTCAGCCACGCGGTCAAGCGCGCCCGTGACCTTTTGCGTGACGGTATCCGCCTCGCCGTCGACCCACTGCGTACCTGTTATGGTCAGTAAAACGGTCACAGCGCACCCTCCTGCTCGGTCAGCACCGCCATCGGCACACGGGAAACGGTATCCTCCACCTGTCGACCGAGAAACATCTCCGCCACGCAGGCAAAGCCGTCGGGGCGGTCGCTGACGTAAAAACGGCAAGCGCCGTTTTCGACGCGGTCGGTCAAAGCGTCCTGTGCCGTCAATATTTCAGCACAAGCGCAAGCGGTTTCACGTCCCGCATCCACCAAGGTGACCTTGCCGCCCAGCACGCTGTCGATAATGGGTGACAGCAACGGAAAATGGGTGCAACCCAAAATCAGGGTGTCAATATTCTGCTCTTTGAGCGGTTGCAAATACCGCTCGGCGACCTGCTTTGTGACGGTATCGTCGGGGTCGATCCATCCCGCCTCCACCAAGGACACGAACAGCGGGCAAGCCTGTGTGAACACCTCGTAATCGCCCAGCTCTTTAAGCGCACGTTCAAAAGCACCCGAGCGAATGGTCGCCGCCGTCGCAATAACGCCGATGCGCCCGTTTTTGGTCGCCTTTGCCGCTGCTTTGGCGGTCGGCTCCACCACACCCAGCGCGGGAACGGGCAGTTCATCAAGCACCTCTTTGGCAACAGAACTGACCGTGCCGCAGGCGGCGATGATCATTTTCACATCCTGTCGCAGCAAAAAGCGGCTGTCCTGACCCGCATATTCAAGCAACGTTTCGGCACTGCGCGTACCGTAGGGCACGCGACCGGTATCCCCGAAATAGACGATATGCTCGTGCGGCAATTCCCGTTGCAGCTCGCGCACGGCGGTAAGCCCCCCCAAGCCGGAATCGAAAACGCCGATAGGGCGAGTATCCATCGCACACCCTCCGTTTCTGAAAATGAATCCTATATCCGATAAATTATATCACAGTCCGCCGCTTTATGCAACAGGTTTGCCGCATAAAGCCTGCTTTTTTATCCGTTTTGGGAAACGAATCCCTGCTGGCGGTAATAGCCCACGATCAGCCGCACCGCCTCGCCGTAGCTGAGTACGCCTTGCTCTTGCCCTTGCGAAGTGAGAAAGCCGTTGTTCACCGAAGTGGACACGTCCTCGATCGGGCCTTCAAACTGTTTCCAATAGTCGGAATTTGCCGCCAGATCCGCTTTTACACCGTCAGACAAAAACGCGCGCGTTTCACGCCAAAGGTCCTCGTCATAGTCATAAAGCGCATTAGAACACAGCACGTAGGCGAGCAGATAGCCCGAATAGCGATAATCCGCCGACGGATGCACAGAGCAACTCAAATAGGCGTAAAAATTGCACTCATCCTCACGGGCAAAGCCGCGGGTGTGGGCAATTTCGTGAGCGGCGGTGGCAGGTATGTAGCAATCCACCTGGTCGGTGTTGACATTGGACTCGCCGAGCAACGGGAAATACATCCCCGAAATACCCGTGTATGACCACCAATGGGACAACTGCACCGATTTGGCACAGAAGGTGCTGCCCCGCAAAAAGTCATATTTTTTTGCCAGTACGTCAAAGCCTTCGTCGGCGGCTTGCAGCGTTTTGTAGGTGGACGTTGACAACTGCATACAGCCGTTTTCGTCCGTCTGCACCTCCAAGCGGGCATCGGACACTTTTTGCGCCAGATCGATCACCACTTGTTGTAGATAAGCAGGCGTGCAGGTATGGGTGTCCAGCTCCATCAGCCGCGCCGTGCTGTAACGGTAAAAATTGCAGCCGTGGGTAAGCATATACAAAAGCGCGGTGCAGGAAAGCACCCACCCACAGGCGAGTGCCACGCCGCGCACAAAGGCCTTGCGCCCCCCGCGCCGGCGCAAGCGGCGAATGATCAGCACGACCACCGTGATAAACGCAGGCACCGCCAGCACCACCGTCAGCTCGGTGAGCGAAAACGGCCAAATCCCCGCAAGATAGGTCAGCACCGTGTTGACCGCGCGAAAAATGCCGCGGGCAAACACCCATTCCGCCACGTCGGGATAGTCGGGCAGCCACAGATACAGCGCCGCCGCTATCAACAGCGGCAACGCCCACAGGGTATATTTCAGAATCTTCTTGATTTTCACAGAGTTCTCCTCTCTTAGGTATCGGCGTCGGGGCGTTCTGCCAACGCCGCCTCGATCCACGCCGCACGTTCTTCGGCGGTGGCGGGGTCTTTTCGGTCATACACCGCCAGATATTCCACGTTGCCGTTGGTGCCGTGAATGGGCGACACGCACACGCCCTTGACGTACAGTCCCACCGCCGCCGCGGCGTCAAACAGGTCGCCGAGCAATGCGGGCAGAATGGACGGATCTTTGAGCGTACCGTTTTTGCCGAGCGCCTTTTTGGGGGCTTCAAACTGCGGCTTGATCAACGTGACCACCCGCCCGTCGGCTTTCAGCACGCGGTCAATGGCGGGATATATCTTGGACAGCGAGATAAACGATACGTCCGCCGTCACCAGATCACAAAGAGTATCCGACAGCTGTTCGGCGGTCAGGTTGCGGGCGTTGGTGCGTTCCAACACCGTCACCCGCTCGTCGCAACGCAATTTCCAATCCAATATGCCATAAGCCACGTCCACCGCGAACACGTGCGCCGCGTCGTTTTGCAGCATACAGTCGGTAAAACCGCCGTTGCTCGCACCGATATCGCACGCCGTCAACCCCTTGGGGTCTATCTGCCAGCGGGTGAGCGCTTTTTCCAGTTTATACCCCGAGCGGCTGGCATAGCGGCGCGCTTTTTCTTTCAAGGTCAGCACCGTGTCGGCGGGCACCGACATACCCGCCTTATCCAGCGGCACGTGCCCGCAAAACACGCGCCCCGCCATAATGACGCCGTTGGCTTCCTCGGGCGTCAGTCCAAAGGTGCGTGCGGTCAAATCGACCAGACGAATCGTTTCCATTTATAGTTCCTCCTTAATGCCCCGCGCATTCAAAACCGCCTGCATATCCGCAGGCAGGGGGCTTTTCAGGTCTATCTCTTCCCCGGTGATCGGGTGGGTAAAGCACATCCGTGCACAATGTAAGCCGTGACGGGGCAGCAAGCCATCCTCAAAGCCGTAAAGGGTATCTCCCAAGAGCGGGTGCCCCAACCACGCCATATGCACGCGTATCTGGTGCGTGCGCCCCGTTTCCAGCCACAGGCGTACCAGCGTGATCTCGCCGTCGCTTGCCAATGCCCGCCAGTGGGTGCGGCTCTCTTTGCCGCCCTCCCCCACCTCGCGGGCGATAAAACTACCCTCTTGCAGGCGCAAAGGCTGATCTATCAAGCCTTCACCCGTCAGCACGCCGTGAACGAGTGCCAGATATTCCTTGTGGGGTTTTCGGGTGAGTGCATAGGTGACGTGGGCGTTTTTTGCAGCCAAAAGCAAACCGCTGGTGTTGCGGTCAAGGCGGTTGACGGGGCGAAAGCTATGATTTTCACCGCGCGCCTCCCAATACGCCATCACGCCGTTTGCCAGCGTCGGTTCGGGTCTGCCCGCCGAAGGATGCACCGCCAGATAAGGCGGTTTGTCCACCACCAGCAGCATATCGTCCTCAAAAGCGACCGTGATCGGCATAGCGGTCGGCTCCACGCGCAGAGTGTCCTGCGGCAGCGTCAGTATGACCGTTTCCCCCGCACGTACAGGGTCAATGGTGCGTCGCACGGCGCCGTCAACGGTAATGCCGCCGTCCATATTGCGTAAGCGCACCACCATACGCCAGGAAAGACCGCAACCGATCCGCAAAAATTCCTGTGTCCGTTTGCCGTCCCACGCGGGCGGCACCGTATAGGTCAAACGATTCACCCGCTCCCCCTCCTTTGCATACAGAAGCATTATAGCACAACTCGCGCCGTTTTCCTATGGGGAATTTTTCTTTTTTCGGGAAGTTTCGCCTCTTTTGAGGACATATCCGCGCGGCGGGGTGCATAAGATAGAGCAATTTGAGCGAAAGGAAGGGATTTCTTGACGATTTACATAACACAATCGGGCGACACGCTCGCCGCCATTGCGGCACAAAACGGCATCACCGTCGAACAGCTTGCCCGCGACAACGGGCTCACGCCCGACGGCAGCCCCGTTGTGGGGCAAGCCTTGGTGATACAGATCCCCGCCGAAACGTACACCGTGCAGGCGGGTGACACCCTGCTCTCCATTGCGCGACAATTCGGCGTCAGCGTCAAATCGTTGTGGCGCAACAATCCACAGCTTGACGGCGGATCCGCTTTATCGGTGGGACAGCAGCTCGTTATCCGCTATACCGACACCCCCACCGCCACACTGGCGGTCAATGGCTATGCCTATCCGTTTATCGACACCACCGTTTTGCGGCGCACGCTTCCCTATCTCACCTGGCTGACCGTATTCACCTACGCCTTCACACCCACGGGCGAGCTGATCATCCCCGATGACGAGGCGGTAGTGGCTTTGGCACGCGAGTACGGCGTGGCACCCGTTTTGTTGCTGTCCACCCTCACCGATGACGGTATGTTCAGCAACGCGCTGGCGTCTACACTCTTGCGGGACACGGCGTTGCAGGAAACCGTGCTCGACCAACTGCTCGCCGTAATGCTCGCCAAAGGCTATCGCGGGCTGGATATCGACTTTGAATACGTGTTGCCCGAGGACACCGAAGCTTATGCCCGCTTCGTACAGAACGCCGCCGAAAGGATGCGGGATGCGGGCTATTTCACGGTGGTGTCGCTGGCACCGAAAACCTCTGCCGACCAAAAAGGGCTTTTATACGAGGCACACGACTATGCCGCTCTGGGTAATGCCGCCGACTACGCGTTTTTGATGACTTACGAGTGGGGATATACCTACGGCCCAAACATGGCGGTCGCGCCGCTCAACAAGGTCGAGGAGGTGGTGCGCTATGCCGTCAGCGAAATTCCGCCCGACAAGCTTTTGATGGGGATTCCCAACTACGGCTATGATTTCAAGCTCCCCTTTGTGCGCGGCGAATCGCAGGCGCAGTCTATCGGCAACCAAGCCGCAGTGGCGTTGGCACGTGAAAAAGGTGCCGACATCCAATATGACGCCGTCGCGCAAGCTCCCTTCTTTCGCTATACCGCAGACGGTGTCATCCACGAGGTCTGGTTTGAGGATGCGCGCAGCGTCGACGCCTCGCTCTCACTCGCACAGCAATTTTCGCTCACGGGCGTCGGCTATTGGAACGTGATGCGCTATTTCGCGCAAAACTGGGCGGTACTCAACAGCCGTTTTCGTATATTGGAGATGTTTTGAGTTTTCCTGTGAAAGGTAGTTGCATTTTTCGACGCGTTTTGTTACAATAAAGACACTAATCGAATCAGGAGGCGTCGATAATATGGCATCCTACGTGCAGTTGGGGCAGTCCGGCAAGGTATACGGACACGGCAAGCCCCCGCGCAAGAAGAAAAACAAAAATATCGGTCGCATTATTGCGTATATTCTGTTGGTCGCGGTGTTAGTTGTCGGCATCGGTGTGATGGCGGGCACCATCATCTGGATGAGTTCTTCCTCCGACCAACCCGACACCGGCAACACCACCCCCTCTATTGACGTACGTCCGCCGTCGTCGCACCACACATCCCCCGTCCCCACCGTGCCGACCACCACGACCACCACCAAGCCGAGCTTCACAACGGGCGCGCCCACCATCAACTACGTGAGCGGCACCAGCGGCTCCTTCGTCGGCAACGAAGGCTACAAGGTCAAGTTGATCGTGGAATACGGTCTGGTCAAAGATGCCAACGGCACCGAGGCACTGAACGTGCGGGTGTTTTTGCAATCCTTCTCGCTGACGCTCGGCAAGCGCAACGGCACGATCACGGTCAACGGCAAGGATATCGCCTTCCGTTCCGAAGCGATCGAGCTGGAAGAAAACGTGCGGCAAAAAACGCTGCTCACCGAGCAGACGGTCGCGCTTGGCGGCATCAAAGAATTCGCCGTTGACGTGCAGTGGCATATGGGTATCACCTATTCACAGGTTGAGGTCGAAGACCTCTCGGTGTCCGGCGTGATCACACTCCCTTAAAACAGCAAAAAAACGCATAGGCTTTTCGCCTATGCGTTTTTCTTTATCGTATCTTGACGCCGAAATCGCGGCGACAGCGCGGGCAGTTGCACACACGCTTACCCTTTTTGGTACGCGGCAAGCGTACCACCGCGTCGCAAAACGGACAGCGGCGAAACACGTGCGTGCGGCGGTCACGCCAGCGATTGCGCATCAATTTCCCCCAGCCGCGCACGCGGCGGGTCAATCGCAGCCACCACTCGTTTTCGCGGCGACGGGCATAGAGATTACGGGAAAAACAGCGAAACAGCATACCGAACACCAACGCGCCCGAGAGTGCCCACAGCGCTATGGCAAGCGGCTCCCAAAACACGAACCAGCGCACGACAGCCACGATCAAAAAGGCCACGAACATCGCCCGATACAGACTGTCCGCACCGTTGCGCCCCTGCATAAAGCAGGCGAACTTATAGGCAAGCCGCGAGAAAAAACCGCGCATCGTTTCGCTTCCTTTCCTTTCGTTATGATAATAGTATACACCCGCGTCGTGGAAAATGTATGAACGAACTTTAACATTTCAAAAAAATCTCCGCTGTTTTCAGCGGAGATTTTTTGATTACAATCATTTATTCTTTTGGTTTTTAGTTTTTGATGCTCTTCTTGCCAACAAGAACCAAACAAGCCCTCCTATAGCCATCAGACTAATTGCAACAATAACAACCCAACAATAATGAAAATCATCTTCTGGTTTCGGTGTTGCCTCTTTATTATCATCCACAGCAGTATCACCTGATAAAGCTGGGATCATCTCAATTCGTTCCTCATCACATCTTTTACACTTGCTTTGCATCACACCACTTTCGCTACTAGTCGGTTCCTTTACAACAACCGCTTCTTCGAAATCATGTCCTAATGCCTTAATTATGATTTTTTCGGTTTCATTACAAATAACACAAGTTCGTTCACGAACACCATCATTTGTACATGTAGCAGAAGTTTCTACCCAATCGCCGACCTGATGCCCTGTCGATAACAATTCTTTTCGCTCCTGTTCCTTACAAACAGAGCATGTTCTTGTGGCATTTCCTTTTTCTTTACAGGTAGCCGCTTTTATGATCTGCCATTCGCCAAACTTGTGAGTATGGCCATCGGCAGCAAGCTTTGAAATAGTTTGCGTTTCTTTTAAACCACATTCGCTACATTTTCTTGCCGCAAGACCCTCGGTTTCCTGTGTAGCTTCCTTTTCGGTGATCCATTCACCCCAACTATGTCCATTTGCCAAAATTGTTGTATTGTTCTTTGTCGCCGAACAACGTGTGCAGTGGTTAGATTTAGATCCCGCCGATGTACAGGTTGCCGCTTCATCCACTGTCCATTCATCCGAAAAATCGTGGTCGAGAGGAGAAAGGGTCACCGTTTCTACCTTGAAACAAACACTACATTTTCGGACTTTTGTGCCACTTTCGGTGCAAGAGGGGTGTTTGGTGGTTTCCCATTCGCCATATTTATGCGTGACAGTACGAGTTTCTTTACAAATATTGCATGTTGGATCACAAGCATTATCATAACTATGTCCTGAGACAGACCGTATCTTATCACAACCATTACAAGTGCTGTCGCAATCATTATCGTATGAATGCGGTGCTCCAATTGGGCAACTATCATAATGCCATACTGCATCTGTCAAGTAAGTGTTTCCACTACTTATAGTTATATCGTTTCTTTCGCTCTCACTTCCCACATACCAAACATCCGAGATTTCAGTACAACCTGAAAAAGCAGAACTATATATCATTTTCACAGTTGATGGGATGACTACCGACGTAATAGATTCACATCCCCAAAACGCCTCCATTTCTATTTTTGAAACGCCCTCAGGAATTATAAGTTTTGTAATTAGTTGATTATTTAAGTAGAGCTTCGCTCCTTCATACAGAGGGCCACGTCCAGCAACATTACTTGTCCCTCCCCAATCAACGTTGCACCAAGATGCCAAGTCTGTAATATGCACCTCAGATATTTCGTCGCAATCTTTAAAAACTTGTTTTCCCGTTTTTTGTAAACTAGGTGGAATTGTTACACTTTTCAAACCATAGCATCTTTCAAAGGCTACATTACCAATTTCCTTAACTGTATTGGGAATAACTACACTTGTGAGATCCCATTTTTGGGAAAACGCACTATCTCCAATCTTAGTCACAGGACATCCGCCCAAACTAGAGGGAATAACTACATCTGTCTGTTCCTTATTGAGAAACTTCTTCAATGTAGCCTCTCCATTGGATATTGAATATTCGTAATCACCCTCAGTCGCAGCATCAACTGAAACTGTACCAAATGATAATAGCGCAAAAAGCAGATAAACACTAAACATCGCAAACAAAAATCTTTTCACTTTGTGAACTCTCCTTTATAAAAAAAGTGTGCCTCATAAGAGACACACCGAAAAAGTGAGTCTCTCATTGTTGTCACACAATTTCACTATCCCTAGGAACATGAATAAGAGAGAAACACCTTTTGCCAAAGTATGTTTCCCTAGGGATTATAAAATATGAAATTGTGTGACGCCTTTATTATACCACTCTTACTCAATTTGCACAAGTGTTTCTTGGGATTTTAATTTAGTTAAAAGTGCATTTTATTTTAACCTATTTTCTTTTTAACATTTCAAAAAAATCTCCGCTGTTTTCAGCGGAGATTTTTTGATTACAGCACCTTGCCGAGAAAATCCTTCAAGCGGTCGCATTGCGGATTGCCGAACACCTCGGCAGGGGTCCCCTGCTCCATAATATGGCCGTCCGCCATAAACAGCACGCGGGATGCCACCTCGCGGGCAAAGCCCATCTCGTGGGTGACGATCACCATCGTCATACCCTCGTCCGCCAGTTGGCGAATAAGCTCCAGCACCTCACCCACCATTTCGGGGTCAAGGGCGCTGGTCGGCTCGTCAAACAAGATCACCTTGGGGTTCATCGCCAGCGCACGCACGATCGCCACGCGCTGCTTTTGACCGCCCGACAGCGTCGACGGGTAGGCGTTTGCCCACTCGTCCAAGCCAATGCGCTTCAAAAGATCGTGCGCTTTCGCTTCCGCCTCTTCCTTGGTCATACGCTTGGTAACAATAGGTGCCAGCGTGATGTTGTCCAGCACCGTCTTGTTGTTGAACAGGTTAAACTGCTGGAACACCATACCGATATTCTGGCGGTGCAGGTTGATGTCCACCTTCATATCGGTCAGGTCAACGCCCTCAAACAGCACCGAGCCGCTTGTCGGGTCTTCCATACAGTTGAGGCAGCGCAAAAAGGTACTCTTGCCGCTACCCGACGGACCGATGATCGCCACGCGCTCACCTTCGCGAATAGTCTCGGTAATATTATCGAGCACCAACAGGTCTCCGAAGCTCTTGGTCAAATTAACGACTTCTATCACTCTTCCTCAAGCTCCTTTCCAGCAGTTTCACGCCCAGCGAAATAATCGCCACCAGCACGATGTAGATGATCGCCATAAACAGATACGGCATCAGATATTCGTATCTCACGTTGCCGATATCCGTAAAGGTTTTATAGATATCCACCGCCGCCACGAAGCTGACCACCGAGGTCTCTTTGACCAGCGCGATCAGCTCGTTGCCCAAGGTGGGCAATATGTTTTTGACCGCCTGCGGCACGACAATACGCATCATAGTGGAGGCAAAGCTCATACCGAGCGCGCGCCCCGCTTCCATTTGTCCGATGTCCACCGATTGGATACCGCTGCGCATAATTTCCGACACGTAGGCACCGGAGTTAAGTCCGAACACCAGAATACACGTATTGAGCGAGCCGATGCTGATACCGCAAAGAGGGAACAGCACGTAATAGGCAATCAGCAGCTGCACCACGATGGGGGTGCCGCGGAAAAAGCCCACGTAAACGCCGCAGATCTTATCTAAAATACGCGGCAAGAGCTTATATTTCGGCATCACGCGTACGCTGGCGATAAGCGTACCGATCACGATGCCCATCAAAAGACCGATGACGGCGATCATCAGGGTGTTGACCAAGCCTTCACCCAAAACGCGCTTCCACGCGCCGTTTTCGGCAAACTCGTGCCAGAACAACTGCCACTTATATAACAAATTATCCATTTGGCTTCCTTTCACAACAGAAGCCTCGCCGCAAAAATGCGGCGAGGTCTGCGTTGCACGTTATTTTAGATAAATCAGCCGTTGATCGACTTGGCGATCGCATTGGCGGGCGCGTTGTCCACGATGACGTAATCGATCTCACCGTTGGTCATTGCGGTCATAGCCAGCGCGGCGTAGTCATAGCCCATTTTGGTGGCGGGCAGACCCGCGAAGCCATAGCCTTCGGGATCGTCGCTGTCGCCCTCGATATAGATGGCACCGGTGGTGCCGTTCTGGCAACCGATCTTGCAATCAGCCGTCTTGGCGTTGAGGATAGCCACCACGTCGTCAGCGGTCTTGCAAGCGTCAAACTCGGTGTTATCGGCGGGAACCACCAACACCTGGTTAGCACTGTAATAGCTGTCGCTGAAGGTGACAACTTCTTCACGGGCGGGAGTGATGGTCAAACCGGCCATGCCGATATCGCACAGACCCTGCTGCACGGAGGTCACAACAGACTCAAATTTCATATCTTTGATGACCAACTCTTTATTGAGATACGCAGCCAGACCGGCGGCAATCTCCAAGTCCACACCGCTGAATTTGCCGCTGCCGTCCACCATCTCGAAGGGCTCAAAGCCGGTGGAGGTAGCAACGACCAGCTGATCTTTGCTGGCATCCTCAGCAGCAGAGGTGATCTGAGCGGGCGTGCCGTTGCCGAAGTATTTGTCGCAGATCTCATCAAAGGTGCCGTCTTCTTTGATCTGTGCCAGGTAAGCGTTCACCTGCGCGAGCAGATCGGCGTCAGCCTTGTTGACGCAGAAAGCGTAAGCTTCCTCGGACAGAGCGATGTCGATGACCTTCACCTTGGCGCCGCCGGCGGAGCAAGCACACAGCATAACAGCCAGCATCAAGGCAGCAGTCAGAAGAGCGAGAATCTTTTTCATAGTAAAAACCTCTTTCCGTAAATAATAAAGGATCGGTGATCCTTGCTTTCAACGATGTTGAGTATAGCACGCACCTTTTGCCTTGTCAACACCTTTTTCGCAATTTTTTGAAAAAATATTCATAAAAATGTATCTTTTTTCGAATAACGGGTGTTTTATCCCCCTTTTCCCCCGCTTTTTATGCATACGCAACGCATATTCAGAATATTCCACCCTCAAAAAAGGCTCATTAGACCGTGAAAATCCTATGGCATTTAGCGCAAAATATCCTCGAAAATGCCTGTTTCCTTTGTCCGTTTTGGAAAAAGTGGAAAAAGTCCATTGACAAATGCCCCATTTTTGCATACACTTGCTATGTTAGGTATTGCACATTTGAGAAAACAAATGAACATCATTATTTTTGGAGGATTGAAAGTTATGGTTCTGGAAAAGATCAAAGATATTCTCGGCAAGCAATTTGATGTGAGTGCCGATTCCATCACCCCCAACACCGATATTGCGGAAGATCTGGGTGCGGACTCTTTGGACGTTGTGGACGTGCTGATGTCTTTGGAAGAGACTTTTGATGTTGAAATTCCCGACGAGGAGATTGAAAACCTCACCACCGTCGGCGCACTCGTTGCCTACATTGAGGAGCACATCTGATAGATTATATCAAAACCAAAGCGGCGTTCCCTTTTCGGAACGCCGCTTTTATTTTTTCTCTTCCGTTTTTGTCAAAACGCCGATGACTTCTTGGTATAGGTCGGTGGGATCGGACAAAAAGCGCTCCTCGATCAGACGCGCCTGCTCTCGATCTGCCACCCGTAGGGTGAGCGACAAAAGCGGAAAGTCCCCCTCCTCGATCACACAGGTGACTGCGCAGCCTTGCTCGAGTGGCTCGATACGCACGGTGTTCTCGCGCTCGCGCTTTTGGCGTGCCAACAGCTGCAACGTGGTTGCCACCGCCCGCTCGCGCAGACTGAATCGCACCCGTATCCCCAGCGTCTGCGCCACCTGCTCTCCCACCTCAGTGAGCACCATACCCTCCTCTGTCTGCCGAATATTGTCCGCCCGCTCCAGCTCCTCCAAAGCCGTGCAAGCATCAAAATAGTTGGCAATCGCGTTGGCTGTGAGCGCATCCACGATGGTCTGGCGCGGCACAGGCTGTTTTACCGTATATAGCATATAACCGATAAGCGTTTTGATTTCCGCCAGCGTATACAGTCCTAACTCCACGCCCGCAGAAAAGGTGTCTTGCATAAACATCCGCCTCCTAATGGGTTAGAAATAGTGTACCACATTTACCGCCAAAAGAAAAGGGTGTTGCGCTATTATTTTTATTTTTTCACGTCGGCACTTGCAGAGATGGGCTTCGTGTGGTATACTTTTTTTGAGGTGATACTATGACACACCCTGTTGCCAAACGAGGCATCGCCTGCCTTTTGGTCGGCTTGCTTTTATTGACCGTCGGTTGCGCACCGCAGGCAGATACCGACGACAACACCGCCCCTTCCACCACCGTCACCACCTTTGCACCGTTACAAGGCATCGATCTGTCGACGGCGCTCACCACCGCGCAAGTGGCAGAGGGTTTGGGACTGGCTCCGGAAGATATGGCACCGGTTGAAGTGTATGAAAACGGCATCAGCGCACGCTACGCCACCCGCGATTGGCAAACCACACTGGATATTTCGTTGCAGATATTGACCAAGGAAACGATGGAACTGGCGCGCGCCGCCTGCGAGAACTATACCCCCGCCCCCCATTTGGGCGACGCGGCGTGGTTTGACGAGGACGCCGAGCGACTTTACGTTTTCTTTGGCGACTATCAGCTGTCGGTCTATATCGATTCCGCCGATATCACCGCCAGCCGCCTGATCCTTACCCGCCATTTTGCCGCGCTGGTTTTGGAAGGCTTATCTTAAAAATTAACACGCAAAAAGACCGCCGATTTTTGTCGGCGGTCTTATTTTTAAGGTTTGTAGGGGTTTTCAGCCGTCAGCTGCACGCAGCTGTATTCGCAGGTCAAGCCGCCGTAGGTCCACTTGAAGTTGTAGCGGTCCTCGGTATGGCAGCTGATGGTGGGCGTACCGTCACCCAGCACGCCGACGCAGATGGTGGCGTGGCTCCATTCGCCGTCCTCGGCAAAGCCGCCTTTCCAGCGATAGAACACAGGCGAACCGACGTAAAACAACGTATTCGCCGCCACCACCTGTCCGTTATAGCGGGCGGTGCGACCGGTTTCGTCGATGCACTCGATCATTGCCACCGCTTTGCCGACTTTGGCAGTTTTGGTGAGATAGCGATACATACCCGTGGCGGTCTTCCAAGCGTAGCCGCCCTTGCCCGTATTGCCGTCGCGCCACCACCAGTCATCGCTGTGGGGCAGACCGCCGTAGGTCATACATTGGGAGGTGAAGTTCGCGCAGTCGCCGCCCGATGCGTGATAATCCTTGAAATAGTCGCGGTTGCGGGACAGCGCCCACTCGCGGGCATACGCCACCGCTTTGGCGGGGTCATAGGTGGGAACGTAGTTGGGATTGTTGTCGGGCACGGTGATGACGGGAGAATCGGTCTTGTCAGCGGGTTTGCCCTCATTGCCCGCGTAGCTCCAATATTCCTCGTCATCCAGACGCCCCTCGATCGCCACCTTGGTGGGAGATCCTTCGTTATAGTGGTCAGACTCGATCACACCGTCACGGATGCGGATGATGTGGCGCAGACCGTAGCCGGAAAGGTCGGCTTTTTGCGGTGTGGTGTAGCCTTCGTACCAGTTATAGAAATAGACCGCTTCGTGCACACGCAACGTGATCAGGTTATCGGAGGTGCGGACACGGTCAATCGTATACAGTACCTGTGCACCCGAGAACTGGCAGTCCCACATCGTTTTGAGGCGTTTGACGCCGTCCACGCGCTGGGTGTCCTCCTGTGTGCGCACCACGTCGCTGATAGAAAGCTCCGCAGGCGGTGTCACCGTCAAGCCCTGTGCCACCGCAAAGCTTTGGCAACGATAGGTAAAATAGGCATCCAGCAAAGCTTCTGTTGCCTCGTTCACCGAGCGACCGTCCTTGTTGCGCTCCGCACGGGTGAAAAAGGCGTCCGCCGACTGGGCATAGTAGACAGGTGCATAGCCGCTGATATCGGTAGGAAACATCGGTTTTTGTGTGGATGAACCTTTTGTCGTGGTCGTGGTGGTCGTCGTGGTCGTCGTGGTTGTGGTTGCCGTTGTGGTAGTCGTAGTCGTAGTTGCCGCAGTCGCCGTGGTGGTCGTTGCGGCAGTTGTCGACGCGTCGGCATCCGTAGGATCGTCAGCCGCACAGGAAGCCAAACCAAGCAACAGCACCGAGACCAGCAAAACGCAAAGAAAGCGATAACCCATTTTTCTTCCTCCGTCCAAAAAACATTCATCTCGGGTGTAGTATACCACAGCCGAGATGAATGTGCCAGTATTTTTTGAATATTCTTTACAGAATGTCAGCCATTTCCAGCAACAGCCGCTCGGTCTTGTCCCAGCCGAGGCACGGGTCTGTGATGGATTGCCCGTAGCAATTGCCGTCAGGTGACTGTGCGCCGTCGACCAGATAGCTTTCCACCATCAAGCCCTTGACAAGCTTGCGCACCGCGTCGGAATGGCGGCAGCTGTGCAACACTTCTTTGGCAATACGCACCTGTTCGAGATATTTTTTACCCGAGTTTGCGTGGTTGGTGTCGATGATGACGGCGGGATTTTGCAACCCTTGCGCCAGATACATCTCGGACAGATAGTTGAGATCCTCAAAGTGATAGTTGGGTTGGGATTGTCCCTGCTCGTTGACAAAGCCGCGCAAGATCGCGTGGGCGTAGGGGTTGCCCGAACTTTGCACCTCCCAGCCGCGATAAAGGAAGGTGTGGGAGTGTTGCGCGGCAACAAGGGAGTTCATCATCACGTGCAGATCGCCGCTGGTGGGGTTTTTCATACCCACAGGCTCGTCAATGCCGCTGGCGGTCAGGCGATGCTGTTGATTTTCCACCGAGCGCGCACCGATGGCAACATACGCCAAAAGGTCGGACAGGTAGCGGTGATTTTCGGGATACAGCATCTCGTCCGCGCAGGAAAAACCGGTCTCCTGCAACGCGCGCAGATGCAGTTTGCGGATCGCCACGATGCCTTTGTACATATCAGGCTTGGCGTGGGGATCGGGCTGGTGCAAAAGCCCCTTGTAGCCGTCACCCGTGGTGCGCGGCTTACCCGTATAGATACGCGGGATGATGAGGATCTTATCCTTCACCTTTTCCTGCACCTCGCGCAGGCGGGTGATATATTCCAGCACGGGATCCTCGCTGTCTGCCGAGCAAGGACCGATGATCATCAAAAAGCGGTTGTCGCGACCCGCGAGAATATCTTTGATTTCTGCGATATGGGTCTCTCGGATCGCCGCCAGCTCCGCCGAGATGGGGAACATCTCCTTGACCTCCTGCGGAATGGGCAGCTTACGAAAAAATTGCATAGACATAGAAAAACCTCCTTATTTGTTCTTATCGAACAAGGCGCGCCGCGCGGTAGAGCAACGCATCATCTCTCGCATCGTGTCAACGTCTTCCTGCTCCAACGCCGTGCGCAGACGGACAAACTCCGCCATAAACAGATCCATCTGTTTTAAGAGTGGCTCTTTGTTCATCAGGAACAGTTCACTCCACATCGCGTCGTTGATACGCGCGATGCGCGTCAGGTCGCGGAAGGAGTCACCGGTATAATCTTTTAAGTTAGGATCGTCGTTGCAGGTCATCAGCGCCACCGCGATACAGTGGGTCAGTTGGGACAAAAAGCCGATCATCTCGTCATGCTTTTCGGGGGTGAGGGTGGACACCTTGGCAAAGCCGAGCAGGCGGCCGATCTCCTCACAATCCGCCACAGCCGCCGCCGAGTTACGCTCGGTGGGCGTGACGATATAGTTTGCCCCGCGGAAAATGTTTTCATCGCTGTTTTCCACACCGTAGACCTCGCGGCCTGCCATCGGGTGGGCGGCGATAAATTCCACGTCGGGACGCAACATCGCTTGCACCTGTTCCACCACCGTGGTCTTGACGCCCGTGACGTCGGTGAGCAGCGCACCCGACTTGAACGCATGCTGATGATCCTTTATCCATTCCACAAACACGGTGGGATAGAGAGCAAACACAACGAGATCCGCACGCCCGATCACTTCGGGGTCGGGGGTGGTCACGCCCGCGTCAATGATACCGTGTTCCAGCGCATAGGACACAGACGCCTCCTCTTTGGTGATAGCTTCCACACGAAAGCCCAGCTTTTTGAACGCGCGTGCATAGCTGCCGCCGATCAAGCCAAGACCGACGATCAAAATGCGGCGGCTGGTATCAAGCATCATATTCGGTCACCTCAAATCCCAGATCTCTCATTTGTGTGAAAAAGTTCGGCATACTTTTCGC
>SVOU01000114.1 GCA_015066215.1 Oscillospiraceae bacterium | reverse complement strand
GATTGATCATCTGCTTTTTGATCATTATGTTCACAACAGGTCCTGCGACGGTGGGCATGACCTTTGTGGCACGCAACTTTGCACGTCAAAAGCACGCGTTTGTGGTGGCGGATTTCTTTGAGGTTATCAAGCGCAACAAGAAGCAGGCGATCGGCGTTGGCGCGTGCAACACTATTTTGCAAGCCTTGATGCTGTTTGCGCTGTATTTTTACCTGCCTATCTCCTATGAAGGTGTCGATCCCAGCCTGCTGCAAAGTATCCTCTTTGCGGTGATGCTGCTCGCTAATATACTGTTCATCTTTATGAAGTACTATCAGTATATGATGCTCATCACCTTCAAGTTTACTTTCCGTCAACTGTATCGCAACAGCTTTATCTTTGCGATCGTGGGCTTGAAAAAGAACCTGATCATCTCTTTGCCGATGCTGCTTATCTATGCCGCTCTGTTCGCTTTGGCGTGGTTTGGCGGTATGATCGGCGAGTTTATTGCTTTTGCGTTGTTGCTGACGGTGGTGCCTTGCTTCCGTATGCTGCTCATTCAGTTCAACATTTTCCCGATGGTGAAGAAATACATCATCGACCCTTATTACAAGGAGCACCCCAACGAGGATGTTGACAAGCGTCGCGATCTGGCGTTGGATCCCACCGAAGAGGAAGTTGCCGAAAAGCCGCCTGTGGAAGAGGAGGTTATCTTCAAAGATACCGGCAAGACCAAGACGGAAGAAAAAGCGGAAACCGAGCGCAACTTCCCGAAGCAGTACACCGACGCGGAACGCCGCAAAGCTCGCCGCCTGACGCGTGATTCTGCGGGCGATGACGACGATACGATCTGAATATTTGAATAAGCGGTGCGTTGCACCGCTTATTCTTTTGCCAATTAAAGCGAAATACACATAATTTTCAGAAAAACATCAAAATTTTAATATAAAACTAATAAAAACTATTGAAAAACTATCGGAATTGTGTTATACTATGTATGCAGAAACCCGAAAGGAGCGTGTGTCTATGAAATTGAACGTTATCGGTCGCAAAATCACAGTCCGCCCGTCCTTTACCGAGAAAGCAGAGCAAAAGCTCAAAAAACTGGATAAGTTTTTTGACGATGCGCAAACGGAGATCGTGCTTTCGCCGCAGGGGAATCGCATCCGTGTGGAAATGACCGTCCGCGCAGGCGGTGTGGTGTTCCGCGCGGAGGAAGAATGTGACGATGCGCTGACCGCGCTGGATTCGCTGGAAGAGGTAATCGTGCGGCAGATCCGCCGCAACAAAACGCGTCTGGAACGCCGTTTGCGAGCCGCAAGCTTTGACGACTACCCCTACGAGGAAGAGGACGCGGAATACGAGGTGGTGCGCACCAAGCGCATTCCCGCAAAGCCGCTCACCGTCGACGAGGCTATTTTGCAGATGAACTTGGTGGGACACCAGTTTTATATGTTCCGCAACGCTGACACTAATCAGATCAACGTGGTGTATTGCCGTAAAAACGGTGACTACGGTCTTTTGGAACCCGAAGATTGATGTACTTTTCGGCGGCTCGCACAAAGTTTGTGCGAGCCGCTTTTTGCATACAACAAAGATACAAACGGAAAATGCTTGCAATCTTTTTCACGATGTGTATAATATATACATATATATTCTAGACCACAAAGGAGTGCGGATCATGAGAAACAGTTTGCTCAAAATGGTGCGTGAAAACGCCCGCCTGACCGAAGACCAGTTGGCAGCGATGCTCAACACTACCCCCGACGCAGTGCGTCGCGAGTTGACAGAGCTGGAAAAAGAAGGTATCATCTGCGGTTATCACGCAGTGGTGGACTGGGAAAAGGTGGATCCCGAATCGGCAACGGCTATGATCGAACTGAACGTGATTCCGCGCAAGGATACGGGTTTTGAGGAACTGGCGGAAACGATCTTGAGCTATCCCGAAGTGGAAAGCCTTTATCTGTTGTCCGGCGGCTGTGATTTCTCGGTGCTGGTGAAAGGACGTTCCTTCCGCCAGATCGCCAACTTTGTGTCCTCCCGTTTGGCAACGCTCGACGGCGTGCAGTCCACGGCTACCCACTTCGTGCTGCGCCGCTATAAAGAGAGCGGCGTCTATTTTGCCGGCGACCAGCGGGACGAGAGAGGGGACATCTGATTGCAATACGATAAACTGCTTTCGCCCTGTATATGTGGGTTGAAGCCTTCGGGCATCCGCCGCTTCTTTGATATTGCGGCGGAGATGGAAGGCGTCATCTCGCTGTCCATCGGCGAACCCGATTTTGCCACCCCTTGGCATATTCGCCAAAAGGGTGTGGAGTCCTTGGAAAAAGGACGTACGTGGTATTCCCCCAACGCAGGCCTTACCGTTTTGCGCGAGGAGATCGCCGCTTATGTCAAACGCCACACGGGTCTGGTTTACGACCCCAAGACCGAAGTGGTCGTCACGGTCGGCGGTAGCGAGGCGATCGACCTTGCTCTGCGCGTGACTGTTTGCCCCGGTGATGAAGTGTTGATTCCCGATCCCAGTTTTGTGTGCTATGAGCCGCTCACCCGTATGGCGGGCGGTGTGCCTGTGTCGTTGGCGACCCGCCGCGAGGATAATTTTGCCCTGACAGCCGAAACCTTGCGCGCCGCCATCACACCGCGCACCAAGCTGTTGGTGCTGCCCTTCCCGAACAACCCGACGGGCGGCATTATGCGCCGTGACCAGCTGGAAGCCATTGCCGAAGTGTTGCGCGATACCTCTGTTTTGGTGCTGTCGGATGAAATCTACGGTGAGCTGACCTACGGCGACGAGCCGCACGTGAGTATTGCTCAGATCGGCGGTATGCAGGAGCGCACTATCCGTATCAGCGGTTTCTCCAAAGCCTTTGCTATGACAGGTTGGCGTTTGGGTTATGCTTGCGCCCCTGCGCCTATATTGGAGCAGATGCTCAAACTGCATCAATACGCCATTATGTGCGCGCCGACTACTGCCCAGCACGCTGCCATCGAAGCTATGCGCAACGGCGACGAGGCGGTGCAGTCGATGCGCAGCGACTATGACTGCCGCCGCCGCTTGATCGTTGATCGCCTGCGTAAGATAGGCTTGGATTGCTTTGAGCCGGAAGGCGCGTTTTACGTGTTTCCGTCGATCCGCTCCACAGGACTGACTTCCGAGGAGTTTTGTCACAAACTGCTGATGGAAAAGAAGGTGGCGGTCGTCCCCGGCAACGCCTTTGGCGAGAGCGGGGAGGGCTTCGTGCGCATTTCCTATTGCTACTCCATCAAGCATATTCAAGAAGCGCTCGATCGCATCGAGGACTTCGTGAACGCGCTGAAAAACGGTGACTGATATGAAAGTGACAGTGCTGGCGCCCGCCAAGATCAATCTGACGCTGGACGTGCTCGGTAAACGTGACGACGGCTATCACGCGATCGATACCATTATGCAGACGGTTGATCTGTGTGATCGCGTCACGGTGGAAAAGGGCGTTGTGGATAACTTGACTCTGTGCATATCTGATGCTGCGCTACCTACTGATGAGCGCAACACAGCCATCAAAGCCGCCCGCGCATTTGCCAATGCGACGGGGAACTCGGTAGAAGACGTGCGTATCACCGTCGAAAAACAGATTCCACAGCAAGCGGGTATGGCGGGCGGCAGCGCCGATGCCGCCGGTGCGTTGTGGGGACTCAACCGCTTGTTTGGTGGACCGCTTTCGGCAGAAGAGCTTTGCGCTGTCGGCGTTAAAGTTGGCGCTGATGTGCCGTTTTGCGTGCTGGGCGGCACCGCCCGCGCGACCGGCATCGGTGAGGTGCTGACACCCGTTTCGCCGTTGCCGCCTGTGACGGTGCTGGTGATAAAACCCGACGCCTGCGTATCTACCGCCGCGGCGTATGCGGCAATCGACAGTTGCACGATCGCTCGCCGCCCCGATAATGCCGCTATGTTGCAGGCGCTGCAAACTGCGGATCTGTTGGCGGTCGGCAAAAACCTTTACAATGTGTTTGAAGAGGCCATCGGTCTGCCCGAACCCGCCGTTATTCGCAAGGCGGCGCTGGCTCACGGTGCTTGCGGTTGCATAATGACCGGTAGCGGTTCTGCTGTGTTTGCGTTGTTTGCGGACGCAAAGAACGCCAAAGCCTGCCAAGCACAACTGGCACCTGCTTTTCTAAATAGTTGGCTGTGCACTCCTTGCGAAGGCGTGCGATTTTTGTAATATACCTGTATAATATATGAAAATCCGTCCCATACTCTGAGTACATCGGAGAAAGGACGGATTTTTTATGTCGAAATGGATCAAAGCAGTTTCTTGCGGCTTGGTCGGCTGTATGCTGTTCTCTTTTTGCCAATTCAGCGGGCGCTGCGCCAATATTCGTGAACAGGTCGTGCGGTTGCACGTGTTGGCAAACTCGGATAGCAAAGAGGATCAAAATCTGAAACTGCAAGTGCGCGACGCGGTGTTGACAGCGTCAGAGGGACTTCTTGACGGCTGTAC
>SVOU01000113.1 GCA_015066215.1 Oscillospiraceae bacterium | reverse complement strand
TGAGCAGTCGACGTATTTTGAGGAATGCGGTCAAGGCGTTGCTGACGATCATAACAAACAGGAATCCGGCCATGCCGTAGCGCGGTACCGCCCATAAAATGAGCGCGATACGCAGAGAGGAATCGATCAAGTGGAATTTCAAGGTAGAAACCTGCTGATCAAGACCTTTGAGCAGACCGTCGGCAACGCTTTCGACATACATAGCCGGAATCAGCGGTGCAAGAACTTTGATCAAAAACCCCACTTCCTGCTCGTGATAGATCAAAACACCCAGAGAGTCGCCAAGCAGAAAAAAACCGCCTGCAATCCCAATAGATGCCCATAGCGTGATGCCGAGTGAACGCGAAATCGCTTCGTGAATACGACGCGTTGCCTTGCGTGTATGCGCGTCGGCAATTTCGGGAATGAGCAGGAGTGAGAACGCCGACAGAAATGAGGCGGGGAAGAAAAGCAAAGGAATTGCCATCCCTTTGAGGTTGCCGAAAGAGGAAAGTGCTTGCTGGCGGTTGCTGAAAAGTGCCAGCCGATTGGGCACGAGCATATTTTCTGCCGTATGTAAAAATGATGTGACGTACCTACCTGCCGCCAGCGGTGCGGCGATATTCCACAGCGGTCTCAAAACAGCGTGGATATGTCCTTTTTGCGGCAGAAAATGATACAACTCCTTGGTATCTTTGCGATACCGCAGCCACAAAAACAGGCACGAAACCGCCTCTGCGATGGTGTCGCCGATCATCACGCAAGCACAGGAGGTGGTGACGTCACCGCCAAAACGCGAGAGCAAGAGCCAGATGCACAGAATGCGGCACGCCTGCTCTATCAGCTGAGAAAACGATTGCTCCTCAGCGCGCCGTCTTGCCAAAAAGTATCCTTTCAGACAAGCAGAAAGCCCCATAAACGGCAATCCAATTCCCAAAACGCGCAACGCGCTGACGGCGCGTATATCTTTGATAAACCATAAAGAAACAGGTTTTGCGCAAAGAAGGACCACGGCAAAGGAGATTAATCCCAATGCCAAACTCACAACGCAGGCGATACGCACCAGCCGCTTTACAGAAGCGCAGCTTCCCCTTACCAATTCATCTGTCACCAGTCGCGTCACCGCGGTGGAGATACCGCTCGTGGCAAAAGCGGAAACCAGTACGTACACCGAAACGATCAATTGGTAAAGCCCCATACCCTCCGCGCCTACCGCGTGGGACATATACACGCGAAACGCCATTCCCACGGCACGCAGAACCAGCGAGGTCGCTGTTAACAAGGCAGCGTTTTTGAGAAACGTTGATCGCATATAGCCACCACTCCTTTCGGCTTTGGAGTAATGTATATGGGACAAGAGGAAAAAATATGAAAATGATGACAGAAAAGACGCGTTTCGACAGACAAAGAAGAAGACAAGGGGTATACTGTGTAACCGTGTGGGTGTTCTCTGCACGAAGATGTCAACAAAAGATTGTGGAAAATATATAAAAAATAACAAATCAAGAAAATATATTTTTTTATTTTGTATAAATACCTATTGCATTTTGCAGAAAAGTTTGGTAAAATATTAAGAGTGTAATCAGTATTCGTGCCTTTCGGCACAAGGAGGTTTACTATATGTATCGTAAGCAAGAATGCGTAGCGATGCTGTTAGCCGGCGGTCAGGGCAGTCGACTGTATGCATTGACGCGAGAAATCGCCAAGCCCGCGGTTCCCTACGGCGGAAAATACCGTATCATCGACTTTCCGCTTTCCAACTGTGTGAACTCAGGTATTGAAACGGTTGGCGTGCTGACGCAGTATCAGCCGCTGGAGCTCAATGACTATATCGGTTCCGGCACACCGTGGGATCTTGACCGTATGGACGCCGGCGTGCACGTTTTGCCGCCTTATCAGAAAAACAAGAGCGCGGACTGGTACAAGGGTACCGCCAACGCCATATATCAAAACATTCCCTTTATCGAAAGATATGACCCCGAATACGTGCTGGTGCTTTCGGGCGATCACATCTACAAGATGGACTATTCCAAGATGCTGGATGAACATAAGGCGAACAACGCCGATTGTACCATCGCGGTGATCGAGGTCCCGATGGAAGAGGCGAGTCGCTTTGGTATTCTGAACACCAATGCGGACGGCTCGATCTATGAGTTTGATGAGAAACCGAAGGTGCCCAAGAGCAACCTTGCCTCTATGGGTATTTATATCTTCAACTGGAAGAAACTGCGCGACTATCTCAACGCCGATGAGGAAAATCCCGAAAGCAGCAACGACTTTGGTAAAAACGTGTTGCCTGCGATGCTTTCGGGCGGCGAGCGTATGTTTGCGTACCGCTTTGAAGGCTATTGGAAGGACGTTGGTACGATCGACAGCCTTTGGGAAGCCAATATGGATCTGCTCAATCCCAAAACGCCGCTTGATCTGTCCGATCCTTCTTGGAAAATCTATTCGCGCAACACGGGTCTGCCGCCGCACTATATTTCCGACAAGGCAGAAGTGCAAAACAGTATGATTACCGAAGGCTCCAACATCTGCGGCAAGGTGGATTTCGCAGTTATCTTCTCGGGTGTCACCGTTGAGGAGGGCGCACAGATCTGCGACTCCATCATTATGCCGGGCGTCACGGTGAAAAAAGGTGCCGTTGTGCAATATGCGATCGTTGCCGAAAACGCTGTTATTGAAGAAAATGCAGTCGTCGGCGGTCGCCCCGAAGATACGCCGACCGATGAGTGGGGCGTGGCTGTGGTAGCGTCGGGACGCAAGATCGGCAAGGGTTGCCGCGTGGCACCCAAAGCCATGGTCGAAGCGGATATCGAGGAGGTGTAAGACGATGGGAAAATATACTGCAACCGGTTTGATTTTTGCCAACCGTCACGATGGGGCGGTACGCGAAATGACTGCTCACCGTTCTATGGGTTCGTTGCCCTTTGGTGGTCGTTATCGTTTGATCGACTTCCCGCTGTCTAATATGGTCAACGCGGGTATCACGCGCGTGGGTGTTATCACCAAGAAAAATTATGCGTCCTTGATGGATCACTTGGGTTCCGGCAAGGCGTGGGATCTCTCCCGCAAAAAGGAAGGTCTTTACGTGCTCACGGCGCAAGGCTCCGATGAAGACTATGACGGTCGTTTGCGCCCGCTGATCGATCTGGAAAGCTTCATACACGCCGCCAAAACGGAATACATTGTAATCACCGACTCTCACGTTGCTGCCAGCATCGACTACGCCGCTATGCTGCAAGCGCACGCGGAATCCGGTGCCGACATCACCGTGGCGTATGTCAACGGCAAAGCCCCTCGTCTGCGCGACACGCTGATCTTGTCGCTTGATGGCGATGGCGTTGTACAGGACATTGAGCTGGATATGGCAGGTGGCAGCGAAGCTTCCTACGGTATTGGTTTGTACGTGTTGAGCAAGAGCTTACTTTTGGAAATTATTCACGAGGCGCGCCGCCGTGGCGTCACCAACTTTGAACGCGACTTCTTGCAGCACGGTAAGGGTCACATCAAGCTCTGCGGCTATGAGATCAAAGAATGGACGGCGGTGATTTACTCACTGCAAAGCTATTTTGAGGCAAACATGGCACTTCTGGATGAGAACGTGCGCAAAGCGCTGTTCCTGACGGGCAGACCCGTTTATACTAAGGTGCGCGATTGCTCGCCCGCTATTTATGGACTGAATTCTGACGTTTCCAACTCGTTGGTTGCCGACGGTGCACATATCAACGGCAAGGTGGTCAACTCTATTATTTTCCGCGACGTGTCTATTGCCAAACATGCGGTGGTCGAAAACTCCATCGTGATGCAAGGCTCGGTGATCACGCAGGATGCACAGCTCAACTGTGTTATCTTGGATAAGAACGTCACGGTAAAAGAAAGCCGCCGTCTGCAAGGCGTGGAAACCTATCCCTTGTTTGTGAAGAAAGGCGTTTCTGTTTAAGGAGGGAACCTTATGAAAGTGTTATTTGCCAGTAGTGAAGCGCTGCCGTTTGCTGCGTCGGGCGGTTTGGCTGATGTGGCAGGCTCTTTGCCCGTTGCTTTGCGCACGCGCCTGATCGGTTGTCGCGTCGTTATGCCGCTGTATGAGTCTGTACCGCAAGAACTGCGCGACAATATGACCTTTTTGGGCAGTATGTCGGTGCCCGTTGCGTGGCGCCGTCAGTACTGCGGTATCTTTGAAGCCAAGCGCGACGGCGTGATCTATTATCTGCTCGACAACCAGTATTATTTCAAACGTGCGGGACTTTACGGTCATTATGACGATGCCGAGCGCTTTGCCTTTTTCTCTCGCGCCGTTCTGGAAATGATCGACGTTATCGGTTTCAAGCCCGACGTTATCCACGCCAACGATTGGCAAGCGGCGTTGATACCCGTGTATTACAGCCTGTTTTATGCCAACCGCGCAGGCTATGAGGGCATCAAAACCGTCTACACCATCCACAACATCCAATACCAAGGCAAGTACGGTATGGAGATTATGGGCGATGTGTTCGGTCTGCCCGAATCTGCCCGCAGTTTGGTGGAACACGAT
>SVOU01000112.1 GCA_015066215.1 Oscillospiraceae bacterium | reverse complement strand
CATGCCGCCCAAGGCGTCGAGCGCGGCGGACATGCAGACGCTGGACGCGTACATCGCGGACATCGAACGGCGGCACGGCATGCCGGTCGGCGGCGTCAAGCTGATTCCTCTGATCGAAACGGCGCTCGGCGTGGAGCGCGCGTTCGAGATCGCAACCGCAACGCCGCGCGTGACCGCGCTGTTTGCCTGTGAAGGCGTGTCCGAGCAGCAACTGCTGGAAACGGCGGCGGCGCTTGAAGCCAAAAGTGAGCATCCGCTGGCGCAGGCTGTTTTGGACGCCGCAAAGATGCGCGGCATTACGCCGCAGGACGTCACCGATTTTGAGGCGGTGTCAGGTAGCGGCTTGGTCGCCCGACAGGGTGACGCGCAGTTGCTCGGCGGCAACCGCCGCTTTGCCGAAACCCGCGCGGCGTTATCGCCCGATGCGGTCAGCTTCGCCGACGCGTTGGCGGACAAAGGGCAGACCCCGCTCTATTTTTGCCGCGACGACCGCCTACTCGGCGTTATCGGCGTAGCCGATACGCTCAAAGATGACAGCCCTGCCGCAATCAAACAACTGCAAGAACTGGGACTGCGCGTGGTGATGCTCACAGGCGACAACGCGCGCACCGCCAAGGCCGTGGCGGCTGACGCGGGCATCACCGAAGTGGTCGCGGACGTGCTGCCACAAGGCAAAGAAGCGGTCATTCGCCAACTGCAACAAGAGGGCGTGGTAGCGATGGTGGGCGACGGCATCAACGATGCGCCTGCACTCACCCGTGCAGATATCGGCATCGCTATCGGTGCCGGCACCGACGTGGCGCTGGACGCCGCCGACGTGGTACTGGTGAAAAGCCGCCTGTCCGACGTGGCGGCGGCGATAAGGCTCAGCCGCGCGGTGCTTAAAAACATTCACCAAAACCTGTTCTGGGCGTTTTTCTACAACGCCATTGGTATTCCGCTGGCGGCGGGCGCGTTTATTCCGCTGTTCGGGTGGGAGCTGACCCCGATGTTTGGCGCCGCCGCGATGAGCCTTTCGAGCTTTTGCGTGGTCACCAACGCGTTGCGGCTCACGCGTTTTAAGCCGCACAAACACGTAAAAAGCCGCGCGCGCCGCCAAGCGACGCACACGGTCGAGATAAAGGAGGAAAAGATAATGACACACACGTTGCACATTGAGGGTATGATGTGCCCCCGTTGCGAGGCACACGTCAAATCCGCGCTGGAAGCGCTGCCCGCCGTCAAAGAGGCGGCCGTCAGCCACAAGGACGGCACCGCCGTGGTCACGCTGGACACGGAAGTCGCCATCAGCGTGTTGAATGATGCGGTCACTGCCGCGGGCTACACGGTTGTCGGCTAAAAAAGGCACAAAAAAGTCCGCAAGGGCAGTGCACCACAGTGCTAAACTGGTTTTGAACTGCCCCTTTTTCGCTTAACTGCACGAAAAGCTCCCGAAATGCGTCAGCATTTCGGGAGCTTTATCATTTGTTACCCAAAAAAGTTGCTACTTCAAAACTGCGTAGCACCCGAAAAGGGCAGAAATTTGTGGCAACCAAGGCAAAAAGCGCAGAAATACTTTATGTATTTCGAGCATTTTTAACGTAGGGTGGCGCAAATTTATCACTTTTCGGGCAATTTATCACTGTGGTGCTCTGCCCAGTGTCTGCGGACTTTTTATTATCTCTTACAGGCCTTCGTAGTCGCCGTTGGCGGTCAACTCACGGATGGCCTCTTGCACCTTGGGCAGGTCTTCACGATAGGTGACACCGTACCATTTGCCGTCGGTCTCCATCACGCGCACCTTGTCTTTGCCGGACTGGATCTGTTCGTCCACCACGAAGGGCAGGAAGCACTCACCTTTGATGGGATCGTGATCGGATTTCCACCACGCGTTGAAGGAGGTTTCCAGCACGTCAAAGAAGCTCGGCTCAAAGCCCCAGAAGTTCATCGACACGGGCGTATCCATCGCAAAGCCGCTGTTTTTGTCCAGCGCGGTATGCTCGGTCACGCGATTGAGATAGCCGTCCTCGACCTCGCAGATGCCGCGGGACACGGTGCCGTTTTCAGTCAGGGTGTTGCCCAGACGGAAGCTGACCATACCCGTGCCGCCCTCGTTGACGAGGTGGTCGTGGATCTTCTTGAACGCGTCTGCACCATAAAAGTCGTCGGCGTTGATGACCGCGAAGGGAGTGTCCACCTGATCGCGGGCGCACAGCACGGCGTGGGCGGTGCCATAGGGCTTGGTGCGGCCTTCGGGCTTCTCAAAGCCTGCGGGCAGCTTGTCCAGCTCCTGGAACGCATAGTCCACGTCCATCATTTTTTCGGCGCGTTTGCCCATCACTTCGCGGAAATCCTTTTCGATCTCCTTTTTGATGATAAACACCACTTTGTCAAAGCCCGCCTTTTTGGCGTCATAGAGGGAATAATCCAAAATAACCTGTCCGTCAGGACCCACCGGTGTGATCTGTTTGAGTCCGCCAAAGCGGCTGCCCATACCGGCTGCCATCACCAGAAGCGTCGTTTTCTTTGCCATTGTTATAACCTCCCGTTGTCGTTAAATATACTGTCAGCGGCCGTTCTTATCGGTCGCAGATATCCAGGCACGCGTTTTGTCGTCCAACGCCTTCACCGAACGGCGATATTCGCGCGGCGACATATTTTCCGATTTTTTGAACTGGTTGCAAAAATAGTGGACGTTGTCATAGCCCAAAAGATCGGCAATTTGCGATATGTTATAGTCACTCTCACGCAAATAGGTCTTCGCTTGCGTGATTTTCATACGGATAAAGAAGTGCATCGCACCCATTTGCTTATACTGCGTGAACAGCGATTTGATGTGCGAGCGGCTGATGTGAAAATGCCTTGCCAGCTGTTCGAGCGTGAGCTTTTCGCCGATATGCTGCTGCATATACAGCACGATATCGTCGAGCAGAGGGTGGTTGCCGATGCGGTGGTCGGCGGCAATCGGCTGCTCCATCTGCCGCAACAGCGACAAAAGCAGCTCGGTCAGATACAGCTCAATAAACTGCTCCCCGCCCGTGGGCACTTCGCGGCGACGCGTCAGATCGCTGTCATAAGGGTCGTCCAACGGTGACGCAAACACCACGCGGCTCTCGGACAAAATGCGGGACAAAAGCTCGCGCTGACTCGCGCCGACCTTGAAGCGCTTGCTCTTGAACGCCGCCATTTCGGGCGACACGCAGCGGAAAGAAATGATCATCACGTTGGGAGCAATGGTACCGTTGGCGCGGAGATTATGCCACTCGTTAGGACAATGAAACAGCATCTCGCCGCTGGAAAGTGCAATGTCCGCTTGATCGGCGGTGGCAAGCACCTCGCCCTTGTCCACATAGACCAGCTCCCAAAAATCGTGAGCTTCGCCGGTGAAGGTATAGGTTTTGGAAAACTCAAAATAGTGCACCGAATACAGCCGATCGATGGTCAGCGTTCGTTTTAAGGCCACACCTTTGTATTGCAATTTCCTCACCTCACGGTTTCATCATATCACAGCTTTTGTTTTTTGTAAACAGAATGTTCTAATTTATAAAATTTTGAGCCGAATTTGCATATTCAGAGGCATTTTCAAGGCTTATAATGGAACTATACTTATAATAAGTAAAATACGGAGGTTGTTCTTATGAAATTTATCGTTTGCAAGAATTACGACGAGGTTATGACCGAGGCGGCGGCTATCGTCGCGGGCGTTGTGCGCGAAAAACCCGACTGCATTCTCGGCTTGGCGACCGGCTCTACGCCGCTGGGTATGTATGACCGTCTGGTAGCGGAATACGAGGCGGGCAAACTGGATTTCTCCCGCGTGTCCAGCTTCAACCTCGATGAATATTATCCCATCTCCCCCGACAACGATCAATCCTACCGCTATTTTATGAACACCAACCTGTTCAACCGCATCAACATCGACAAGGCCAACACCCGCGTGCCCAACGGCAGCGCTGCCGATCCCGAGCAGGAATGCAAGGACTATGAAGCGGCGATCGACGCCTCTGCGGGCGTGGATATTCAGGTGCTGGGTATCGGTCAAAACGGTCACATCGCGTTCAACGAGCCGGAGGATAAGCTGTATGCCTACACCCACCTGACGGGCTTGACCGAAAACACCATCAAAGCCAACTCCCGCTTCTTTGAAAACGAGAGCGACGTGCCGCGTCAGGCGCTCACCATGGGTATGGCGTCTATTATGAAAGCCCGCAAGATCATCCTGTTGGCGACCGGTGCCGCCAAATGCGAAGCGGTCAAGGAGCTGCTCAGCGATCGTATCACCACCGCTGTTCCCGCCTCTCTGCTCAAGCTGCATCCCGACGTGACGGTCATCTGCGACGAGGCCGCTTACAACTGCAACTGATCCGCTTTCATTATTCACAAGCACAAAGCCGTCCACATACGCTGTTTGCGGACGGCTTTTACTTTTTTAAGAAAACTGCTAAAAAAGCATTGTCAAAAAACGGCGTTTGTGTTATACTGTTTATACTGCACAAAAATCAAGGTATTCTCGCGCGCTTTTTGATTTTTGTGCGTGATAACATATCTTTACGCGAGTTAAAAATATTTCATATTTTCAGGGGGTTAT
>SVOU01000111.1 GCA_015066215.1 Oscillospiraceae bacterium | reverse complement strand
CTTCGTGGGTCTGGAAAACCTCATCGACACCGAGGAACTGGCTATGATGGAAGGCAGCGGTGCCGAGGTGGCGGGTATCATCGCCATCAGCAAAATTGCGGCACTCGCTTACCTGATGTTTAACCTCTACACGCCGCCTTGCTTCGCGGCGATCGGCGCGATGAACGCCGAAATAAAGAGCGCCAAGTGGCTGTGGGGCGGCATCGGCTTGCAGTTGGCTGTCGGCTACACGGTTGCCTACTTGGTTTACACCATCGGTACGCTTTTTGCAGCGCCCGCTACCTTGAACGTGGGTGCGGCGATCGCGGGCGGCGCAGCCGTGCTGGCGATGGTGGCTATCGTGGTGGCGTTGATCGTCCGCGCGAGCCAAAAAGCCAAAGAGCCCCGCATTCTCAAACCCGTAGACTGATATTGACAAATAGGTGATGTTTTGTGGAAAATTACATCATTATTGCCATCGTGTTGGCTATCGTTGTAGGCATCGTGTGCTACCTGCGAAAAGCCAAAAAACGCGGTGATACCTGTATTGGCTGCCCGCACGCCAAACAGTGCGGCGGAAAATGCAGCGGCAACTGCGGCACGGATACGGATACCAACGGTTAACGACAAGAAGCCTCGTCGAACAGACGGGGCTTCTTGTGATTTGCGATTGGGGCGGCGTCGGAGCCCGCGTATATACAAAATGTTATAAAAAAGATAGCAAAATGTGTGATATGGGTCAAAAGGACAGGCGAGGATAGCAAAAAAATGGCTCTGTTTTTGTGAATTTAGCCAATTTGTACAAAATTTAGCAAAAAACGCTTGCTAATATAAAAAATATGTGCTATCATATGCGTGCGAGATAAAAACGACGCTGTTGACCGTTTTGGCCGAGGGTGCCCAACGCAGAGCGTTGTTTTTTGCTTTTTGTGGCTTTGGTTTTCAGCCGCTTTGTGCGGTGAAAATAGATCGGAAAAATTTTGAAAGGGGCAAAATACCATGAAAAAAACCAAACGCGGCTTTACTATCGTTGAACTGGTCATCGTTATCGCGGTTATCGCGATCCTGGCCGCCATCCTGATCCCTGTGTTCGCCAACGTGACCGACAACGCCAATGAGGCGGCTGCCAAGGCGGAGATCAAAAATGCGTATTCCGCTTTCGTTGCTGAGCAGGCTCTTGGTGGCTATACGTATGAAGCTATCGAGAACTACCTCTATGTCAATGACAAGGATGAGGTGTATACCTCCGACGGTAAATTGGCCGAAGACACTGTTCTCGTTGGCACACCCACGCCTGTGAAAACTGTCAACGGCTACGAAATTTATCTGAAGAGCACTACCACGACTTCTGTCACTGCCGCTCCCGCTAATCCCTGATCGTACATAGCAAACACCTTTATCGTTGGTGGTGAACACCAACACAATAAGTGACCAAAAAGGCCGGCTGTCGGTTTGACCGGCAGCCGGCTTCACTTTTAACTTGGATACCGAAAAGCGGTGTTCCTTTGCCTGATAAGGGAATTCTTTACAGTCCGTTTGACAATGCCGTCAAGCGGATTTTGCGGTTTGTAAAAGGCTTTTTTGCCTTGCGAAAAGACCTCGTTTGCGGATGGAAATTCACAAAGAAGTGAATGCATCCAACCAACTTTGTTGATTCTGACGGCGGTTGCCGTCTGTCGATATAGGTGAAACTTTCCGCGGAACAAGATCATAACCATATTTTCGGGAGATGATGGTATGAAAGCAAAAGAGAATATGCCGTTTGGCAGGACTAAACGCGCTTTTACCATTGTAGAAGTGGTTGTCGTTATTGCCGTCCTCGCTGTTTTGACGGCCATCCTTGTGCCGGTTTTTGCCAATGTGAACAGCGACGCCGAGGCGATGGCACGCAAGATGGAAATTCAAGGTGCCTATACCGCTTTTTCTGCGGACGAGATATTTAACGAGCAGGACTATTTGCCCATCGGTGACTATTTGTTCCTCAAAGAGGGCACCTTTGACTACACGCCTGCAGGGGACGCCACCTTCCCGTCTTTTTCAAATTTGAAAGAGGGGTATCACCTTGAGGATAACGACGAGGAAGTGGAGATCGTTCCGGCGGATAAGATTCGCCAGCCCGATGTCAAAACGGGTGTCTTCGGTCCTTATAACGGCTACTACATAGTTGGGTATGACGTTGTTTTACCGTGGGAAGGCGACGGCACCAAGCCAAACCCCTTCCTTGTGGCAGACTATGACGGTCTGCGCGCGATCTCTGAATTCTGCTCGCGCGGTGAGGACTTTACGGGAAAATATTTCAAACTCACCGCCTCGGAGATCACGATTTCCAAAGACACTTGGCTGCCTATCGGTGGTTATATCAACCCCACGACCAAGGACTCTACCGAAAACACCTCTTTTCGCGGCTTTTTTAACGGTGACGGACACCTGATCACCATCAATTACGGTAAGCAGATGAATCGCGAAAACTATACGCTGTTTGGCAAAACGAAGGACGCAACGATTTATAATTTGCGCACGGCGGGCAACATCAACACGGGTGGCTACGGCTGGACGGCCGGCATCGTGGGCTATGCCAATAACACGAAGATATACAACTGCACCAGCAGTGTGAATATGACTGCCGGTATTATGATGGGCGGCATCGCTGCACAGATCGTCGGCAACACGGAGATCAGCTCCTGCGTCAACCAAGGGAAGGTAACCGCTACGGGTATGACCACGAATGGCTACAACAACCTTGTCGGCGGCATCGTGGGTGTGATGGAACAGAGTACGGTCGTGCGCTCTTGCCAAAACAAGGGCGTGGTCACCGGCAACGGCGGCGTTATCGGCGGCATCGTCGGTTATGCACAGGGCAACGTGATCAACTGCCAAAACGACGCCGCTGTGACGGCAAAAGGCTACGCGCCTCTTGACAATAACAGAGGCACCAACAAAGACGCGTCGGTTGGCGGTATTGCCGGCTACGGCGGTATGAAAGGCCTTATAGACGGCTGTGTGAACAACGGTGAGATCAAAGCCTACAACGCCGACACGAACACGTATTATCGCAGTGTCGGCGGCATCGTCGGCGTTGATGCGCTGGTGCGCAACTGTGTGAACACGGGTAATATCACCGGCAGTGCCTACGTCGGCGGTATCGCCGGCTATCAAAACGGCACGTCGGCGTGCAGTATGTACAACAACATAAACAAAGGGCATATCGCGAGTACAGGCGACACCTTTGAAGGTAACATAACAGGTCCTACGGGCGGTATTCTCGGTGCCGTTGCCGATACGAACGGCTTCCGTTTCGCTATGAACATTAACCGTGGCACCGCAAGCCATCGCCAGGGTGATGGCAGCGTGTCTTCCTACAACCGTATCGGTTCGCTGATCGGCAGCGCCAACGGCGTGGTTGACTTTGAGTTTTGTTTCTCCGTCTGCTGGCAAGGCATCACGGTCGGCAATACTTCCCAGATCAATCAGGTGATCGGGCCGGCTGTGCAGTTCGTGGAAGATACCGAGGGTATTCCTTTGGGCAATCCGGAAAAAAAGAGTGGCATTTTCTATGCGGATCTTGCGCACTTGGGAGCGTCCGGCTATCCTGATAAAAAATTGGACCATCCCAATTATTATTTCCCTTGGGCATTTTCCAGCGTGCACGGTGCGTTTAACGACATCATCAACAACCCCGACCCGTCACTTGCAAGCTACAAACAGCCGGAGTTCCATCACTGGAAATGCTACGGCGGCTTCAACGGCGGTTTGTGCGCGCCGGTTGGCACGAAATATAGCGTCACGTATAATCTGGGCACCATTCTCGCCCAAGACAGCAGCGTGGCGATGGAATTTAACACGGCTTTCTTGGCGGGTGACGATATTGCTTACGTGCCGTATCTCAACAAGACCCACGTCATCAAGGGCAATATGCAGTATACCTTCCAAGGGTGGTCGGACGGCACGAAAACCTATCAGCCGGGAGAAAAGATCACCTTGACCAAAGATACGACGCTTACCGCGGTGTGGAAGTCCGACACCTATACGATACGGCCCGTGCCGTTTCCTTAAAAGGTGAACGCCAAACGAGAACAAATTGACAGTTGGGGAGAAGACTTGTGATTATCATTGGAATCGACAACAACGAAAGAAAAGTGAACGTGCGCTTTGAGGGAGCCAACCAGCCGACAAAGGATATTTTGTCTTTGGATATTTCTCCCGAGCTGCTGACAAAAGGCGACTATGCGGAGACCCTCGGCAAGGCGCTGACCGAACTGACGCAACGGTTGGGCAAGCTGATGCCTGATGCGGTCACGCTGGTGGTGCCCGACACGTTGGTGACGCTGGATCTCATCACGCTGCCTACCATCGCCAAGCGTGCGATGGCGGACGCTTTCCGCACGGAATTTCGCAACCAATATAAAAACCACGACGCCTTGCTTTCACACGCGGTCGCGGTGCAAAGCAACAAGCGCAACACGGTGTATCTGCTGACGTTGATCAAAAAAGAGTGGATCGCGCAGTTCCGTCAGGTGCTTATGGGACACGGACTGCGGTTGGAAAAGACCGTGAGTGCTTCTGCGGCTTGTTGTGAGGCGTTGTATGCCGATCACTCCAAGTGGCATCGCAGTACCTTCTTGTTTTTGGATGTGCGTGAAGAAAGCGCGCATATCGTGCTGTATGACAAGGGGCGTATGAGCGGTT
>SVOU01000110.1 GCA_015066215.1 Oscillospiraceae bacterium | reverse complement strand
CTCTGCGTGGCGGCAATATGGCTTATCGGTCTGATAACACCTTGCCCGACGGTGTGATACGCCCTCGAAGTGAATGGCTGGTGCTGCGCTATGGCGGTCGGCTGTGGTCGTTGCGTCACGCCAAACGCACGCCAAACGGCTACAAAGGGCGTGCGGATGACCTGTCTGTGACGGTGCAGGTGGAGGAGTTGCCGCAAGGGCGGCGTTATCGGGTGATTTTGCGCACCGATAAGCCGCCCGCCAAGACGGTGGAGGTGGCATTATATGCCGAGCCTGTGCTGGCGCGGGATACGCAACAAAGTGCGCGTTTGCTGTCGCAGTGGGATGGTGAAAACGGTAGATTGACGGTGATGGGTGCCGAGGGAAATGCGTTGTGGATACAGGGCGCGCAAGCCTTTGGCTTCACCTGCGACCGCGCCGCCTTTTGGATGGGGGAGTGGCAAAACTATCGCGCCTTACCGCTGCCGTTCCCCGCCGCCGCGGTGGCGGTGCGGTGTAAGCTGCGCCCCAGAATGCGAGAAACAGCCGTACTCGAATGGGGCTGGTATGGCAAGGGTTGGTGAAAAAAGTGTAAAAAATGGGAAATTTTCCGCTTTGGAGCGGTTAAAGGTTGACGAAAAGTGCCTTTCTGTTGTAAAATAAACACGATATGCTTGCCATAGCGCAAGCAGCGCAGAAAGGGGCAACATAATGAGCGACTATATTGCTTTTCCGACGCTCGGTTGGAGATTTTCAATATCGGACACCTTGGCGGAATTCAGTTTGTTCGGTATGGAGTTTTCTATCAAATGGTATATGGTTTTGGTGCTGATCGGCTTTTTGCTGGCCCTCATCTATGCCTATGCACGGGTCAAAAAGTTTGAGCTTGATCCTGACCGTATGTTTGATGTGGTGATCATCAGCACGGTGGCGGCGATTATCGGTGCCCGCTTGTACTATATCCTGTTTGCGCCTGCGGAAATACAGGAAGTGTATTTTGCCGATCCCGTGCAGATGCTCTTGGTGTGGGACGGTAATTTCGGTCTGTTTGGTGGTATCCTTGTGGCGTTTTTGGTCGGCGCGCTGGTGTGTCGCTGGCGTAAAGTGGATACGTGGTCAATGTTCGATCTGGCGGCGACAGGCTTGCTGATCGGGCAAGCCGTGGGACGCTGGGGTGACTTTTTTCACCAGACGGCGTTTGGCGTCAACACCGATCTGCCGTGGGGTATGACGGGCTCTGAGATACTGCTCGGCACATCGGAAGCCTATAATCCGCTCAAACCCGTGCATCCCGCCTTCTTGTATGAGTCTTTGTGGTGCGTATTGGGCTTTTTACTGCTGCATCTGCTGTCGCAGAAATGCTACAAATTCAAGGGGCAGCTGTTTGGCATCTATCTGATTTGGTACGGCTGCGGCCGCTTTGTGATCGAGGGGCTGTATGTTGACAGCCTGTATCTGGGTACAATGCGCGTGTCGCAGTTGTTTGCGGTGGTGGCGGTGATCGTCGGTGCTTTGGTGCTCATCTTACGTCGCGCTAAGCAAAACGTGACCGCTGTGGAACTGTCGGCAGACGAGCCGTCTGCTTACAGCTATCTGTTGGATGACGAGGAAGAGCAAACGGATGCGCCGCAAGAGGGCGAAGAAGAAACCGTGTTGACAGAAGAGGAGATGTAACTATGGCTATCATTTTAGACGGCAAAGCCACCGCGGCGCAAATTCGCAGCGAGGTAGCGGCGAAAACCGCCGCGCTTAAAGAAAAAGGTATCACCCCCGGCTTGGCGGTTATCTTGGTGGGCGACGATCCCGCGTCGCGTATTTACGTGAACAATAAGAAAAAAGCCTGTGCCGAGGTGGGTTTTTATTCCGAAGAAATTGCCCTTCCTGCCACCACAACGCAGGAGGAATTGCTGTCGGTGGTGGATGAACTCAACCACCGTACCGATATCCACGGCATTTTATGCCAGTTGCCGCTCCCTAAACCTCTGGACGACAAAGCGGTCATCGCCGCGATTTCGCCCGAAAAGGACGTGGACGCTTTCCACGCGGTCAACGTGGGACGTATTATGCTCGGTGAATACCGCTTTTTACCCTGTACCCCTGCAGGCGTGATGGAGCTTTTGCACCGTGCGGGCATTTCTCCTGCGGGCAAGACCTGCGTGGTGGTCGGTCGCAGCAATATCGTTGGCAAACCGATGGCGATGCTGTTGCTCCACGAAAACGGCACCGTGACCGTGTGCCATTCGCGCACGCCCGATCTTGCGGCGGTGTGCCGACAGGCGGATATTCTGGTCGCGGCGGTCGGTCGCGCGCGCCTGATCACTGCGGATATGCTCAAACCCGGCGCAGTAGTCGTGGACGTGGGTATGAACCGTGACGAAAACGGCAAACTGTGCGGCGACGTCGATTATGACAACGTGGAGCCGCTCGCAAGCTATATCACCCCCGTCCCTGGCGGCGTCGGTCCGATGACCATTGCGATGCTGATGCAAAACACCCTCACGGCCGCGGGTGGTTGATGCAAAAAATCCCATCTACGCTTGACAATGGAAGAGCGGTCGGGTATAATATAACGAATGGGAGCGTTTGCGATAGGCGAACGCGAAAGGAGAACACGATTATGGCGAAACAGACTGTGATTACTACTGCCGGCCTCAAGGCGTTGGAGGCGGAGCTGGACGAACTCAAATCCGTCAAGCGTAATGAGATTGCTGAGAAAATTAAAGTGGCGCGCTCTTTCGGTGACTTGTCCGAAAACAGCGAATATGATGAAGCCAAGAACGAACAGGCCATCATCGAAGCCCGTATTGCCGAGTTGGAAGCGCAGCTCAAAAACGTGCGTATTCTGGACGAGAGCGAAATGGTGGGCAACAAGATCTATGTCGGCTCTACCGTGCGCCTGAAACATATGGGTACCGGTAAAGAAGTGACCTACAAGATCACCGGCGCAACCGAAGCTGATGTGATGAACGGTAGCATCTCCGACGAATCTCCTGTTGGTGCAGCCCTTTTGGGTCACGAGCAGGGCGAAACGGTGGAGGTCGAAATCCCCAGCGGTGTGGTGTTCTATACCATTCTGGAGGTTTCCCGCTAATTGGAAGCTGCAGGCGGGCATGGTGTCAACCGTGCCCGCTTTCTGATAGAAAGGATGTTTGTCAATGAGTGAAAATACCCCTGTGACCGAAGAACTGTCTGCCCAACAGCTCAGCGAGTTGTTGCAGGTACGACGCGATAAACTCACCACCCTGCAAGAGGCGGGCAAGGACCCCTTTGTGGTGACCAAATATGATTTTGATGCCAAAAATGCCGATATTCGTGCGAATTTTGAGCAGATGGAAGGCAAAACCGTCAAGATCGCGGGTCGTATGATGAGCCGCCGCATTATGGGCAAAGCCAGCTTCTGCGACGTGCGTGACGACTCTGACCGTATGCAGGTCTACGTCCGTCGTGACGACGTGGGCGAGGACGTGTATATGGAGTTCAAAAAACTCTGGGATATCGGTGATATCGTCGGTATCGAGGGCACCGTGTTCCGCACACAGACGGGTGAGATCTCTCTGCACGCCACGGGTATCTGCTTGCTGTCCAAATCACTTCTGCCTCTGCCGGAGAAGTTCCACGGCCTCAAAGATACTGACGCGCGCTACCGTCAGCGCTACGTCGACCTGATTATGAACCCCGACGTGAAGAAAAACTTCCTTGTGCGCTCGCGCTTTATCAAGTTTATGCGCCAATATCTGGATGATATGGGCTATATCGAAGTGGAAACGCCGGTGCTCAATACTATCGCCGGCGGTGCTGCTGCCCGCCCCTTTATCACCCACCACAACACGCTGGATCTGGATATGTATATGCGTATCGCTACTGAGCTGCCGCTCAAACGCTTGATCGTCGGCGGTATGGACCGTGTGTATGAGATCGGTCGTATCTTCCGCAACGAGGGTATGGATCCCAAGCATAACCCTGAGTTTACCAGCGTGGAACTGTATCAGGCGTATGCCGATTTCCACGATATGATGGATATTGCTGAGGGTATCATTTCGGGCGCCGCCCAAGCGATCCACGGTACCTATGAAGTCGAGTGGATGGGCGAGAAGATCGATCTGACTCCCGGTTGGCGTCGCCTGACGATGGTGGATGCCGTCAAGGAATACGTGGGTATCGATTTCGGTGCCATCACCGACGATGCCGAGGCTGTGGCGGCTGCCAAAGCCAAAGGCGTGGAGTTGGCAGAAACCGCTGACAAGACGTGGGGTAACGCGCTTTACGCCTGTTTTGACCAGCGTGTTGAGGAGAAACTGATCCAGCCGACCTTTATCACGATGTATCCCGTCGAGGTGTCGCCGCTGACCAAAGCGTCGCCCGCCGATCCGCGCCTGACCGAGCGTTTTGAGCTGTTCATTTGCCACAGCGAAATTGCCAATGCCTATTCCGAGCTTAACGACCCGATCGTGCAGCGTCAACGCTTTGAAAAGCAGTTGGAGCTGCGTGACCGCGGTGATGATGAGACGGAGATGCTGGACGAGGACTTCCTGACCGCGATGGAATACGGTATGCCCCCCACGGGCGGTATGGGTATCGGCGTCGACCGCGCCGTGATGCTGCTCACCAACTCTGACACCATCCGTGAAGTTATTTTGTTCCCCACAATGAAGCCTCTGGACTAAAAAACCCAGTAAAATCAAGGGTTTTCGGCATCCCAAATCCGAGTTGACAACAAATTGACAACAATTTTTCATATCAATTTGAAGAATTGTAACGCAGTAT
>SVOU01000109.1 GCA_015066215.1 Oscillospiraceae bacterium | reverse complement strand
CAAGTCAAGCTGCGGCTCGGAAAAGACGGTGGATTTGGCATAATCAAACAGTTCGCGGGTGATATTTTCCGCATCGTAGCGGTTGATGACCCGCACATCTTCCAAAGCAGCAATATTGAGAAGACTGCGTGCATCCGAAAGCAGCGCTTTCGCCTCATTTGCCAGTTCTTTTTTCTTTTCAACAAATACTCTGTAAACCATTCTTTTTCTCCCCTGTCAGGCTTTCAGTGCTTTTTGTCCAATATCCTTACGATAATACGCGTTGTCAAAACGGATCTGCTTAACAAGTGCATACGCGCCGTCAATAGCCGCAGGCAAGCTTTCTGCCACAGCCGTTGCGCCCAGCACGCGACCGCCAGCGGTCACAAGCTGTCCGTCCTTGATGGCGGCGCCCGCCACGTAGACTGTATCCGCGATCTCGGCGGGAATGTGCAGCGCAAAGCCTTTGTCATAGGCTTGCGGATAGCCGTTTGACGCCATGATCACGCAACAGGCGTGCTGTTTTTTGAACACCACGGGCGTGTCGGCGAGCGTGCCGTTGGTGACCGCCTGCATTACGGTGAGCAAGTCGCTTTCGAGAAGCGGCAGCACCACCTGCGTTTCGGGATCGCCGAAACGGCAGTTATATTCGATCACCTTGGGACCGTTGGGGGTCAGCATCAGGCCGAAATACAGGCAGCCCTTGAAGGTGCGTCCTTCGGCGTTCATCGCCGCTATGGTGGGCAGGAAAATGGTTTCCATACACACCGCCGCCACGTCGTCCGTATAGTAGGGGTTGGGCGCGACAGTGCCCATACCGCCGGTGTTCAGTCCCGCGTCGTTGTCCCCCGCACGCTTGTGGTCCATAGAGGATACCATCGGCGCAACGGTTTTGCCGTCGGTAAACGCCAGCACCGACACCTCGGGACCTGTCAAAAACTCCTCGATCACCACGCGGCTACCGCTCTTGCCAAACTGACCGTCACGCATCATCGAGATGACCGCCTGCTTGGCATCCTCACGGGTTTCGGCAATGATGACGCCTTTGCCCAGCGCCAAGCCGTCCGCTTTGATGACGGTGGGAATGGGTGCGGTTTCCAAATAGGCCAGTGCCGCGTCACAATCCTCAAACACCTCGTAAGCGGCGGTGGGGATGTTGTATTTTTTCATCAGGTTTTTGGAGAACACCTTGCTCCCCTCGATGATCGCGGCATTGGCGCGCGGGCCAAAGCAAGGGATGCCCTTTTCTTCCAACGCGTCAACACAGCCAAGCACCAACGGATCGTCGGGCGCGACCACCGCATAGTCTACCTGTTGCTCCACCGCAAAGGCAACGATGCGATCGATATCTTTGGCGCCGATATCTACGCAAATCGCATCGTTGGACATACCGCCGTTGCCCGGTAGCGCATAGACGGTGTTCACGGCAGGGTTTTCTTTCAGTTTCTTGATAATGGCATGCTCGCGGCCGCCACCACCAACCACCAATATTTTCATAGTGAAACTCCTCGATTAGTGATGGAACAAACGCATACCGGTGAACGCCATAACCATATCGTACTTGTCGCAGCAGGAAATGACCACGTCGTCACGGATAGAACCGCCGGGCTGTGCGATATAGCAAACGCCGCTACGGCGTGCACGCTCCACGTTATCATCAAACGGGAAGAACGCATCGGAGCCGAGCGCCACGCCGCTGATGGTGGCGAGATACGCCTTGCTCTCTTCGAGGGTGAGGGGTTCGGGCTGACTGGTGAAGTATTTCTGCCAGTTGCCGTCGGCGCAGACGTCCTCTTCGTTTTTGTTGATGTAGCCGTCGATCACGTTATCACGCTCGGGACGGCCGAGGTCAGCGCGGAAGGGCAGGTTGAGTACTTTTTCGTGCTGGCGCAGGAACCACGTGTCCGCCTTGCCGCCCGCCAGACGGGTGCAATGCACACGGGACTGCTGACCCGCGCCCACACCGATGGCCTGACCGTCAACGGCATAGCACACCGAGTTGGACTGGGTATATTTCAGGGTGATGAGTGCCACGATGAGATCACGCACCGCGGTTTCGGGCAGATCTTTGTTCGCGGTCACGATGTTGGCAAGCAGTTCGCGGTCGATACGGAAGTTGTTACGACCTTGCTCAAAGGTGATGCCGTAGACCTGCTTTTGCTCGATGGGATCGGGAACGAAATCGGGATCAATTTGCACGATATTATAGTTGCCCTTGCGCTTGGAACGCAAGATCTCCAACGCTTCGGGCTCATAGCCGGGGGCGATGATGCCGTCGGACACTTCACGCTTGATAAGCAGCGCGGTGGTCACGTCGCACACGTCAGAAAGTGCCACCCAGTCGCCAAAGGAGCACATACGGTCAGCACCGCGCGCACGCGCATAGGCGCAAGCCAAGGGAGACGCGTCCAGATCGGCAATATCATCCACAAAGCAGGCCTTTTTCAAGGTGTCGGACAGCGGAATGCCAACCGCCGCGGAGGTGGGGCTGACGTGTTTGAAGGAGGCAACGGCAGGAAGCCCGATCGCCTCTTTGAGCTCCTTCACCAGCTGCCAGCTGTTGAAGGCATCCAAGAAGTTAATATAGCCGGGACGGCCGCTGAGGATCTCGATAGGCAGATCGCTACCGTCAGCCATAAAAATTTTCGAGGGTTTCTGATTGGGGTTGCAACCGTATTTGAGTGCAAATTCTTTCATCTTCCGCTACTCCTTTATTTATTCTTATTGATGATGATTTGGGTGGGTTCGCCACCGTCCAGCGGAACGGTACGGACGAACAGCGACACTTTGTTGTCCTCATTGAGGTTGTCCCACACAAGCTGGGCGAGTTCTTCGGCGGTGTTGGGCAGAGCGACCTCTTCCGGCTCACCGTAGAAGGACGGGATGGGGTTGCCGTCACATTTGTAGGTGTGGATGAAATGGCCGATGCCGTCCAACGGATTGTAGCTGTAAAAATACCGCTGGCAAGCGTCCGGATTGCCGTTGTTGCTCTTGAGGATCGACAGCTGATAGTGGAACGCGCCTTCGGGGGCGTAGTGAAGGATACCGGAAATACGCGGCGTAAAGTTTGGCGCATCCGGCTCAAACTCACGGGTATGCAACGCTTTGATAAACGCGCAACCGTCTTCCCCGTTTTCCTTGATATAGTCACGAATGGTATCGGTTTGATCACCGTTGGTGATGATATCGATATTGCCGTGTTGCAGATAAGGGTTATAAATGATCAGGCTGGGGTCGGAGAGTTTGGACTCGTCAAACGCCTTGGTGCGCATACCGCCGTCAAACGCCTCAAAAATGCGGTTGCGGCTGTTGACGCTACGACCCATAATAAAATACGCGATCATCGCATTTTTGCCGTCGGCAGACTTGCCGATGACAATACCGCGACCGGGATAGGTGTTTTCGGAAAGAAGTGTTTTCAAATCATACAAAGCCATTTTCAGTCACCTGTTCTTTCTGTTATAATCTCACGGCAAACCAGCTCGGCGGCGGCAGGCAGTATCTTCCACTCCGCCAACCGCATAACGCGTTTTTGCAGGGTTTCGGGGGTGTCGTTTTTACGAATAGCGACCGCTTTTTGCAAGATGATCTCACCGCCGTCGGGAATCTCGTTGACGAAATGCACCGTCGCACCCGTGACCTTCACGCCGTAAGCCAGCGCCGCTTCGTGTACGTGCAGGCCGTAAAATCCCTTGCCGCAAAAGGACGGGATCAAAGACGGATGCACGTTGATGATACGGCGGGGATAGCTTTTGGTGAAGCGCTCGCTCAAAATAGCCATAAAACCCGCCAGCACAATGAGATCAATGCCGTTTTTGTTCAGCATATCCATCAATGCCGTTTCGAAGGCTTCCTGGCTGCCGCAATCTTTTTTCAGCACCACAGCAGTGGGAATGCCCGCATTTTTCGCTCTCGTCAGCGCATAGGCGTCGGCATTATTGGCGATCACCAGCGCGATCTCACCGCTCGGCAATTTACCCGCGGTCTGTGCATCGATCAGGGCTTGCAGATTGGTTCCGCCGCCCGATACCAGCACACCGATCTTGGCTTTGCTCATAACATCACCTTTTGTTCGGATTCGACGATCTCACCGATAATATAGGCGTCTTCGCCGTTCTCTTTCAAGATAGCGAGCGCCTTGTCGGCATCTTCTTTCGCAACCACAATGCTCATACCGACACCCATATTGAAGGTGTTGAACATATCGCGCTCGCTGATGTTGCCCGTCTTGGCGATCAGATCAAAGATAGGCAGCACGCGCACGGCAGACTTGTCGATCTTGGCACCGAGTCCTTCGGGAATGCTACGCGGAATATTCTCATAGAAGCCACCGCCCGTAATGTGGGAAATGCCCTTGACCTGCACTTGTTCAAGCAGAGCCAGCACAGGCTTCACATAGATGCGGGTGGGGGTCAACAGGGTCTCACCGATGGATTTGCCACCCAGTTCAGCGACAGGCGTTTTCAGGTCGGCGTTTTCGACATCAAACACCTTTCTGACCAGCGAGAAGCCATTGGAATGCACACCGCTGGAGGGCAGTGCGATCACAATATCGCCCGCTTTCATCGTCTTGTTGTCGATGATTTTGGACTTATCCACGATGCCGGTGCAATAGCCCGCAAGGTCATATTCGTCCACGGGATAGAAACCGGGCATCTCCGCCGTTTCACCGCCGATAAGCGCGGCACCCGACTGCACGCAGCCGTCGCACACGCCCTTGACGATATCAGCGATACGCTCAGGCACGTTTTTGCCGCAAGCAATATAGTCGAGGAAGAACAGCGGTTTGGCGCCGCTGCAGATGATGTCGTTGACACACATCGCCACACAGTCGATACCGACGGTGTCG
>SVOU01000007.1 GCA_015066215.1 Oscillospiraceae bacterium | reverse complement strand
CCCGATGGGCGGCGGCAACGGCAGTATCACGATTGCGGGCGGCACGGTGGCGGTCGAAGCCTCGGGCGACGGCTTGGATGCCAACGGCACCCTCACCGTCAGCGGCGGGCATATCACCGTCGCGGGACCGACACAGGGCGACACCGCCACCTTGGACTATGATACGTCGGCAACGATTGGCGGCGGCACCTTTATCGGCACGGGCGCAGACGGCGGTATGGCGCAAACGTTTAGCGATGCTACGCAAGGCGTGCTCGCCGTGCGCGTGGGACAACAGGCGGCAGGCACGCGTATTACGCTGACCGACGCAGACGGCAATGTTTTGCTCACCCACACCCCGCCGCTCGAATTTGCCGTGGTGATCCTCTCCTGCCCCGCGATGGAGTCGGGCGAAACCTATACCCTCACCGTCGGCACCCTCTCCGCCGAATTGGAAGCGGAATAATAACGGCGCGGCCATGGAAAGTGGCACAACCTATAAACACACGCGCTCTTGCCTTCCCCCGAGGGGGAAGGGGGACCGCCGAACGGCGGTGGATGAGGGGATAATAACGGACGAGCAATGCTCGCCCCTACAATAGCACTGTTTTTAAGTCGTGCCAAATCGGTTTTCTTTTGCTTACTTTTCTTTCCCAAAAGAAAAGTAAGGGAAAAGTGGAAAAACTACTGGAAAAATGGTAGACAGGTGTGTTATACTATAAAGGTATTATAAAAAGAGAAAGGAGTCGGTCGGTTTGCGCGCGAATATCGTCGGCCCGCTGGGACACGAAACCGAAACGGCACCCTTAAAACGCACCCGCCGCCTGTTGGTGACGATTTTGTGCGTGGTGGCACTGATCGCCGTGCCGCTGTCGATCGGACTCACCCCCGATACCACCACCGAAACCGTCGGCAAACCGCTCACTTATGCCGACTCACCGCTATTTATCTCGGAATATATGACCTCCAACGGTCGCTATTACGATACCCAAGGCGACGCCGCCGACTGGATCGAAGTGCAAAACGGCGGCACCGAACCGTTGCAGCTGCGCGGCTTTGCGCTGGTGCAAGGGGATAAATCCTTCGTGTTCCCCTCGTTGGAACTGGACGCCGGCGGCTTTGCGGTCGTGTGGCTTGACGGCGGCGGCAACACCGCGTGGCACGCACCGTTCAAATTGAGCGCCGAAGGCGGCGAAACCGTCTATCTCAAAAACGGTGACGGCGACGTGGTGGACGAGATCACCACCACCGCGATGGGTCGCAACACCTCGATCACCCGCGCCGAAAATACGGACGGCACCTTTGCCGCCACCGCGTGTGACGCGCCCACCCCCGGCTTTGAAAACAGCGAAGCGGGCGTCGCAGAATTTATCGCCACCCGCTACGCCACCGAAAACACCACGGGTCTGCGGCTTAACGAGATCGTCGCGTCCAACGGCTCGCTCGTTGCCGACGAATTCGGCGGCTTCGTGGACTATATCGAGATCCTCAACACCACCGACGACACGCTGGATATCGGCGGCATCGGCATCTCCGATAACCCCGAAAACACCCTCAAATGGGTGTTCCCCAAAGGCACGAAGCTCAAAGGCGGCGCGTGCGTCATCGTGTTCTTGTCTGCGGAATATGAAACCGTCGCCGAGGACGGCACCGTCACTTTGAAGGAAAGTGCCACGGGCGCATTTTTGGCACCGTTTGGGCTCAAAAAAGAAGGCGAAAAGGTACACCTGACCGATAAAACGGGCTTTTTCGTCGACTGGGTGGACACAGGCGCCCTGCAAAAGGACCAAGCACTCGTCCGTCAAGCCGACGGCTCGTGGGCAAAATCCTTCGACGCGTCGCCCGCGTTTCCCAACACCGCCGAGGGTGCGGCGATGAGCCGCCCCGACACCGCCCCCGTCGCGGGTGACATTATCATCAGCGAGGCGTCCTCCCGCAACAATGCCTATCTGGAAGTGGACGACGCCTATTATGACTGGATCGAACTGTTTAACCCGACGGACAAGCCCATTTGTCTGGCGGGTTATGCCTTGTCCGACGACCTTGCCACCCCCCAAAAATATATCCTGCCTGACGTGACGCTTGAAGCGGGCGGCTATCTGGTGGTCTTTGCCACCGACAAACAGCCCGACGACGTGCTCGCCACGGGATTTAACCTAAACGGCAGCAGCTTTGCCGCCCTCTTTTCCCCCAAAGGCCAACGGCTCGACTACGTGCGGCTGACCGAGCTGCCGCTCAACGTGAGCAAAGGCCGCACCCCCGAAACGGGTAACCAATGGGTCTATTTTGAGACCCCCACCCCCAAAAAACCTAACGGCAAAGGCGTTTCGCGCATCGCGACCCGCCCCACCGCCGACAAAGCCTCGGGCAACTATACCGCCGACGCGGTGCTGGTGTCACTTGGCGGCGAGGGGGACATTCACTATACGTTGGACGGCAGCGTGCCGACGGCAAGATCCCCGCGCTACACGGGTACCCTCGCGCTGACCCACACCACGGTGGTGCGCGCGGTGTCTATCGCGCCCGACGCCGTCCCCAGCGCGGTGATGACCGCCAGCTACATCATCAACGAAAACCACACGGTCGACGTTTTGAGCCTCGTGTGCGAACCCGACGACCTGTTCAGCGAGGACACCGGCATCTATGCCACGGGTCACCACGCCTCGTCGACGTTCCCTTACAAGGGTGCCAACTTCTGGCAGGATTGGGAAAAGCACTGCACCATTGAGCTTTTGCCGCAAGGCGGCGACGAAGCGGGCTTTATCGCCGACGGCGGGCTTTCGATATTCGGTGCCTACACCCGCGCCTATGAGAAAAAAGCCTTCAAGGTGCGCTTTCGCGATATTTACGGCGCGGGCAAGCTCAATTACGCCGTGTTCGATAACCGCGACTTTACGGAATATGAATCCATCGTTATCCGCCCCGGCGGACAGGATACCTTCCGCTGTATGATGAAGGACGATATGACCACCACCCTCGCCGACGGTATTTTGGACGTGATGGCGTCCCGCCCCGTCATTCTCTATATCAATGGCGACTATTACGGTGTCTATTACATACGCGAAAAAATAAGCGAGCATTTTATCGCGTCGCATTACGGCGTGACGCCCGAATCGGTCGATCTCCTGCAAGGCAACGGCTATACCGTCAACGCGGGCGACAACGCCGATTGGCTCGCGCTGATGGACTACGTCAAAGACCACGATCTGACGGTTGCTGAGCATTATAACTACGTCGCCGATCGCGTGGATCTGCAAAACTTCGCGGATTGGCAGATCGCCGAGCTTTACTGCGGCAACACCGACCAGGGAAATATCCGCTTTTTCCGCTCGTCGGAAAACGATGGCAAATGGCGGTGGATATTCTACGATACCGACCTCGGTTTTCAGGGCGGCAACCTGTCGAGCGCGTGGGAACTGTTAAACCCCAACGGTACGGGCGCGGGCGACGCCATTTCCACCCGCCTTATCAACAAACTGCTCAAAAACAAGAATTTCCGCGCGCTGTTCGTCGAGCGGCTGGAATATCAGATGAAAAATATCTGGAACACCGAGCGCGTGCGCGCCGAGATCGACCGCTTTGCGGCTATCTGGGAGCCGGAAGCCGATCGCAACAGCACCCGCTGGGAACACTCTACCGTTTGGGCAGACAACGTCTGGGGCTTGCACTATTTCGCCCGCAACCGTATGGACGCGTTGCGCGACGAATTTGAGGACAGCGCGCGCGTGCGCAACATCATCGCGCTGACCGACGAAGAGCTTGACCGTTGCTTTCCGGAAACGGTCTGAAAGGGGGATGCCACTTGAACGGATTTCGCTATGAGCAAAAATATCTCATCAGCGAGGCGGGCTATCGGCTGTTGCAGCCGCGCCTGAAAACGATGCTCGACGGCGACGAAAACGTCGACGAGCGCGGCGAATATTTCATCCGCAGTCTGTATTTTGACGACGCTTTCCAGCGCGGTCTGGTAGATAAGCGCGAAGGCGCTTTGCTGCGTGAGAAATTTCGCGTGCGGTTTTACAATATGGACGACAGCTTCATCCGCCTCGAATCCAAGCAAAAGCACGATACCATGACCAAAAAAGAATCCGCGCGCCTGACGCGTGCGCAGGTGGAACAGATCTTGGCGGGCGATTGGTGGGAGCTTTTCAGCACCGACGACCAGTTGCTCGAAAACTTCTATCTCAAAGCGCGCACCCGCGTGCTGCGCCCGACGGTGCTGGTGGACTATATGCGTGAGGCGTACGTGTTTGAGGACGTGCGTATCACCTTTGACAAAAATATCCGCACCGCCAACTATGACACCGACCTTTTTGACCCCGATCTGGTCACCGTCCCCGTGCTTCCAAGCGACCGCATGATCATGGAAGTCAAGTTTGACGATGCCCTTCCCGCCGCTGTCAAGCGGCTGTTGCAGCCGGTCGAGGCGGCACGCACCGCCTTTTCCAAATATGAAATGTGCAGACAATTCCAATAAACGGAGGTAAACAGATATGATGACATTGGTAAGTTTCGTGGACACGATCAAAGACAGCGTGCTGGAGCAGTTTTCCGCGGGCGTCACGCCGGGTGCTATGCTCATTTCGCTGGGCGTCGCCTTCTTGATGGGGCTTTTCATCCTCGCGGTGTACAAAGCGACCTTCCGCGGCGTGCTGTTTTCCAAAGGCTTCGCGTTTTCGCTCATTTTGCTCAGTATGGTGACCGCGCTGGTCATCCGCACCATCTCCTCTAACCTCGCGCTGTCCCTTGGTATGGTCGGTGCGTTGTCCATCGTGCGTTTCCGTACCGCCATCAAAGATCCCGTGGACACCGTTTTTATGTTCTGGGCGATCACCGCAGGTATTATGTCGGGCGCGGGCCTCTACCTCATCGGCGGTATCGCCTGCGTGGTGCTGGGTGTGCTGTATTTCGTGGTCACCTTCCTGTATCGCCGCGCGCAGATGCCGTATCTGTTGGTCATCCGCTATGAACCGGAAAAGGTGCAAAATATCACCGCCGCGCTGCGCCGCTTGCCGCGCCACCGCATCAAATCCCGTACCACCACCCGTCGCGGCGCCGAGGTGACGATGGAGATCTCACTCAAAGGCAACGAGATGGCGCTGATCGACGCGCTGTACAAGGTCGACGGCGTGACCGACGCCAGCCTCGTCAGCTACGAGGGCGAGTTCGGTCTGTAATCGCAAGCACATAACAAGATCCGCCCCCGATTTTCGGGGACGGATTTTTTGCGCGCGGAAGAAGGAATGATGGGAATGCCCCCGAACAACTCCTTTGCCTCCCTCGTCAGAGGGAGCCAAGAACGCCGCTTCGGGACGCACTTTGGTTAAGTGCCATTGGGGTGCGTTGCCCTTACAAATGAACCCGCAAGGTCGCCGTCACATTTGTAGGGGACGGCGTCCCCGACATCCCGCGACACGGTGGGAATCCTGCGACAACGGGCGAACACAGTTCGCCCCTACAAATGAACCCGCAAGGTCGCAATTACATTTGTAGGGACAGGCGCGCCCATCGGAAGTGCCCTTGGGGTATCCTCGACTGTCCGTAACCACCGGACTGTCATTTATTGCGCTCGCGCCGCTTCGCTACCCCGACTGTCCGCCGCCGTCCGCAGACGGCATTCCCCTTACCCCCCCTTATATAGGAACAAAACAAAAGCCCCCGCGCCCGAAAAATCGGGAGCGGGGGTCGTTTATGTTTTGCAAGAGGATCTTACCAGCCAAAAATGCGCGGGAGGACGGCAAAAATCAGCACGGTCGCCAAAGCGATACCCGCGACCATCAGTGCGCACAGATAAGAGCGCGCAAAGTTGCGGCGGCAAATATTGGTCTGGATACTGCTGAACACGATAACCAGAATAAAGCCCACAAAGGGGATGCTGAACAACAGCGACCAACCGAAGAAGCTCCAAGCACCCATCGGGCGGAACTTCTCGGGAATATCCTCCTCGGTCAGCTCTTTTTCGGGCTGACGGTAAGCGGGCTGCTGGTTGCCGTAATAGGGCTGATTATCATTATAATAGGGGTTTGCTGCGGCGGGAGCGTAGTTGGGGGTGGTGTACACGGGCGCGACCACGGGCACAACGGGGGCCACGGGGGTCACGGGCGGCACCGCAGGCGCGGGCGCAGGAGCAGGAGCGGGCGCAGGAGCGGGAGCAACTTCCGCCACGGGCGCGGGCTCGACAACGGGTTCGGGTTCAACGACAGGCTCCACAGCCACGATAGGCTCCACGGCCACGACGGGTTCCACCACAGGCACAACCACGGGTTCGACCGCCACGACGGGTTCAACCACAGGCTCCGCCACGGGGGTCACTTCCGCCTCGGGCTTGGCGGCAGGGGTGCCGCACTGGGGGCAAAAGGATGCGGTATCCGCAATCTCAGCACCACAATTTTTACAGAACATAGCAAAACCTCCTCGAAATATCATATACCTGTGTTCAGTATACCAACTTTCACAAAGGATGTCAATAACCACAAAACACGCCGCGCGCATAAAATATTGGCAAAAACCCCATCACACCCCGCCAATGCGACAAAAAAAGCCGTAGCTTTTTCGTATACTGGACAAAAGAAGGAGTGTGAAAGACCGTGAAACAAACAGGATGGAGTGAACAGACGACCCTCGCCGCCGCCATCGGAGCCAAAACACAGCCAAGGGGCTGGGGCGAGGGCGCACAAGCGTTGGTCGGCGGCGCGTTGGGGCTTTTGTTGCCGCAAGCCGCCCTTTTCGGTGCGTGCGCGCCGCTTGGCATAGGGCTCGCGGCCGCCGCCAACGGTAAAACCGCCCCGCTGGTGGGGATTTGCGCCGCCATCGGCTATCTCTTGGCCTTCGACCCTGTCACCGCGCTTATCTACGTGGCGGCGGTGATAGCGGTGGTGGGCTTACGCTGGGTGACGGCGTTGTTTCCGCAGCTGCAGGAGCGGGCGTTTTTGGCACCGCTTTTCGCGAGCATTAGCTTTTTGGCGGTACATATTTTACTGCCCGACAGCTTTTCTACGGGCGCGGACGCTTTATATATTCTCGCCAACACCCTGCTTGCCGCGCTGTCGGCAATCGTCTGCCGCACCTGTGTCGCGATCGCGCGGCAAGGGGCTATCACCACCGCCGATGAGCGCGCGTGCCTGTGCTTGCTTGCGGCAATGACGGTGGCGGCAGCCGCGCGGTTTGAGGTGGGGGACGTGTCGCCCGCACGGATGGTCGCGATAGCGTTGGTGGTCGCCGTCGCACAGGCCGACCGCAAAATGGGCGCGTTTTTCGGCGTCGCGTGTGCGCTGTTTATCGCGCTGACAACCCCCGTGCATACCGCCTTTGCCCTGCTCATAGCCGCCGCCGCGCTGGTCGGGGGGCTGACAAAAAGCGGACAGCGGGTGCTGACCGCGCTTCTGTTGTTACCCGCCACCGTGATACTGTTTTTGACCCTCGACCCCGAAAACTGGCTGATGGGATGCTACGAAGGCGTCGCGGGCGGGCTTTTGTGGGTGATATTTCCGCTATCGTGGGAGAGGTCTCTGCGGCAATTCTTGCGCCGCCGCGAGGAACAGGACGGCGTGTTTGCCTATCGCTGGCAATGGCAAAGCCAGCATCAGCTCGCCGCGCAAACGCTGTCCGAAATGGCGCAGACGGTGGAAGCGGTATCCGAAAAGCTGGCAGGTCTTTCAGGGCCGTCGCTCGGGGACGTGTTTACGGCGTTGGGGGATACCGTCTGCCGCCGCTGTCCGCGCAGTGCCGTCTGCTGGACGGCGCACTATGACCGCACGATGAGCGCACTGCAAAAGGCTGTGCCCGTACTGCGACAGGAAGGGCGGTGCGACGCCGCCCATTTTGGCGAGTTGCCCGCCGCTTGCCCTCACCGCGACGCTCTCGCCGACGCCGTCAACGAGGGCTATACCGCCCACCGCCTGCGCGAGGACGCGTGGCGGCGACTGACCGAGCTGCGACAGGGGATGACGGGACAATGGGAGCTGGTGGGTGCGCTGCTCAAAGATAGCGGCGACGCGATGCCGTTTGCGGGCACGATGGATATATCCCTTGCCGCCCGCTTGCGTGAGCTGTGTGCCGATTGGGGCTTTCCCGAGACCCACGCCGTCTGTCAGCGGCGTGACGACGGCAGAGTGTGGGCGGAACTGTGGGTGAGCGGTGAGCCGCCGCTGCCCGACGAGGAGTGGCAGCAAGCCGCCGAAAATATATGCGGACAAGCCCTCGCCGCCCCCGTTTTGTGCAAAGCGGGCGGCGTCACCCGCGTGACGTTGTTGCCGCCGCCGCAATTTCGGCTGGCGGTGGGGATAGCGCGGCAAAGCTATCGCGGCGAAGCCCTGTGCGGCGACGCGACCGAGGTGTTTACCGACCGCAAAGGGCGCGGCGTGGTGATCTTGTGTGACGGTATGGGCTGCGGCGGCAGAGCGGCGGTGGACGGTACGATGACCGCCACCCTCACCGCGCGCCTGCTCACCGCAGGCTTTGGCGAGGATAACGCGTTGCAGTTGGTCAATACCGCCCTGATGGTGCGCGCGGGGGAGGAGAGCCTCTCGACGGTGGATATGCTCACCGTCGACCTGTATACGGGTGAGATGACCAGCCGCAAAGCGGGTGCCGCCACCTCCCTTTTGTGTAGCCGCGGCAAGGTGTCGCGTATCGATAATCCCTCGCTGCCTGTCGGTATTTTGCGCGAGGTCGCCTTTTCCTGTGCAAACGACCGCTTGGCGGCGGGGGACACGGTGCTTTTGTGCAGCGACGGCGTCTATCAGGACGGCTGCGGCTGGGTGGAAGCGCTGCTCGCGCAATATCCGCTCGACGAAAGCCCCGAAAACTTGGCAAAAGCGGTGGTCGCCGAAGCGGCGCGCCGCCAACCGCCCGACCACGGCGACGATATCACCGCCATCGCCATCAGAATCGAGCGGGCATAAAACACAAAAAATCCCCACCGAAGCTTCGGTGGGGATACTTTTTGCAGCCCAAACCCGCTATCAAGCGGGCGATTACAGCGCGCGGATAGAATCCACGGGCTTTTTGCGGGCGGCCGCACGCACGGGCAGGTAAGTGGCGATCACGGCGGTGATAATTGCCACGCCGAAAAGCACCGCAAAGGAGAGCGGACCGAACACGAATACCGCCGCACCGAGTGCCTCGGTAAACTCTGCGTTGAGCAGGTTGCAGACCACCAAACCGCCGACGGCGGACAAAACGACGCATATCGCGGCAATGACGAAGGATTCCGAGAAGAAGATCTTGAACACGTCCGCGCCGCGCGCACCGACGGCACGCAAAATACCGATATCACGCTTTTTGTAGGAGATAGAGGTGGAGATGAAGTTGGAGAACAACAGCGCCGCAAACGCCGCCATCGCCAAGCCGACGTACAGGAAAACGTCCGACAGGTCGTCCACCAAATCGTCCACCGTGTGCAACGTATCCACGGGACCGCCACCCAGTGTCATACGCGTGTCGTTCTCGTCAAACGCGTCGTTTTCATACAACGCCCAATAGCTGTCAATGGTTGCCTCGTCATAGACAAAGGGCAAAAATACGGTGTTGTAGATCGCGTCGTCGGGCATCTCGTAGCGGGTCGAGGATTCCTCATAGGAATCGAGGAACGGCTTTTGTGCCTCCCACAACACCGCAAAGGTGGCGTCGGACAAGCCGAGCCCGAGCTCATATTCGTTCTCACTGCGCCGATATACGCCTGCCACCGTCAGCTCGGTCAGCTCGCCGACGGGTGTATAGGTGGCATAGCTGAACGGTTTGACGCCGACGGTCAACGGAATATTGTCGTGCGCGGCGGCGGAAAGAACGGTCGGCAACAGCGCGTCAACTTCTGCGTCGGTCAGTGCCGTAAAGGTCTCCTCACCCGTTTCCTCGTCGCGGGTATATCTGCCGCCCATTTGCAAGACGTTGAGCGTGTTCATGGTCGCGTGATAGGGCTCCGCCGCCTCACGATCGTCGCCGAGAGCTTCGATCATCGCATAATAGCGCTCGGACAGCAACTCTGCAAACACGTCCAGCGGCAGGATGGCCGCGTTGTCTGCAACGCTGACCGCACCGCTTTGAAGTGTCGCCTTGCCGTCAGCAAAGGTGTAGACGGGCTTTTTGAACGTGGCGGCGGTGGTGTAAGAGAGCATAGACGGATTTTCGTCAAACACGTAGCTGCCGCCGTCCGCCAGCGTCAGCGCGGCATAGGTGTAGTTGTGGATGCCGCTCATATATACGCCGCCGTTGTTCATATCCGACACGGCGTCCTCGCTCAAAAAGGCGATACCGTGCAGACTGCTTGCGAGATAGGTTTGATATTGATATTTAAGCAGTGCGTTTGTCTGCTGACTCTCGTCTTTGAGACCGTCATAGGTGGCAGGGACGGTGCCGCTGTCGAAAATACCCACGACGGTGTAGGCGTTGCGCCCAAAGGTCAGCGTCTTGCCGATAAGCTCCTGCGCGTTGGACGGCGAGAGTATATTGCCCCCGCTGTCAAAGGTACCAAGCTCCACCAAAGTCTGTGCCAAATAGGAAGAGATCGCGATCTCGTCATCCGCGTCGGGATATTCCCCCGTTATTTTGTCGCGCAGTGCGTTGTCGGCGGGGATAAACGCCGCCGAGCCCACCTGCGGGATCCAATAGCTGCTGTTCTTTTGCGCCGACAGGTTGGCGTTAAACGCCACCGCGCCAAACGCATCGGCGTTGAGCGTTTCTTGTAGGTCTTTTAACTGTGCGGGGGTGAAGAGCGTCTGTGACCGGGTGTCATATTCGTTTTCCATCTGCCCGCCGTAATACCACTTGGTGTGGTAAGAAAACTCTTGCGTCAAGGAGAGCAGCGGCACGTCACCGTCGCGCAGCGACTGCTTGAAGGTCGCCTCGCGTTTATAAAAATTGAGCGTGGACAAAAGCCCAAACAGCGCAAACGCCACGGTGCAAAGCAACACCGTGATGATCAGGCGCACAGGCTTTCTGCGCAAGCCCGACACGCCGATCTTCGCCGCGTGGCGCAGCGGCAGCTTGGAACGGATGAAGCGGCTGTCCTCTTTTGAGTAGGTCTTGCGGTCGGTGTCGGGCGCGGTGTCGCGAAACACCTCTTTGGCACCGCTGTCGTCAATACGGCTGACCTTTTTGAACGCAGCAACGTCTTTTTCGCCGTTGGCGATGATAATATCCTCTTTCGAGCCTTTGAGAAAGGCCTTGATCTGCTCAAAATCCGCATCGGTCAGGGCGTCGCCGCTTTTGACGCACAGCACGTCGCCCAACGATTGCACGTTGGCAGACAGCGTTTGCTGCGGCTCTTTTCCCTTGGTCACGTCGGAGATGACCTTGCCGTCTTTAAGCTCAATGATGCGGTCGCCGTAGGTCTCCGCAAACTCGCGATCGTGGGACACCACGATGACCAATTTATCCTGCGACAACTTTTTGAGCGTCTCAAACACCTGCCGCCCCGTGTTGGAGTCGAGCGCGCCCGTCGGCTCGTCCGCCATAATGATCTGCGGGGATTTCACCAGCGCACGCGCGATCGCAATACGCTGTTTTTGACCGCCCGACATCTGGTTGGGCTTGCGTTTTGCAAAGCCGACGAGGTCGACTTCCGCGAGCAGTGCGTTGATGGCATCCTTGTCCTTCGGACGCCCTTGCAATTCCAACGCCAGCGCGACGTTATCCTCCACCGAAAACTCGTTAAGGATGTTGTATTCTTGGAAAATAAAGCCGACGAAGGTGTTGCGATAGCTGTCAAAATCACTCTGCGAAAAATCCTTGCTGCTACGCCCTTTGACGATGATCTCGCCCTCGGTGGGGGCGTCCAGACCGCCGCAAATATTCAAAAGGGTGGACTTGCCGCTGCCCGACTTGCCGAGCAGAAACACCAGCCCCGTTTCACCAAAGGTGAGCGATACGCCGTCCAGCGCAAACACCTCTGCGCCGTCCTTGGTCTTGTAGACCTTTTTCAGATTGCGTACTTCCAACATAGGTGTCCCTCCTTTCAAAGTCAAAATCCGTCCACGCCCACGAAGCGCACGCGGGAAAGGCCGTTTTCGCGCGCGACGTACACGGGCGGGAGCTTTTGGTTATTGTGCGTGACGTCCGTTATCAGCGCGTCGGTCAAGTAGCCGAGCACGTTGATGGCGCGGTCGCCGTTGGACACCACGCGGGAGATGGTCACGTTGCGCATACTGTCGGGCAGATTGCGCCCGTAGCCCGCATCGTACTCACCCAACATCAGTGCACTGCCGTAGTTACGCACAGGTCCCGTGTCGGTGATGTCCTCGATCACAATATTTTCAATCACCGTATCGCAGGGGAGCAGACGCACCATAAAGCACAGGTGCGACGCGCCCGTCACGCGGCGGATGACCACGTCGTGAATACCCGCTTCACGCCGCGACCAGTCAATATGCATCACGTGCGTGGAGCCAAGCTCGCCGCCTTTTAGCGTGCCGTGGCTCGCGATGGCGGTCAGCGCGACCATATCGTCGCCCGTGTTGCCCGTGATATCCTCCACCACGATGTGATGACAGCCGTTGCGCAGGTCGACACCGTCTTGGTTTTCGATGTTTTGCTTGAGCCCGTCGATCACGCGCGACATATGCGCCTCAAAGCGGATATTCGCCACCCGCCCAAAGGAGCAGGCTTCCAGCGAGATACCCCAGCCGTGCGCGAAGGCGATATGTAGGTTTTCAATGGAAAAATGGGACACGTTGGCGAGTAATATGCCGATGTTGCGCCAGTCGCCGCAGGGCGATTCGCCCTCTTTGCCCGCGTCGGTGCCGTAGGAGTGGGAGTGATAGTCCCACCAGTCGGGCGCGCCCGCCGCTTTACATTCCGGCGAGACCCAGTCCGCCAGACGCAACAGGTCAGCCGTATCGTGCGGGCAAGGGCAGGCGAGAATTTTCGAGCTGTCGCCCGTGGAGCGGGGATGATCGGCGCCCAAAAGGCGCGCCGCGCCGACCCCGCGGATATGTATATTTTGGTAGGGAACGGGGTCGCCCAGCCCCAACCCGCAGTTGGCGGAGCGGATAAAGTTGTCGCGGCAAGCGTCGGACAACTGCACCGTGCAGTCGTCAATCACCAGCGTGCAGTTGTCGGGCAACAAGATCGCGCGGTCAATCAGCCACCAATCGCGCTTGGGCGCCGTGTCGGCCACGCGCTTGGGCAACACCAGCACGCGGTCAGCGTCAAGAGCCGCCAACGCCGCCTCAATGGCATCGCTGTCGGACATATTTCCCCAAATTTGCGGGAAAACCATACGTATCCACCCCTCGTGTTTTCTGCTGTGATTATACCACGCCGCCCACACGGGCGCAATATGTTTTTGCAGAGGTCGAGACCGTCGCGCCCTACAAGTTCCCTTTTCCGCCTAACAATCGTGCATGGTAGGGGACGGCGCACCCCAAGGGCACTTCCTTCGGGCGTCCGCGACGTCTCGCACCGCGCCTTGGATTTTGCGCGCACCTTGCGGCTACACCGTAGGGCGGGGGCTTGCTCCCGCCGCCCCCACGATGTGCGCGTCAAAATATTTCCCGAAATCTGTCGAAAAGGTTTGAAAAGTGCAGAAAAGTGTGCTACAATAGTGGGTAGGGATAAAATGGTTTTCTTTACTATCCTATAACACTTTTCAGGAGGGTCTATATGGAAAAGAAACTGGTTTATGACATTCACGACAAGCCGCCTTTTGCGCGACTGCTGGTGCTGGCACTGCAACAGCTGCTCGCTATCTTGGCAGCGACCATCGCGGTGCCGACCATCATCGGTCTGCCCACGCAGATTCCTGCCGCCATTCTCGGCGCGGGCGTCGGCACGTTGGTTTATCAGCTGTTCACCCGCTTTAAGAGCCCCGTGTTCCTCGGCAGCTCCTTCGCATTCATCAACTCCCTGTTTGTGGCCGTGTCCTACGGCTACTGCGGCATCATCCTCGGCTCTATCGTTGCCGGTCTGGTGTACGTGGTGATCGCGGTGATCATCCACTTCACCGGTACGGATTGGGTCAACAAACTGATGCCTCCCGTCATCATTGGCCCCACCGTGGCACTCATCGGTCTGTCTTTGGCAGGCTCTGCCATGGGCGATATCGTCAAAGCAAACGCTGACGCTGTCAACGGCGGCTACAACCTGATCGGTCTGCTGTGCGGTCTGATCACCTTCTTCACCGTCGTTATCTGCTCCACCCAAAAGCGTTATAAGATGGCGCGTCTGATCCCCTTCATCATCGGTATCGCTGCCGGCTATGCTGCGGCGGCCATCTTCACCGTCATCGGCAACGCTGCCGACATCGAATATCTCCAGATCATCAACTTCAAGCCCGTCGTCGACAACTTTGCCCAAGACGGCATCGCGGCTTACCTCAACTTCCCCAAATTTGCCCTCATCAACGCCGTTGACGAGCTGGCTTCCGGCAACACCCTGCTCAACGCGGGCGGTATCGTGGAAGTGATCGTGGCGTTCCTGCCCGTGGCACTGGTCGTGTTCGCGGAGCATATCGCTGACCACAAAAACCTCGGCACCATCATCGGCAAAGACCTCATCAAAGAGCCCGGCCTGAAAAACACCCTGTTGGGTGACGGCGTCGGCTCCATCGCCGGTACCGTGTTCGGCATCTGCCCCAACACCACCTACGGTGAGTCCGTCGGCTGCGTCGCCATCACCGGCAACGCCTCCATCGTCACCATCACCACCACCGCCATTATGTGTATCGTGCTGTCCTTTATCAGCCCGCTGATGGCTATTCTGCAAACCATTCCCTCCTGCGTGATGGGCGGCGTTTGCCTGACTCTTTATGGCTTCATCGCCGTGTCGGGTCTCAAAATGTTCAAAGAAGTGGATCTTAACGAGAACAAAAACCTGTTCGTCGTGTCCGCGATCCTCATCTCCGGTATCGGCGGTCTGTCCATCCAGATCCCCTATGCGCTGGCTGAAAACGGTGCCGTTTCTGCGGTGATCACCGTCACCTCCATCGCGACCGCGCTGATTCTCGGTATCATCACCAACGCCGTGCTGGGCAAGGTGGAAAAGAGCAAGCTGGGCAAAGATCCCGACGAAACCGCTTCGGAGGAATAAGTATGAAAGACTATTCCAACGTCACGATATTCCATCATCCGCTTATCGCCCACAAGATTGCGATCCTGCGTGACGAAAAGACCAGTATGAAGGAATTTCGTGAGCTGATCGAAGAGATCACCACCCTGATGACCTTTGAATGCTTAAAAGAAGGCGTGCCGACCGTCGAGCGCGAAGTGAGAACCCCGCTCGAAGTCTGCACCCAAGAGGTCGTCAAGGATAACGCCATCGTCATCGTGCCCATCCTGCGTGCGGGCTTAGGTATGGTCAACGGCATTCACGTGCTGTTCCCCTCCGCCCGCGTGGGACATATCGGTCTGTACCGCGACGAGGAAACCTTGGAGCCCAAGGAGTATTATTGCAAGCTCCCCGACGGCATCGAGGACAAGCTTGTGCTGGTGGTCGACCCGATGCTCGCGACAGGCGGCAGCGCTTGTGACGCGATCAGCCAGCTGAAAAAGCGCGGTTGCAAGCAGATCAAGTTTATGGCGATCATCGGCGCGCCCGAAGGCGTGTCCCGTGTTGCCGAAGCGCATCCCGACGTGGAGATCTTTGTGTCCACGCTGGATCGCTGCCTCAACGAGCACGGCTACATCCTGCCGGGTCTGGGCGACGCCGGCGACCGCCTCTTTGGCACGAAATAAGACGTAATTTCCAAAAAACACCCCGTCCGCAAAGTGGACGGGGTGTTTTCATTATGGGTAAAAGACGGCTCTGCACAATATCAATGCAGAAGGGTGTCCAGCGGAACGTCGAACACCTTGGAAAATGCCACGATCTCAATATCGGTCACAAATCGCTTGCCGCACTCAATGCGCTGAATGGCGTTCTTGTCAAGATCGATGCCTACCAGTTGCATACGGTCAGCCAATTCCCGTTGAGAGATGCTCAACTGTCGGCGGAGTGCGGCGATGTTTTGCCCGCAAAGGTTGTTGCGTCCGTCCTCCGTTTTGTTGATAAACATACACACACTCTCCCATTTTTGACATTTAGTGCTTGTCAACAAGAAAAGTATATGCTATAATAACCGCGAATATGACATTCACAGAATGTCAAAAAGGAGTGGTAATGATGAAAAAGACTCTTTCACTGATAGCGATCACCGTGCTGGCGTTGGCACTGACCGCTTGTACCTTCGTAAATCCGTGGCAGCCTATGCCCGACGGCGGAGAAACGACGACAACGACCGTTCCTGCGGATGACGGCGGCAACGACGACGCAGGCAGCACCGACGACGATATTGACGGCGGCAACGACGATGCGGGCGACACAGGTGATACGGATGAAACGGATGCCCCTGCGGCGACCACCAAAAAGCCGGCGACCACCAAAGCCCCCGCCACCACGAAAAAACCGGCGGCCGATAATGCGCCGACCCCGCAGACGACCAAAAAGCCTGCGACTTCCACCACCAAAAAGCCTGCCACCACGGCGGCTTCTAAGTTCACGACGGTGAACGTGCCCGCACTGCCGCAAAAAACGCTTACGGTGCCCGCACTGCCGCAGAGCAGCAAATCGCTGACCGCGGCAACGATCAAAACCATGTCCGGCACGGTGACCTCGGGACAAAAAAGCTATACCTACACCCCCGCCCGCGACGGATATTACTACTTTTGGTTCACGGGTGTGAAAAGCGGTGTAAACTTGAATATGACCCTACAAGACAGTTTGGGAGAAGATATCAATCGCGGCGTTGCCATGGAAAACAACGACGGTTTCGGGGCGCGGCTGGAAAAGGGAAAGAGCTACAAGATCGTCATCAAGCCCTACTCCAGCAACCCCAGCGGTGCTTACACCCTCAACATTGGTGAGCAGACGGCGACGACCGATATTTCCGCCTATTCCAAGATTTCCGACAGCACGGTTTTCAAGAAGCAAGAAAACAACTATACCTTCACCCCCGAGCGCGACGGCTATTACTGGTTTTACTTCACAGGTGTGAAAAGCAGTGTGAACTTGAATATGACTTTGCGAGATAGTTTGGGCGAAGATGTTAATCGCGGCGTCGCCATGGAAAACAACGACGGTTTCGGAGCGCGGTTGAGCAAAAATGAGACCTATACTATCGTTGTGACGCCCTATTCCGACACAGTCGGTGGCGCCTATACCCTCAACATTGGTAAACAAAAGGCAACACAGGTCGTTTCAACTTACAGCGCCGTCAAAGACAGCACCGAGTTTGTTAATCAGAAAAACCTTTACACCTTCGTCGCCGCCCAAAGCGGTAGTTATTATTTCTCCTTCTCTAACGTCAAAAGCGGTGTGTATTTGAATATGACCTTGCAAAACAGTTTGGAGGAAGATGTTGATCGTGGCGTCGCTATGGATAATAACGACGGCTTTGACGTCATTCTGGAAGCGGGCGAGACCTACACCATCGTCGTGACGCCCTATTCCGATAACGTCGGCGGTGCCTACACCCTCAATATTGGGCACAAGAAAAAGGACGTCGAGATCCGCAGCAACACCATCATCAACGACAAGATCGAATACAAAACCCAAGCCAACGACTATAATCTCACGGTATCCAAGGCAGGTACTCACACCGTCACCGTCAGCGGGCTTGCAAGCAACATCAACCTGGAAGTGTACGTGTACAACGAGCTGGACGAGACCGTCGCCTACGACAACTATATGAAAAACGGCGACAAGCTCACGCTCAAAGACCTGAAAGTGGGCGAGGTCTATGAGATCCAAGTCGCTTACAAGGACGGACTGAGCGCCTACAAACTGACCGTGGAAAAATAACATAAAAACACCCCGCCGATCGCTCGGTGGGGTGTTTTCTGTCTGTGATCTCACAACACAAAAAGCATCTCCCGCCACGCGGGAGATGCTTTTTTTCAGGTCTATTATCTTATTTACTTTTTGGGCATACGCACGACGATCATAATGGACAGGGCAACCGACGCCACGGACAAAACCACCAGAATAATATCCGCCATAACACGAGTCCTCCTCACAAAAAATGGGGCTCTTTTCCACAGTATATCACGCGTTGCGACAAAATGCAACCGCCTTATTTTTGCGGCAACACGCCGAAACGGCGATAGCGCGCGGCTTCGGTGTTAAACACGTCGGTGTAATCGCCCGCGAGCGAAAACAGCGCGCCGTTTTCAAACCGCACCTCAAATACCAGCGTCTTGCCCGCCAGTGCCGAAAGCGTCGCGCCGTTTTTGAACTGCGGTACCCAATCGGTGCTGTCGCCGTCAAACGGCACGCAGTCCTCGTGTCCGTATCCCGCCAGCGGATGCGCAACGCCCAACACGTTTCCCGCGACAAGCTCGCTCTCGTCCGACGCGAAAACCGCCAGCGTCGCCCCCGCCGCTTTGAGGTTGAGATGCAGCTCGCCGCCGTGCCATACCTTCTCACGGGTAGTCACCACCGATGCGCGTGACGCGTCGGCGCTTTCAAGTGCCACAAAGCCGTCGGTGCGTAGGGTGTAGACGAGGATCTTTCCTGTGCCGGGATGCGCAAAGGCGTGTCCGTGTTCATATTCCGACGCCGAGGCAAAGAATTTGATCCCCTGCGCGTCGGCGTGCGCGTTAAACACCCACACCATCGGATGGGCAGGTCCGTCCGTCGGCGCAACGCCGCTGATAAACGGCTCGCGCAGACCGCGCTGCCAATACCGCCCGTCATAAGAATACGCGAGCTGGGTGTCGATGGTGCCGTTTTTGTATTTGGCGTTATATTCACTGGAAAGTCCGCGATACAGATGCGGCAAACCGATAAACATCCCCTCATAGGCAAAGGCGTACATACCATATATCTCCGCCAGATGCTCGTCGGCGGCGTCCACGTTGAGGCAGTTGACAAAATCGGAAAAATGCTCCCAGTCGGCAGTTTCTTTATAGCCGACGCGGCGTATCCCCCAAAACGGGCGCAGGATCACGGTGTGCTTTTGCGTTTTTTCGTTGTAAAAAACGCTGGCAAGCGGCTCGGTACCGTCACCCCAACGCACGCCCTCTTTGAGCGTCCAATTCAAAAGGTCGCCCGACACGTACAAAAGATCTTGTACGCACAGCTGCGCCATATCGTGCTGCGCCAGCAGTAGCTTATACCGCGCGGCGGGCTCGGCGTGCGCGTCCTCGTAGATAAACGCGACCTCGGCGCCCTCGGGCAACAACATCACCTGATGCGCAAAATCGCCGTCGGCAGGGGCGGGGTTCAGTATTTCGGGGGCAAAATGCACGCCGTCCTCGCTGATAGCGGCAAACAGCCGCATACCCGCGAAAGCGGTGCCGTGTCCGAAATAGAGCAATCGCCACCGCCCGTCGTCCAGCCGAAACGCCCAGCCCGTGCAATAGTCGGTACTGCACACCCCGTCGGAATAGGTCGCCGTCAAAGTAGGTTTGCCGCCAACGCGGGCGACGTTTTCCTTGCCGAACAGTCCGTTATCGTCAAAAAATAATTGTTTTCGCATAAAAAGACCTCTTTTCAATGGCTTTTGGGGCAACATTAAAGCCAATCGGGCAGCACGATATCCGCCTCGCGCGCGGCGGGGGTGACGGTGCAGTTAAGCTTGCCGTCGCGATAGTCCACGTCCACCACCGTGCGCCCGCTTGCCCACAGGCGGAATACGACGTCGACGTCGCGTTTCCACGCAGGCAGAATATACAGCTTGCCGTCCAATTCCTGCAACAGCATCTCCTGCAAGCCGACCATACCGCATCCGCCTTGATTGTGGTCGGGGGTATAATCGTGCCCCGGTCCCCAAAAGGCGGGGAAACGGCGCCCGCTGTCTGCCAGTTTATAGCGCGTATATTTCATCGCCTCGTCCGCCATACCCATACGCGCGGCAACGGCGTTGTTGGTGTGCCAGCCGCAGCCGATATATTGGTCCTCGGTGTCCCAGCCGTAAACGTAGGTGTCGCGCGCGAGTGTTAGCGTTTCGGGCTTGTGCAGACCAAAGGTGTGATAGGGAAACACCGTGTTCATCTGGGTGAGTTCGCCGTTGCTGATTTGATAGTCCTGCGGAAATTCACAGGGTGCTATCACCGTGTGACCGCGCTTTTGCTCGGTGGGAATGGGCGGCAACTCGTCGAGCCACGCGGTCAGCCGCGCGCGGGTCGCTTCGTCGGGATACGCCGTCTGCAAAAGCAGCCGCACCGTATCGTCCACCGCCGCAATCACGTCTGCGGGGTTGCCCACCGCCGTTTCGTCGTCGTTATAGTTGGCGATCAGCGGTCCGCGCTCGTCGTAGACGTGAATGGTCGGTCCGCCGTGATAGGTTTCCATACCCGTGGACGGGAAAATGACCCGCTTGCCGTTTTCGTCGCGCTTGGCGTATTGGTAATCGTAAAAATTGATCACGCTCATCGCAAAATCCATATACGGCGTAATATCCACGCCGCCGGTCAGATGCAGGGTGAGCAGCATATTGACAAATTCCAACGCCTCCACGTAGTGATGGCGCAGTTGGAGCGCATAGTCCACGCCGTAGTTGCCGTAATACGCCGACAGCCCGTTTGCGTCGATCTGCTCGCAAAAGCAAGCGGCATCGTCCAGCCCGAAAAAGTGCTTGGTGCGCGCTCTCATCGACGGCGTCAAGCGGCGATAATATTCAAAAGCAGGCGTCATCAGGTCAAAGTCGCCGTTTTTGACCATCGGCCAATAGACCAACCGCTGATTTTGCGCGGTGAACATAAAGCCCTCCCAATCGCGGTGGTCGGGCGACTCGTTGCGCCCCGCCACAAACGCGCCCGCGTCCACGGTGAACAGCCCGCCGTTAAACTTGGTGGGATATTCGCCACAGCGGTTGGCGGCGAGCATATAGCGAAACAGTTGATAGTTGCGCCCCACCTGCCAATCGCGGTCGGTGGGATCGTCGCACAAAGGCTTGATATGCACGAAACTGCGTTGCCAGAACGCCGCCCAGTAGCCAAGCGTGTTCTCGCGCGCGGCGGTATCCGCTTTGGCGGCGGCAATCTTTTCGTCAAGTCCCAAAGTCCACGCGTCGACCGTTTCGGTCTGCGCGGTGTGCAGATAGACGCACATCTGTGCCGCCGTCACAGGCTTTGGGGTTTTCAGCCGCCACGCGGAAAAATCGCGGTCAAAATACCGCCCGCTGTCCGTCCCCGCCGCCACAAAGCCGTCGGCGACCAGTCTGCCGCCGCTTTGGCGGTTGCGCTCCACGTCGGTGAACAGCGGTTTTAAGTGGGTGATACCCTGCTCTGCCAGCCGCTTATCCAGCAGATTGGGACCCGCGCCGTTGCGGTGATAAAAGGTGATCGCGCCGTCGGCGGCGGTGACGGTGTCGTCGCGCCAGATCTCATAGGCGGCGGTGACACCCACCGCCTCTTTTGCCGTCACCTCGATATGTACCGCACTGCGGAACATATCTGCCCACAGGAGAATTTCCGCCTCGTCACTTTTAACGAGAATATCGCCCGTTTCAAGCCGCAACTCCTGCGAAAACCCGTCGCGCAAAACGGGTCTGTCAAAGGTGACGCGCACACGTCCCGCTTTGAGAATTTGCCGCTGTTCGTCAAACGCCGCGCTCTGCCCGAAATAGAGAAACAGCGCATCGTTTTCGACCCAGACGTTGCAGCCCGTGTCAAAGCCGCCCAGCGGCATACTTTCGCCCGCGTGGGCGCTTTGGGAAGTCCAGCGAACAGCGTTGGAAGCCAGCATAAAAACACACCGCCTTTTGCAAAGTGGGGGATAGGTTAAACGTTATTCGTCAAGGGGATAGGTCTTGAGCGACACCACCGTGCTGTTTTCGGCGAGATACAGCCGATGCAGCGCGTCCATAAACGCACCGGGGGTGTAAATATCCGCACCCGCCAGCTCGCCCGCGTCGGTGCCGCCCAGCAGATGGGCGGTAAAGGTCACGCAGTTGATGGTGGGCAGAAAATAGGTCTGCCACTGCCCCTCGTCGATGCGATAGACCGCCGCGTCCAGCGCGCTCACCACGCGATGGATGTAGGTGTCGGGCGGGGTGCTTGTCGCCTCGTCCTGCCAAGAGATGAGCGAGCGGTCGACCGCTTTAAGCGTCTCGCGAAACTGCGCGCGCTGGGCGTCGGAGAATTTGAGCCCAAACACCACCACCGTGCGCCCTTCGCTGCGCAAAAAGTCGATATAGCGCGCTTTTTCCGCGCGAAACACAATGCCGTTGCCCAGCGTATTCAGTACCGCCTGCGACGGCGTATCGTAGTTGCCGTAGGAATAGGTCTTGCCGTCGACGCACAGCTCGCAATGCCCCGCGATGCTCAGTCCCCCTTGCCCATAGCTGAAGATCACCTGCGCGTCGGTGGGCGCGTCGTCATCGTCGGGGGTGTCGGTGCCGTGCAGATAGTCCAACAGCCGCGACGGCACGCCCAGTCCCACAAATCCCGGCATCGCGATGGAGATCTTGCGAAACACCCGCGCCGCCCGCGGGGATTTGACCACCACCGCCAGCCAGTCGCAGATATAGGCGTGCCCCAATATAGACAGCAAAAAGCCCGACAGGCTGATAACAAAGGGGCGGCGCACCTCGTCGGGCATCAGGAGAAGCCCCGCGAATATGTGAAAAAACAGTATCGCCTGACAAAGCGCGGGGATAAAATGTGAAAACGCCCGCCCGCGGGCATAAACGACCGCGTTGACGGTTTGCACCGCGCCGTAAAACGAGGTGTAAAGCACCAAAAATATCACGAATGCGTCATAGGAAAAGTGGGGCAAAAAGACGATGATGGGAACGAGCAAAATTTCCACCGCCGTCTGTATCAGCATCCGCAAACGCAAGGGCGTGCCGTTTTTGCGCGCCAAAAAGATATACCAAATGCCGCGCAAGGGTAAAAGACAGCCCGCGAGAACACTCAAAAGTTGCAAAGTGACGGCTTCGTCACTGCTGGCGGCCCAGCCGACGCCGACGGCGCCGCACGCATACAGCAGCGGCCACAACAGCCAAAATAGTGATGGCAGCACCGTCTCGTCACCTCCTGCTTCGACAGTATTTTCTTGTGTTTAGTATACTTCACCGCCCCGCCGCTGTCAACGAAAATCAACATTTGTAAGTGAGGCGTGACGGAGAGGGGGCATAACGGCGCGTCGGGGATACCCCAAGGGCACTTCCGATGGGCGCGTCGCGCCCTACAACCGCCTGTTTCCACCAAAAATCAACATTTGTAGGGGAGGGGTCTCCCCTCCCGCAAGCCTCTCCCTTTGGGAGAGGTGGCACGGCGATAGCCGTGACGGATGAGGGGACGTGACGCCGCCCAAGCAAAAAATCCCCCGATGCAACCGCATCGGGGGATTTCCTTACTACATTTATTGCTCAGCAGCAAAGGTGAACACCATATCGTTGGGGAAATCTTCCATTCCCGCAAAACGGTTGGAACAGCCGTCGATCTTAAAGGTGTTCTCATCCGTGCGTTTGAGATACATCTTTGAGCCGTTCTCGTCACGAATTTCCACGGTCGTGCCGTTTTCAGCTATCTCAGGAATCGCGCCGCCGTCGCCGCGCCCGAAATAGTAAAACTCGCCGCCGTATTCCTCGCAGTCGGGCTTCACGTCCGGCTGCACGTCCTCGGGGAAGCCGGAAAGCGGATCGCCGATCGCCATATCCAGATTGGGGGCGTCGCCGCAAAGCACCAGCGTGACGAGGCGATAGGTGCCGTCCTTGGCTTTGTAGCCGCCCATCCACGCGCCGCCTTTTTCAGCGACGGGGGTGTAATCGCCCTCAGGCTCGGGCTCTTCGTCCTGGATAGGCGTCGGGGTAATGCCGTTAAATACGTCGCCCACCTTGATGGGGAAAGGCAGGTTGGTGGCGGTCACTTTGGCGGTGGTCTCGCCCGTGCGGACAAGCACGATGTTCAGCTTGAGGTCGCCGTCACCCGTGAAGGTGAGGGTGTTGTTCTTTTCCACAGCCGAGGTCATCGAGCCAAACCCGCCTGCACCCTCATACCAATCGATGCCGCCAAAGGAAAAGCTGGGCTTTTCCTCGTCGCGATATTCGGGCGGCACCATTTCCTCATAGGGGCTGGCGGTCGACGTGCCGATGCGCAGCTTGCCCTCTTGCAGTATGAGGGTATAGGTGGCGCAGAACTTGGCGCCTTCCTGTTCAACGATGACGCGGAACTGCCAATCGTACTTCTTAAACGCCGAATAACTCACTTTCGTGGTCGTGGTGGTCGATGTCTTGGTGGTCGTGGTGGTCGCGGCTTCGGTGGAGGTAGTCGTACCCGCCGCCGTCGTCGTGGTGGTGATGGTGGTCACGTCGGACGGCACCGTCGTCTTGACTTCCACCGCGACTTCAATAGCCTCAAAGCTGTCGACAGCCGCCTCTTTCACCGCCGTCAGCACCGCGTCGGCACTGACCGTGTCGGCGATCTCGGTGACGGCAATATCCACCGTCGCGTTCTCTTTCACAAAACCGCCGTCGTTGACCGCGGTCACCAGACTCTCGACGACAGCCTTGACGGCACCCGCCTTGACCGTGATCTTATCCGCCACGCCTTTGGCGTCGGTGTTGACAGGCTCCACCGCCAAAACCTCACCCGCCGCATCCAGATACAGACGGAATTGCGGGTTGATGGTGACGGTCACCACCGAAGCATAGCCCGCAGGCTTGACGAACCCGCCCACAGAGGTGGGGGAGGTGGTCGCCGCCGTGGTAGAGGTGGTGCTGCCCGTAGTGCTCGAGCCGGCATCATCGGTGTTGCCGCCGCACGCATAAAGCGCCGTCACCAGCAACATCGCCATAAAAACAGCAACAAATCGTTTCATAGAAAACCCTCCTTATCGATTAAGCGGCACCCCGCCGCCGTAATGCCTATTTTCATTATAGCACACACGTGCAAAAATGCAACCCCTGCAAAAAAGCACCCGATTCCGTTGGAATCGGGTGCTTGCTTGGGACTGTGGGAATTTATATCTCATAAGATAAGTCTTTGAGCAAGCTGGCAAGCTCCTTTTTCAGCGTTTCTTTGTCAGCAGAATATGAATTGAAAGAGCCGCTTACATTCACGACGAACTCATAATAATCGCTGTACGCAGACATAATATCCTTGATGAGTGCCCCCTGCTCGGTGTCTTTAATTTCTTTGAACAGATCGCTGATTTCGGCATCCAATTCTTCGATTCTCTCCAAGTCGTCCGTATGATCGAGTTGCGCCATATAGATTGCCGTATTGATATCCTCGCCGAATTCGTCCTCATAGATTGCGTCATACCAATTGGAATAAATGGCATCGGCAACAGCGTCCAGCAAGTCTTGGCTTTCTGTAACCTTGTTGTAGAAATCGGTTACCTTTTCGCCGGAGCCGCAAGCACACAAGCTAACGGTCATAATGAGTGCGATGAACAGTGATAGAAGTCTTTTCATTTTTAACCCTCCTCAAAATATATGCTTTTTATTAAAGCATCATCATTATACTCAATATTTTAAGTATAGTCAAGAGGTTAAGTATGATAATATTTAAAAAGGTGATGGAAATGATATCATACAAGCCATTTTATGAAACGCTTTTCAAAAAGGGCATCACAGAATACCACCTCATTTTCAAGCAAGGCTTTTCCGCCAACACCCTGCACCGTATGAAAAAAGGCGAAGCGATAAATACCAAAACGCTCGACGCCCTTTGCTATGCGCTGGATTGCGAAGTGGGCGACATCATTAAATTTGAGAAAGAATAAGCACCCGATTCCGTTGGAATCAGGTGCTTATTTTCCTTTATAAACTGCAAGCCCCTGTTCTTGCCTTTCCCTTGGTGGGTAGCGAAGCGGCGCGAGCGCAATGAATGACAGTCCGGGGGACTGTCAGAACGCGAGCGTGACTTAAGCCGCAGCGAGACAGGTGGATTTTGCCGTAAGGCAAAAGACGGATGAGGGGAAATAACGCCGTGGCAAGACCGTCGTGCCCGACACCGCACGCGCCATTCATTCCTTCACGAAAAAGTCCTGCAAAAAGCGTGCGCCGTGCGGCATCGGAGCGAGCGGGACGGCGGCGGGGATATGGCTGACGGTAAAATCATCGCCGTCAAGGGTGATCAGCGTGCCGCCCAGACTCCCCGCGAGATGATAGTCGTATTGCCCCGTTTTCAGACCGAACACCAACCGCACGCCGTGGTGATTGACACAGGTGGCGATACGGTGACAGTGTCCCACGAACACGCCGTCAACGGCGATCTCGCGCAAATATCCCATAAAATCGTCGGCGGGACGGATCGCCCCAAACCGCTCGTAGCAAAAACCAAAATCGCCGTCCTTCGCCGCTACGTCCACGCCGATGGTATAATCGGTGTGGGTGTCGCCGACGTAGCCCTTTTCCTGAGCGGCGGTGAGGAAATCCGTTGTCGGAATATGAAACGCCATAAACGCGGGCACGTCTTTGCCCTGCGCCTCGCGAATAGAAGCGGCGTTTTGTGCAAACAACGCGAGCTGGTCGGGATAGATCCCCGCCTGCCTGATAACCGCAGGGTCGGTGCAATCGGCACAGCCGTTGGAATCGACCATATGCAGCACCCGCACAAGCGTATCCCCGACGGCGATGCCGACGGTATAGTTGCCGTTGCCCGACACCGCGCCGCGCACGAACAGGCAGTGCTCGCACGCGGCGAGCTTTTCGCATTGCCAATCGACGCCGCGCGCGGTTTCGTTATCGTGGTTGCCGAACACGGGCGCCCACGGCACGCCGAAACCGTCCATAAAGTCACAAAACCACGAAAATACCGCGCCGCTGTCGTCAAACGAGCCGTACACCAAATCGCCCGTGAGGAAAATGAGGTCGGGCTTCGTCTGCGCGACCAGCGACTTGATCTGATTGCCGCACTGCGCCATCAACTGATCGGGCGCCCACGCGACGATCTCGTCGCCGCGCAACCGATCGGGGGTGCGTCTTTGCGCCGCGTCGATAAATTGCATATCGGTCAGCTGCAAAATGCGCACGGGCGTATTTTGGCGGTCGGCGTCCAAACGCACCACCGCATCACAGCCGCGAAACGCGGCGGTAGGCTTATATACAGCGTTCATACAAGGTCACACTCCCTCTCACAGCGCGGGCTCCAAAATCGACCACAAGCGGTCGGCCATCGCCGCCATACCCTTATCACCGGGGTGGTGCGCCACACCTTCGTGCGCGAATAATCCCAGCGCCTTCATCTCGTCGGTGTCGCCCAGATCGCCCAGCTCCACCAAAGGATAGCCGTTTTCGGCGGCAAACTCACGCAACGCCGTGTCGCCGGGATGCCGCCAAAAGCCTGTGGACACCAGGATCTTCGCCTTTTTGGTGTGGTCGAGATAGTCCATCAACTTGGCAGTCTGGGCCTTAAACACCGCGTTGTCAAAATCCCCGCCGGGGCAGTTTTCGATATAGCGGATGAGGATAATATCCGCGTCAAACAGCTGCGCCTGCTCGTAAAGCGGCAACACCTCGCCGCCCTCTTTGTAGCGGCGTTCCCATTCCGCCACCTGACAGATACAAAACGCCGCGTCGGGATACAGCGCCGAAACCTTTTTCTCCAACAGATGCACGTAGTCCTTGTCGGCAGACGACGCCGCCATCCCGCAAAAGTTGTGCCACCCGATGGACGGCAGGATGCCATGCAAGGTCATGGAGTTGCCCACGAACATAATACGCGGCCCCGTCCCCGTGGGGTTGTCAAAGGTGATAAAATCGCAGGGTTCCAGTTGCCCGTAGGCAGACACCGTGTTCTTTTTCATGGTGGCAAAGGCATCAGACATCAAAAACACTCCTTAATCTCTATTTTCACAGCCCCGCAATCACGTGGGCAATAGCGTGTTCCTCGTTGCTGACGGTGAGCATATCCGCGGCGGCCTTGGCGGCGTCGCAGGCGTTGGCGACCGCCACGCCGCAGTCGGCGGCTTTGAGCATCGCCACGTCGTTATCATAATCCCCCACCGCCACCGTTTTGGTGATCGGTGTGGGCAGATGCCGCACCATCTCGCGCAGGGCCGTGCCTTTGTTGATACCCTTGGGCAAGATCTCGTAAAACGCCTTTTCCGAGCGTATAAAATCAAAGTTTTCCGCGAGCGGGTGCAAAAGCAGCAGATCTCTTGCCGCCAAGAGCGCCGCCTCGTCCTCGCTGCCAAATAAGATCTTGGCAAACGGCTCTTTTATAGCGGTGTAGTGCGGGGACGGAAACGATCTGCCCGCCACCTCTTCAAAGATCCGCATCGTGGGATTATCTTTATACAAATAGGTATCGTCAAAGGTGTTGATCTGGATGCCGACATCGGGACAGTTTTCGTCCACCAGCGCGATCAGCGGCAACACGTCGCGGGACAGCGCCTGATGCCAGACGTAGCGCCCCGCGCGATAGTCAAACAGCCCGCCGCCGTTGACACAGCCAAACGGCGCGTTGGGGTCAAGTGCGCGGCAAATATCCGCCGCAAAAATCGGCATACGCCCCGTCACGAAGGTGAAAAGCCCGCCGTTTTCCTTGAAATAGGCAATCGCTTCAAGATTTTCCCGCGAAATGGTACGGTCGTTTTTGAGCAACGTGCCATCGAGATCGGTGCAAAGCAAAATGCCGTCAAATTTTCCCATCCAAACACTTCTTTCGGTTACAAAACAAACTATATCAGTATCATAAAACATCCCCGCCGAAAAAGCAACCATAATCCATGTTGTTATGACAAAAATCCATACGGCACGCGGCATGTGCAGATTGAAAAATACACGCCGTTGTGCTATACTCAAAGGGTAATAAGCGTCATCGCCATCGCAAAGGAGACAGACTATGGACAAATACCAAGCGCAAGCCCTGCGCGAATACAACAGCGAAGCCGCCCACCTCGGCGGCGTGGACGGGCGTCCGTTCTGGAATATCAACGCCTCGCAGTTTACCTTTGCGCCCGCATTCCAGTTTCCGTACATCCCTTCCTGCGCAAAATACCGTTTCACCGCCACCGACAAGGACGGCACCTCCCATATCTTTGACGCCGACGCGCCGACCGCGTCGCTCGCCCCCGTCTGGGGCGATATTCCCGTGGGCTTCGTTACGCTCACGGTAGCGTCGGTCGACAAGGACGGCAACGCGGAACGTCTTATCGGTGCGCGCACCTTTTTCAAAACCTCACCGTTTCCCGGTCGCGCCGCCTTGCCGCCGCGCGCCCGTTCCTATCGCGACGCCGCCCTGCTCTCTTATCGCTATATTTTCCACAACGATATCGTGCAGCATTGGCTGACCCACGGCACCCCCAAGCCCGACTATGCCCACAACGTCTATCCCGCCAAGATGATATCCGGCATTTTGCTGGCGATGGTGGACTATGCGGCGATGTCCCCCGAAAATGCCCAAGACGCCCTGCACTTGGCGCGCCGTGCGGCGGATTATCTGCTGTCCATCTCCTTCCCGACAGGGCATCCCCTCGCAGGCCTGCCGCCTACGTATTCCTTTGACGGGCTGGATGCTGACGAGGTCAACAAGGTTGCCCCCGCCGCCAAGGATTGCGTGGATACGACGATGATGCTCTATCCCGTGTATGCGGGTATTGCCTATCTTGCGCTTGCCAAAGCGACGGGCGACGACAAATATCTCAACGCCGCGTTGACCATCGCCGACTTCTATAAAGAAAACCGTCACCCCGCGGGCAGTTGGTATCTGCTGTATGACACCAACACGGGCAAGCCGCTCAAAGATAACCTGTGCGTGGAATTCCGCTTCGTGGAATTTTTCCAAGCGATCTACGAGATCACCCAAGAGCCGCTCTGGCGCGAGATGGCAGAGGCGCATTATCGTTATATCTCCGAGGTGTGCCTGAAAAACTATAACTGGGAAGGGCAGTTTGAGGACGTGGCGGTGACGGGCAACTACCGCAATCTCACGCATTTTGCGGCGAACAAGCTCATCGGCTATATCGCCGATCATCAGCGCGACGACCAAGAAATGGTAGAGACCGCCAAGGATCTGATGCGGTTTGTGGAGGATCAGTTCGTCCTGTGGGATGCCGTTCCCTCGTGGCTGGAAAACGAGGACGGCGTGCGCCATACCCCCGCGGGATTGGAGCAGTATCTCTGCTATGCCCCCA
>SVOU01000006.1 GCA_015066215.1 Oscillospiraceae bacterium | reverse complement strand
TTTAATCCGCTTATGTGGCTTGGCTATGCGCTGCTTTGCCGTGACATTGAACTCGCCTGTGACGAAAAGGTTGTTAAAGAGCTGGATGCCGCGCAAAAAGCGGATTATTCGCAGGCACTTTTGACGTGCAGCGTCAATCGGCGCGTCATTGCCGCCTGCCCTCTCGCTTTTGGCGAAGTGGGTGTGAAAAACAGAGTGAAATCTGTGCTCAATTATAAGAAACCCGCCTTTTGGCTGATCATTGTGGCGATCCTTGCCGGTGTGGCGGCGGCGGTGTGTTTCCTGACCGACCCCGTTTCTTCGGATTCTTCGGACGAAACCGAAAAGCTTTTGGCTGTGCTCAACAACGAAAAAACGTTTATCAATGAGTCCGCGGAAAGCGTTTTCTTCAAGGATCACAAAGCGTTTGGCTCTGTAGAAGCCGTTCCCGAAAAATATGCGTTGCTCGACCTGGACGGCGAAGGCACTGAGGAACTGATCGTGCATATCGCCTCGGATATCGGCGCATATACCGTGTTTAATGTGTATGACGGTAAGGTCTACGGCTTTGATTTTTGGGAAAGAGCCATCATCGACTTGAAAACGGACGGCTCCTTTATGCAAAGCAGTGGCGCCGCAGAGAACAGCTTTGCCACTTTGCAATTTGAAAAAGACCACTATGTCATCGTAGAGCAAGCGTACATAAATGATCTTGCCAACTTCTATAGAGTCAACGGCGCTTCCGCCACCGCCGAGGAGGCCAGTGCCTTTGCGGATACATTTCACAAAAAAGATGCCGTGCAGTGGAAAACTTGCGAGAGCAATGACACCCCTGCAAACGAAAAAATCATCACCATCCAACTGATCGACGAAGCGCAGGTGGGCGACTATCCGACCGACGCGCAATACCACGACACCAAAGCACCGTCACAAAGTTGGAAAATCGTTGTGAAAGCCGCAAAGGACGTGACGGACTTCCGCTTTGTTGAGCTGGACGAGTCGGAGGCATTAACGGTCGGCACCACGCTGTTCACACAGAAAACGCTCAAAGCCGACAGCCCCGTTTTGTTGCATACCTATATCAACGACGCGACGCTAAACCGCGGTATATCTTACCGAGATGAAAACGGCACCGTGCGATACTTTGGTATCGCGTACTCCGGACGCGATGGTTCGCTTTCGCTCAAGGAGCTCCGTTTTGAGGATACGGATAACTATTATTTGGAGAAATATGCCTATCCGCTGTATATGCATTTGTCCGCCGGCGAAGGCTCGCACTATTTTGAAAGTGCGGACGAGCTGACACCGAAAAAATGTTTTATCGCATTTGCCGGCTTCGTGCAGACCGAAAACCTGTACGATGCGGAGGCCGCTTTTTGGAATGCCCAAAAAGAGATGTACGTCATTCCCACTGACGTCATAGAGAATGTGTTGGAGCAGTATTTGGGAAGTCCCATGACCTCGAAACTGCGCGCGCTGGAACCTATAACCGCGCGACCGACTCCATTATAACCCCCATCTTTTCCGCGTTCGGCGGATCGTGCTTCCCCAAGCTGGTCTCCAAAGAGAAGCAAGGCGACGTGCTGACACTGGTGGTGGATTTCTATGACGAAACCTACACCGAGCGGCTGTGGCGCGATCAATATGTGATCCGCGAAAAAGAGGATGACTACACGGTCTTATCCATCACGGCGATTCAGCCCAAGCTTGAAACCCCGACAAAAGAGCCCGTTGCCGTCGATCAATTCGACGTGACGGTGTTGACCAACGATACCGATGTGGCCATCGCAGACCACACTATCCTCTATAACGGCAAAGAGCGCGGCAAAGGCTATTATAGCTATCTCGGCGAATGGGATGGCCGCTATTATTTCTGGGGCATCGAGAATTACGATGAGGACGCGTTCATCTGCTCTTGCGACAAAGAATACAAAGACTTCCAAAAGCACCCCGACATTACGCTTGAGAATGGTATCTTCTTGTATGACGGCGTGTTCTATTCATGGAAGGGTAAGTGGCAAGACACGGAGGAGCCTAAAGGACTGTATGCTTACGACCTGCGCACCAAGCAGGGGCGCTTGTTACTAAACAAAGGGCAAGCGGATGGGGCCATTCATACAATTGCCGATGGGTGGATCGTCTTCCGACATGAGGCTTCTGTCAAAACTTGGGCCTATCACATAGAAACGGGCCGAACCGTTACATTTTCTGAGCGTATCGTCTACGGCACCTTGGCCAATGGGGTGCTTTACGGATTTCGTTCTGATCGGGGCAACAAACTGGCCAAGCCCTATGAGCTGGTGGCACTCGATCTGGAAAGCGGAGAAATGACGACGGTGACAGCCGCTCAAAACCCGCAGACTCCACTGCTTATGGACATCAACGGCGACATTTGGGTGAAGGATATGAGCTATGACGGCACGACGGTGCTGAAAAAGGTTGCAGACGGCAACGGGGAAACCGCCTTACCGTACAATCCCGGTGTAAGTATTATAGACGGTTGGTGGTACTATCGCTACCGACCCGAAATCAGCGACAAGCGATCGTATTTGGCACGGCTGAATCTCAAAACGGGCGAAATGGAATATTGCCCCAACATCGACCTGACCGGCTTGCGCTTTGAAGTTCAGCCGCACTATTGGGGCAGAGAGTAACACCAAACAAAAAAACAGGCACGGCGATAAGCCGTGCCTGTTTTCATTTGTTTCTTATTGCTCGGGAGCATAGACGCAAACGCGTTTGCGGTCTTTGCCCATACGCTCGAACTTCACAACACCGTCGTTGAGAGCGAACAGCGTATCGTCGGAACCGATGCCCACGCCCTGACCGGGATGGATGTGGGTGCCGCGCTGACGCACCAGGATGTTGCCGGCGAGCACGAACTGACCGTCGGCACGCTTGACACCCAGACGTTTGGACTCGGAATCACGACCGTTCTTGGTCGAGCCCACGCCCTTTTTGTGAGCGAACAGTTGAATGTTTATTTTCAGCATTGTTGTTACACCTCCGTTGTTTCTACCTGAATGTGTTTGGGGTATTGCGCTTGCAGCTCTTTCAAATGAAGCCGCAGACCCAAAAGTGTGGGGACAGCACGTTCTATCCCATCCGTCACCCGCACCGACAAGAAGCCGTCGGCATCTTCTGCCGTTGCCGTGCAACCGCAAAATTCGGTGATGGTGTTGGCGGCAAGGAGCGCCGCCGAGGAAACCGCCGCGCAGACAATACTCTCGCCTGCCGGTCTGTCGCCGGCGTGGCCGTTAAGAATAAAGCCGCAAAGGGTACCCTTTTTGGACAGGAAAGTCGCGGTGATCATTAGCCTTCCGCCTCAGCGGTGGCTTCGGGAGCCGCTTTCTTGGGTTTCGCGTTGATGACGTCGATCTGCACCTTGGTGTAGGGCTGACGATGACCCATCTTGCGGCTGCTGCCCTTCTTGGGCTTGTAGGTGAACACGGTGATCTTCTTACCCTTGCCGGATTTCAGGACACGGGCTTCAACGGAAGCACCCTTCACGTAGGGAGCACCCATCTTGAAGGAACGACCGGTGTTGAGCGCAACCACCTTGTCGAAGGTGACAACGGATTCCGCTTCGGCATCCAGCTTCTCGATGTAAACGACGTCGCCGTTTTCCACCTTGTATTGCTTTCCGCCTGTTTCAATAATGGCATACATGGTTTTCTAGGCACCTGCCTCTTTCTTAGACTCGCTGTCAGCGGGCGGATGTTTTTGGCATCACTTAATAAGCCCGACACATGCGGCACAGACGAGTATACCACACAAAACACCCGCCGTCAAGCCTTTTTTGCGCCTTTTTTCGCCGAAAACACGAGAAAAACAGGGCAAAAATCATACGAATTTACGAATTCTTTACCATTGCCCGTTGTCAACCCACGCAAAATGTGGTATCATTAAAGAAATATGTGAAACCACCCCGTATTAGGAGGTACCGATAAAATGGGTTTATTAAAAGCGCTGTTCGGCGATTACAGCAAACGCGAACTCAAACGCATACAGCCCTTGTGTGACAAGGTGCTGGCACTTGAAGATACTTACCGCGCGATGAGCGAGGAAGAACTGAAAAACCAGACCGTGTTGCTCAAAGAGCGTCTGGCGGCAGGGGAGACCACCGACGATATTCTCCCCGAAGCCTTTGCCACCTGCCGCGAAGCGGCAGACCGCGTGCTCGGTATGCGCCACTTCCCTGTGCAGATCATCGGCGGCATTATCTTGCACCAGGGCCGCATTGCGGAGATGCGCACCGGTGAAGGTAAAACGCTGGTCGCGACTTTGCCCGCCTACCTCAACGCCCTGACGGGCAACGGTGTGCATATCGTCACGGTCAACGACTATCTCGCCCGCCGCGACAGTGAGTGGATGGGCAAGGTCTACCGTTATCTGGGTCTGTCCGTCGGTCTTATCGTGCACGATCTCAAAAATGAAGAACGCCGTTTAGCCTACGCCGCCGACATCACCTACGGCACCAACAACGAGATGGGCTTTGACTATCTGCGTGACAATATGGTCATCTACAAGCAGCATAAAGTCCAGCGCGGTCACAACTATGCCATCGTCGACGAGGTGGACTCCATCCTTATCGACGAAGCGCGCACCCCGCTGATCATTTCGGGTCAGGGCGATCGCTCGACCGACCTTTATCAGCGCGCCGACGCTTTTGCCCGCACCCTCAAAGCCCAGCGTGTGCTGGAAATGGATGCGAAGCAAGAACAGGACGAAGTGCAGGGCGACTATATCGTGGACGAAAAAGCCCGCACCGCCACCCTGACGCAAAGCGGCGTTGCCAAGGCGGAAGCCTGCTTCAAGGTGGAAAACCTGATGGATCCCGACAACGTCACCCTGCTGCACCATATCAACCAAGCCATCAAAGCGCGCGGCGTGATGCAGCGCGACGTGGACTATATGGTCAAGGACGGGCAGGTGCTCATCGTTGACGAGTTTACGGGTCGCCCGATGTTCGGTCGCCGCTATAACGAAGGTCTGCACCAAGCTATCGAAGCCAAAGAAGGCGTCAAGGTGGAACGTGAGAGCAAAACCCTCGCCACCATCACCTTCCAGAACTATTTCCGCCTGTATAAGAAACTGTCAGGCATGACGGGTACCGCCATGACCGAGGAGACCGAATTCCAGCAGATCTATCGGCTGGACGTGGTGGAGATCCCCACCAACCGTCCGATGGTGCGTCAGGATCTGTCCGACGTCATATTCAAGACCGAGGCGGGCAAATATCGCGCGGTGATCGAGCAGATCGCGGAATGTTATGCCCGCAAACAGCCCGTGCTGGTCGGTACCGTGTCCATCGAAAAATCCGAAAAGCTTTCCAAAATGCTCAAGGCGCGTGGCATTCCGCACAACGTGCTCAACGCCAAGCATCACGAAAAAGAAGCCGAGATCGTGGCGCAGGCAGGTAAATCGGGCGCGGTCACCATCGCCACCAATATGGCGGGTCGCGGCACCGATATTATGCTGGGCGGTAACGCGGAATATCTTGCCAAAGCCGAGATGCGCAAAATGGGCTTTGAGGAGGATATGATCGCCGAATCCACCGCTTACGGTGAGACCGACAATGAGGATATTCTCAACGCCCGCAAGGTGTTTTCGGAGTTGCAAGCCAAATATAAGCAAGAGATTGCCCCCGAAGCCGAAGCCGTGCGTGCGGCGGGCGGTCTGTTTATCCTCGGTACCGAGCGGCACGAATCCCGCCGTATCGATAACCAGTTGCGCGGTCGTGCCGGTCGCCAGGGTGACCCCGGTGCGTCGCAGTTTTATCTGTCGCTGGACGACGATCTGATGCGCCTGTTCGGCGGTGAGCGCATGAACACCGTGATGAATATGCTCGGCGTGAGCGAGGATATGCCCATCGAGAACAAAATGCTCACCAACGCGCTCGAAACCGCCCAGCATCGTGTCGAGGAACGCAACTTCGGCATCCGCCGCAGCGTGCTGCAGTATGACGACGTGATGAACCGCCAGCGCGAGATCATCTATACCCAGCGCGATCAGGTGCTCGACGGCGACAGTATGCGCGACGCCATCTTGAATATGGTGCGCGACTCTATTGTCAACAACGTGGCGCAATATACCGCCGACCCCGAGGTGCACGATAGTTGGAATTTGGACGGTCTGCGCGAATATTATCGCGGCTGGCTGACTGCCGATAACGATTTCCGCTACACCCCGCAGGAGCTGGAAGATATTTCCGCCGCCGAGCTTGTCGAAACGCTCACCGAGCGCGCCGAAACGCTGTACGCCAAAAAGGAAGAAGAGCTTGGCGAGCGTATGCGTGAAGCGGAGCGGGTGATCTTGCTCAAAACGGTCGACCGCTATTGGATGGATCACATCGACAATATGGACGAACTGCGCCGCGGTATCCACCTGCGTGCCTATGCCCAAAAAGATCCCGTGGTGCTGTATCGCATCGAGGGCTTTGATATGTTCGACGAGATGATCACCTCTATCCGCGAGGACACCGCCCGCATTATGCTCACTCTGCGTATCCGCACCGAGGAGCAACCCAAGCGCGAGCAGGTGGCGAAGATCACGGGCGAAGGCGTCGGCGGTGACGGCAGCGATAAGCGCTCGCGCACCGTACGCAAAACGTCCGCCCAAAAGGTCGGTCGCAACGACCCTTGCCCTTGCGGCAGCGGCAAGAAGTATAAAAAATGCTGCGGCGCCGGCACTTCTGACAGCGGGAACGAATAAGCAGCGATAACAAAACAGCGGTGTGACCAAACCGGCCACACCGCTGTTTAATGCTTTTTAAGACCTAAAAGGTGAATTTGCAGGGGCCGACGTCCTCGACGGCGTTTATAGGTGTCGAGAGGCTTTATTCCACGATGGCGTTTCCTTCCGCCGTCGGCGTTTCCACCGTCGGCATTTCCGCCTCTTTTTTCTTGATCTCTTTCATCAGCCGCACCAGCAGGAAGGCGGAAAGCGCGGCGCCGAGGGCGTTGACGCCCGCGAAGTTAAACCATATCCCGTCAAGTCCAAAGCCCCAAAGCGCGCCGAGCAGTACGGTGGGGAACACGAACGCCACCGCCACAGACATAATAGTAGCCAAAAGCGGCTTTTCGATGGCGCTGAAAAAGCTCTGCGTGGTGACGGCGATCCAGCGGAACAAATAGGCGATGCAGAACAGGCGGATCGCGTGGGTGGCGATACCCAGCAGCGCCGTTTCCTCGGCGCTGACAAACCACGAGGCGATCATTTGGGGGCAGAAAAACAGCAGCGAGGTGGACACAAACCCAATCACCCCCGTGCCGATATACGCACGCTTGGCGATACTTTTGACGCGCCCGTAATTTTGCGCGCCCCAGTTATAGCCCAGCGCGGGGGAGAGGGAATCCGCAACGCCGTACAGGAGCGGCCAGCACAGGTCGCTGGCATACATCAAAACGGCGTATGCCGCCACCGCCGTCTGCCCGCCGCCTTCGCCCAGCGTCTTGGCGCCGATCGCCATCAGCGAAATGTTCATCAGTATCGAGGTGATACGCCCCGACACGTTGCTGAGAAATACGGGCGAGCCGCAAGCGGCGATCTGCTTTACAATAGCGGCAGAAAACTGCGGCTTGGTGAATTTGAGGATCGCTTGGTTTTTGACAAACGGCACCATCGCCACCAAGGCGCAAACGCAAAACGAGATCGAAACCGCCAGCGCCGAGCCGACCACGTCCATATCGCAGACGAGCAGGAAAAAGGTGAGAAGTCCCAGCGTCAAAAGGTTTGAGCCGATGTTGATGATCATACTCGCTTTCACAAATCCGCTGATACGCAGGAAGTTGTCCATCGCAAAAAACAGAGCCGCCAGCGGGCTGCAAAGCGCGGCGGTGCGCAAATATCTCACCGACGTGTCGAGCAGCACACCGTCTGCGCCCATCAGGCGCGACAGCGGCTCTGCGGCAAAAAACATAACGCTGCCCATCATCACCGATACGCAGAAGATCATGACCACCGCGCAGGAGAATACGTTGTTGGCGGTTTTATAGTCCTGCTTGCCCAGCGCGACCGAAATAGGCGCCGACGAGCCCACACCGATGAGATCGGCGAGGGAGAAGTTGATCATCACCAGCGGCATCGCAATATTCACCGCCGCAAACGCCCCTTCGCCGAGCGTTTGCCCTATAAATATGCCCTCAAAGATGCTGTATACCGACATGGCGAACATACTGATCATGCCCGGCATCGCGACGACAAAAAACAGCCGCCACGGATCCATGGTCGCATACATTTCTTCTGCTCTGGTCTTCATCTGCCTTAACTTCCTTTGCACGCCTTTTTTACAATCACCGCCTATTATACTACCAATTTCCAAAAATGCAACCGATTTAGCCATACAGATGCCAATTATATCTTGTGAAAAGCAAAACCTTGTGCTATAATAGAATGGATATGTGCAAACAAATATCCCAAAGGAGAATGAACATATATGAAACTCGGTATCGTGGGACTGCCCAATGTCGGCAAGTCCACTCTGTTTAACGCCATCACCAATGCGGGCGCACAAAGCGCCAACTATCCTTTCTGTACCATCGACCCCAACGTGGGCGTGGTGGCAGTACCCGACAAGCGCCTCGACGTGTTGCAGGAGATGTATACCGAAGGCACGCGCGTGCCGCCCATCGTGCCCGCCGTGATCGAATTCGTGGACATCGCGGGTCTGGTCAAGGGCGCGAGCAAGGGCGAAGGCTTGGGCAACAAGTTTCTCGCCAACATCCGCGAGGTGGACGCTATCGTCCACGTAGTGCGCTGCTTTGAAAACGACGATATTATCCACGTCGAAGGCAGCATCGACCCCCTGCGCGACATCGAAACCATCGACCTCGAGCTGATTCTCTCCGACCTGGAAATGGTCGACCGCCGTATCGAGCGCACCAACAAGGCGCTCAAAGGCGACCGCAGTCTGCAAGGCGAGCTGGATTTCTTAAAGCGTGTCAAAGAGACGCTGGAAGCAGGCAAAGCCGCCCGCACCGTCGCCTGCGACGAGGACGAAGCGGCGATCCTCTCCACCCTCACCCTGCTCACCTCCAAACCCATCATCTACGCCGCCAATATGAGCGAAACGGATTTTGCCGACGGTGACCCGTCGCAAAACCCCTATTACCGGAAGGTGGCGGAGGTTGCCGCCGCCGAGGACGCCGAAGTGCTGCCCATCTGTGCACAGATGGAGGCGGACATCGCGGATATGGACGAGGAAGAAAAGCTGCTGTTCCTGTCCGAGCTCGGCCTGGAGCATTCGGGTCTCGACCGCCTTATCCAAAAGAGCTATCACCTCTTGGGACTCATCTCCTTCCTCACCGCAGGCGAAAAAGAAGTGCGTGCGTGGACCATCCGCCGCGGGCTCAAAGCCCCGCAGGCGGCGGGCAAGATCCACACCGACTTTGAACGCGGTTTTATCCGCGCACAGGTCATCGCCTATGACGATCTGATCGCGTGCGGCTCGATGGCGAACGCCCGCGGCAAAGGTCTTGTCCGCACCGAGGGCAAGGAATACGTGATGGTCGACGGCGACATCGTCGAGTTCCTGTTTAACGTGTAAAAACCAGTCCCCCGTGTTGACAGCAACACGGGGGATTTTTTTATCCCCCAAAACCGCCGTTTTGCCACGGTTGAAACGTTAAAAATCCTTGCAAAGACAGGGCATATATGCTATAATTCTTTCGTTATGGGCATTTATAATAGGTATATTTATAATCTGTTTACAAATGCCGCCCAAAATTACGCTAAAATAAGGCGTAGAATCCCAAACGGCTTGACGCCGTTTTCAAGGTATAGGAGGCGAAAACTTATGATCGAGGTGAAAAACCTGACGAAACGGTACGGCTCACACACGGCGGTGAACGATATCAGTTTTGAGGTGAACGAGGGGGAGATCCTCGGCTTTCTCGGCCCCAACGGCGCGGGTAAGTCCACCACGATGAACATTCTGACCGGCTATCTGTCGTCCACGAGCGGCACGGTCAAGATCAACGGTTTTGACGTTTTGGAGGATCCCCAAAGTGCCAAAGCCAGCATCGGCTATCTGCCGGAGCACCCCCCGCTGTATCTGGATATGACCGTGCGGGAATATCTTAACTTTATGTACGATCTCAAAAAATGCACCCTGCCGCGTGAGCCGCATATTGCGGAGATCTGCCGCCTGATGAAGATCACCGACGTCTACGGCCGTCTGATCAAGAACCTGTCCAAAGGTTACCGTCAGCGTGTCGGCTTTGCACAGGCGCTTATCGGCAATCCGCCCGTACTGATCTTGGACGAGCCGACGGTGGGTCTTGACCCCAACCAGATCATTGAGATCCGCTCGCTCATCAAAAAACTCGGCAAAAAGCACACCGTCATCCTCTCGTCCCACATCCTGCCCGAGATTCAGGCGGTGTGTGACCGCATCGTGATCATCAGCAAGGGCGAGATCGTGGCGGATGATACCGCCGCCGCCTTGTCCGAGCGCTATTCCGACGATCACAGCCTGCAGGTGCGCGTGGCGGGTCCCGAAGCGGAAGTCAAAACGCTGCTCGAAAAGGTGAGCGGTGTGGAGCGCGTCGCGGTGCTGGGCGAAAAAGAGCGCGGCACGGTGGATTTTGCCATCTACCCGAAAGAGGGCGCGGACGTGCGCCGCGATATGTTCGAGCGCCTTGCCGCCCGCAACTGGCCCATTTTCTCGCTGCAATCTATGCAGATGACGCTGGAAGACATCTTTATCACCCTGACGAAGCAAGGAGGTGACCGCTGATGAGTGCCGTGTTCAAAAGAGAGTTCCGCTCGTTTTTCACCTCGCCGATCGGCTACGTGGTGCTGGCGGTGCTGTTCTTCTTCTCGGGTTATTTCTTCTTCCTGGGTAACCTGGCAAGCCAGTCTCCCGATCTGTCCACCGTGTTCAACAGCCTATTCACCGTGGTGCTGTTCACCTTGCCGCTTTTGAGTATGCGCCTGTTCAGCGATGAAAAACGCCAAAAGACCGATCAGGCGTTGCTCACCGCCCCGACGGGGCTTGCGGGCATCGTCGTCGGCAAGTTCTTGGCGGCATTGCTCGTATATGCGCTGGGTATTGCCATTACGCTGGTGTTTGCCGTTATTATCGCCTTGAAGGTCACCCCCGACTGGCTGGTCATCATCGGTAACTACGTCGGTATTCTGCTGCTGGGCGGTCTGATCATCTCCATCGGCACCCTGATCTCTGCGCTGACAGAGAGTCAGCTGGTGGCGGCACTGGGCACCTATGCTATTTCGTTCTTGCTTTTGATGCTCGACGCGCTCGCCTCGCTGTTCTCGTCCAGCACCATCGTCACCTCTGTGGTGGGCTTCCTGTCGGTGCAGACCCGCTACTACCACTTTGTCAACGGCATTATCGGCTATAACGACGTGCTGTTCTTTGTGGCACTGCAAGTGTTATTCCTGTTCTTGACGGTGCGCGTGTTTGACCGCCGCCGTTGGAACTGAAAGGAGGTCGCGCACGATGAAAAAAGAAGAAAAAGATTTGATGCAGCCGTCTGTTGACGAAACGGTCGAACCCGAAGTGACCGTCGAAGAAACGCCTGCCGTCGCCGAAGCGACCCCCAAAAAATCCCGCAAACTTAACTCCCGCCGTCTGCGCTACGGCTCCGTGTCGGTGGTACTGACGCTGGCAGTCGTCGTCGCATTGGTCATCGTCTGTGTGATCGGTGACCTGCTCAACGCCCGCTTCCCCCTCAACTGGGACCTCACCGCCGACGATACGTACACTTTTTCGGAAGAGAGTGAACAGGTCGCCGCGTTGGTCGATCGCGAGGTGGAGATCGTGGTGTTTATGAAAGAGGACACCTTTATAAATCCCGACTATGCCGGCTTGGACGGCTACGTCAACCCCGAACAGCTCAACAAGGTGTTCCGCCAATTCTATGAGTTCACCAACCGATACAACGCGCTCACCGACGGCAAAGTGACGGTGAAGTTTGTGGACGCGATCAACGATCCGACCGCCTTTGCCGCCTATGAGAAGTATAGCGCCGATCTCGATGCCGCCTCGATCTTGTTCCTGTCGGGCGACAGGCACCGCATAGCTTCCATCGGCGAGATGTATTCTGTCACGCAGAGCATTGACTACAGCTCGTATTCTTACGTCTACACCATCGCGTCCTCCAACGTGGAAAGTATGCTCAGCACCAATCTGCAATATCTGTGCCGCAAAGAGGTGGTCGGTGTGACCGTTCTGACCGGTCACGGCGAATATGACGGGGCTGTCAGCGGCGCGACCGAGGTGCTCAAATCCAACGGCTATGAAGTGCATACCGTGGACTTCACCACCGTCACCGAGATCCCCGCGGACACCAAAGCGCTGCTGATTGCCGCGCCGACCAAGGATTTCAGCGCCAAGGAGATCGAGCGTCTGCGTGAATGGCTCAACAACGGCGACAAGTTTAATCGCCACCTGTTCGTGCTGCCGCACAACACCGCCTCCTGCCCCAACCTGTTTGAGTTTTTGGAGGAAGAGTATTATATCCAGCTCACCGACAATATGGTGGCAGAGGAAGACACCGGCAAACAGTTCTATTACGGCAACCTCTACACCGTGTCCACCCCTGCCGATACCGATTACACCAAAGGGCTGACGTCGGGCTATATTCTGTCCCCCGGCACCCGCCATATGATCCCCCTCAAAGACAGCAACACCGAATATGAACGCTACGTGCTGTCGCTGGGCAGCTTCTCCGACACCGCCAAGCTGTATCCCATCGTGCGCGAAGAGAACGCTTCCGACAAGGTTGAACTGGTCGAGCCCGAAGCGGTGCCGTCGAGCGTGTTGCTGTCGGTGTTCGACTCCTACAACAACGACTTGGATATGAGTGTAGCGACCTACGTCGCGGTGTTCGGCTCCAAGGATTTCCTGACCGACGGTATCCGCAACGGCATTTCCACCGCGGTCAACGAGGCGATGTTCGTCAACGTGGCGAATGACGTGCTGGGCAACGAAACGGCGATTGCCGTGCCGACCCGCAGCCTGACTGCCACCACGCTGGAATTCAGCGCCAAAACGGCGCTGTGGTTAGGTCTGGGCGTCTTCGTGATCGCCATTCCGCTTGCGATGCTCATTATGGCCTTCGTGGTGTTCTTCAGAAGGAGGCACTTATGAGAAAACGCCTGCGCACCCTCGTGATTTTGGGCGTGGTCGTGGCGGTCTTGGCGGGCGGTTTAAGCGTATTGCTGCTCACCGAGCCCGCCGAAACGCCCAACAACGGTGTGACGACCACCACCGCCGATCCCGCGCTCAAATTACTCAATATCACCCGTGAAGAGAGCGATGACGACAAAGATCTGCCCCCGCTGGTGTCGGCGGCAACCATCACCCAAGGTGACACCACCTTTGAGCTGACGCTCAACGCCGACAACGAGCTGTACGTCAAGGGCTATGAAAAGCTGCCTACCAACCTCACCAAGACCAACAGCTTCGTCAGCAACGTGACGACGGTCAACGCCCTGCAAAAGATCACGGGCACGGGCGATGACGCGGCGTTTGGCTTTGACAAGCCCACCGCCACCGCCGAGATCACTTACTACGACGGCACAAAGGCCACCTTCACGCTGGGCAAGGAAGCCCCCGCCTCGGCAGGCTATTATTTCCGCCTGTCGGGCAACAGCGGCACTTTTTTGGTGTCGAGCTATCTTGCCACCGCGCTCACCCAACCGTCAAGCACCTATGTCGGCACGGTGCTGGTGACCGCCCCCGTGGTCAAAAGTGACGATACCGCCGGCGCGGCGGTGCTGCGCGACCTGTCTATGGAAGGTCCCGCGCTTGACCGCCCGTACAGCTATCGCTTGGTCACCGAGGCGGATCGCAGCGAACACGCCTATGCGCCGTATATCCTCACCGCCCCCTATTTGCGCACCACCGATTCCAACAAACTGGGTCAAAACGTGATGAGCGCCACCGCGGTGACAGCGTCGCAGGCGGTCGCTCCTTTCCCGACGGAGGCGCAGCTGGAGGAATATGGGCTCAAAACCCCGTCCATCACCGCCACCGTGCGCTTGGCGGTACGCACCACCAAGCAGGAAAAGAATGACGCGGGCGAGACGGTGGATAAAACGGAATACTACAATCTGGCGACCCACACCTTTAAGATCGGCAAAGAGGTCGACGGCAGCTACTACGTGCTGGTGGATGACATCGACTGCGTCTATCTGGTGTCCGCATCGCAGATCCCGTGGGCAGAGCTTTCCTATGAGGATTGCGTCACCCCGTTGATGTTCCTTAAGGATATCGGCACCGTGTCCAAGATCACCATCGCATTCGACGGAAAAACCACCGTGTTTGATCTGATTCACTTCCCTGAGGAAGAGGATTATGACGAAAAACTGGTGGCGAAAATGGACGGCGAAACGGTGGATACCGACAACTTCCGCGACTTCTATCAGCTTTTGATGGCCGTGGAGCGCGCGGGTGCCGCCCCTGCCGAGCCGACGGGCGACCCTGTTTTTACCGTCACCTATACCGATGCCGAAACTGCCTATGTCACCACCGTGGATATGTATCAACACTCTGCGAGTGTGTATATCGGCGTGTTTGACAACGGCGACGTGTTCCGCATCAAAGGCAGCGAAATTGATCACCTTTTGCGCCAATGCCGCAATATGCGGGAGGGCAAAGAGGTGCAACTCGGCCGATAACAACAAAAATCCCGATGCTTTCGGCATCGGGATTTTTTGTTTCACAGGATTTATTCTTTATCAATGCGATAGACCAAAGCGGTGCGTGCGGGCACGGTCACACCAACGGCAAACGCGCCGTTTTCGCCCTCGGCAGCCCGCAAGGTCTTTGCCGCCTCAAACGCACCGCCAAAGGCCTTAGCCTCGGAATTTAGCACCAGCGTGGCACGCGTCTTGGCAGATAGCGGCAACGCCGCCGTGTGGGTGGCAAAGGTGTGGAAATTGCAGGCAAACAGCCACTTGCCGCGGCGGAAAATGAGCAGCTTATCGTCGTTGTGGACGAATACACGTTGCGGCTTTTCCTCAAACAGCGCGCCGTCTTGTGCCAACTCCGTCATCGCGCGGTCAAAGGCGAGCAGGTGGCGATATAACAGGTCGGGGCTCTCGCTCAAGCTCCATTGACGGCGGCAATAGTGGAAGCTGTTGCCGTTGCCCTCACGCGGGAAATCGATCCATTCGGGATGCCCGAACTCGTTGCCCATAAAGTTGAGATAGCCCTCGCCCGCCAGCGCAAAGGCGACCAGCCGTATCATCTTGTGTAAGCGCATCGCCCGCCGTACCGCATCGTTTTGGGTGGCGTCGGACATGTGCCAGTACATCTCTTGATCCGCCAGCCAGAAAATGAGCGTTTTGTCGCCCACCAACGCCTGATCGTGCGACTCGCAATAGCCGATATTTTTCTCCATCGGGCGGCGGGTGGTCATCTCGTACCACATACCGTCCATATTCCAATCCTCGTCGCGGGTGCGGCTGACCGTCTTGATCCAGAAATCGGGCGACCCCATCGCCAAGCGATAGTCAAACCCCACGCCGCCGTCGGGAATAGGCAACGCCATACCCGGCATGCCGCTCATATCCTCCGCCACCGTCACCGCAAAGGGGTTGACTTGGCGAATGAGGCGGTTGGCAAGCTGCAGATAGGTGACAGCCTCCACGTCGGTGTTGAGGCTGAAATATTTGTCGTAGCAATCAAACGCCGTGCCCAATCCGTGATCGTGATAGAGCATTGAGGTTACGCCGTCAAAACGGAAGCCGTCGAAACGGTATTCCTCCATCCAGAATTTGAGGTTGGAGAGCAAAAAGTGCAACACCTGCGGCTTGCCGTAGTCAAACAGGCGCGTGCCCCACGCGGGATGATCGCCTTTGGCACCCGTGTGGCAAAACTGAAAGTCGGTGCCGTCAAACGCCGACGGACCTTCCGCCGTGTTGCGCGCCATGTGGGAGTGGATCACGTCCAAAAGCACCCGCAGCCCCAAGCCGTGAGCGGTGTCGATCAGCTCTTTTAACTCCTCGGGCGTGCCAAACCGTGACGAAGCGGCGAAAAAGTTGGTCACCTGATAGCCGAAGCTGGCGTAATAGGGATGTTCCATCACCGCCATCATCTGCACCGCGGTGTAGCCCGCTTTTTTGATGCGCGGCAGCACGTCGCGGGTAAACTCCGCGTAGGTGCCGACCTTGCCCTCCTCGCACGCCATACCCACGTGGCACTCATAGATGAGCAACGGCTTCGCCTCGCCCGTGGGGGCGGCGTGTTTCCAGACGTAGGGGGTGGGCGGCGCCCAGATCTGTCCGTCAAAACCGCCGCTTTGCGGATCTTGTACCGCGCGGCGGATATACAGCGGGATGCGTTCAAAGGTCGCGCCGTCTTTGGTCACCAGCACCTTGACGCGCGACTCGTGGGGGAGTGCGTCAACGCCGTCAAGCCGCAACTCCCAGTTGCCGTTGCCGATAGCGGTGAGCGGGTGGGAAAGCCTGTCCCAGCCGTTGAAATCGCCCGTCAGGTGCAACTCGTCCGCGGCAGGTGCCCACTCGCGATAGACCCAGCCGTCAGCGGTCTTGTGAAAACCGTAAAACAGATGTGCGTTGGCCCATTGAAACAGCGTTTGCCCCTCGTTGAGAAGCTGCTTTTCGGTGTCGCGCAGCCGTTGCATACGCGCGTCGATATCTGCGGCAAAGGGTGCCAAATACGGATCGTATTGCAGAATATTCCAAGCCGTTTTCGCCAATGTGATCGCCTCCTCACCGTATTCTACCCCCATTATAGCGCAAAAAGAGGCGTTTGGGGAGAGGTTTTGCAACTTTTTTTGAAAAAAGTGAGGAAATGCCAAAAAAGACTTCCCCCACGGGTGATTTTGTGATACACTAATGAAGAATATGCCGCCTATTTTGCGGTACAGGAGGGAACAACTTGATTACCGTTTCAGATGTTGGAATCAATTTTGGTGGACAAAACCTGTTCACCCACGTGGATCTCAAATTCGTTGGTGGAAACTGCTATGGCGTCATCGGGGCCAACGGTGCGGGCAAATCCACCTTCTTGAAGATTTTGTCCGGTCAGCTTGAACCGACCAGCGGTGAGGTGGTCATCGACCCCAAAACCCGTATGTCGGTCTTGAAACAGGACCACTACGCCTTTGAAGAGTTTACGGTGTTGGACACCATCATTCAGGGCAACCCCCGCCTCTATGAAATTATGCAGCAAAAGGACGCGCTGTATGCCAAGGAAGATTTCACCGAAGAAGACGGTGCCTTGGCGGCAGAACTCGAAGGCGAGTTTGCGGAACTGGGCGGCTGGGAATCCGAAACCGAAGCCGGTCGCATTCTGCAAGGTCTCGGTCTGTCCGACAGCCTGCTTTATGATATGATGAGCAGCATCGGCGAAAAAGAAAAGGTCAAGGTGCTGCTTGCACAGGCGTTGTTCGGTCAGCCCGATATTATTCTGCTTGACGAGCCGACCAACGGTCTGGATATCGCCTCCATCGCGTGGCTGGAGGAGTTTTTGATGGACTATATCGGCACCGTCATCGTGGTGTCGCACGACCGTCACTTCCTCAACAACGTCTGCACCCACATCGTCGACGTGGACTATAACAAGATCAAGATCTACGTCGGCAACTACGACTTCTGGTACGAGTCCTCTCAGCTGATTCAGCGCGTGATGCGTGAGCAGAACAAGAAAAACGAGGACAAGATCAAAGAACTGCAAAGTTTTATCCAGCGCTTCTCCGCTAACAAGTCCAAATCCAAGCAGGCGACCGCGCGCCGCAAACTGCTTGATAAGCTGACCGTTGAGGAGATGCCCGCGTCCTCCCGCCGCTATCCCTTCGTCGGCTTCCAGATGGACCGCGAGGCAGGTAAGGAGATCCTCGCCGTGGAAAACCTCACCTATGAGGTGGACGGCGTCAAGATCCTCGACAATATCTCTTTCCGCGTCAACAAAGAGGATAAGATCGCCTTCGTGGGACAAAACGAGATCGCCATCACCGCCCTGTTTAATATCCTGATGGGCGAGCTGGAACCCACCTCGGGCAGCTTCAAATGGGGCGGCACCACCACCCAGTCCTATTTCCCCCGCGACAACTCCGCCTTCTTTGACGGCTGTGACTTAAACCTGCTCCAATGGCTGTTGCAATATTCGCAGGACAACACCGAAACCTACCTGCGCGGTTTCTTGGGCAAAATGCTCTTCTCGGGCGACGACGTGCTCAAGCCCGTCAAGGTGCTGTCGGGTGGTGAAAAGGTGCGTTGTATGCTCTCGCGTATGATGATGTTCGGCTCCAACGTGCTCGTGCTGGATCAACCCACCAACCACCTCGATCTGGAATCTATCACCGCGGTCAACGACGGTCTGATCCATTTCCCGGGCAACGTGCTGTTCTCCTCTTATGACCACCAGTTTATCCAGACGGTAGCGAACCGCATCATCGAACTGCAGCCCGACGGCACGCTGCTCGATAAGATGATGACCTATGACGACTTCTTAGAATTTAAGGCAGGTCGCTAAACCTGCCGCAAAGAGAGGCGAAAACCTGTGACGAACAACTATGAAGCGTGGCTGTCCCCCGCCGACCAAGAGCGGCGCGGCTTGCGGCGCGAAGCGCGATTTATCGGCATCGGTATGTTGCTGTTGTCGGTGTTCTCTATGTTTATGCTCACCGTCGTACTCCTCGTTTTGCGTTCGTGCGGTGTGGCGTTTGATCTCAACGATGATTATCTGGGGCTTGGCAACACCTACTATCTGCTGATGTATATGGTCGCGTATATATTGATGATGGGCGCGCCGATGTGGATATCCGCCCTGTTCATCCGCGGTCACAAACGCCCCTTTGCCGCGCACAAGCGTGTTTCCCTCACCACCGCCCTCTGTGTGGTGCTGATGGGTATGGGCGGTTGCGTGCTGGCTAATCTGGCGGCAGGTATGTGGTCGCAGTTGCTCGAAGACGCCGGCATCACGCAACCGGCGGGCGCGCAGATGATGGACGCGACGCCGTTGAGCTTGATCCTCAATCTCGTCACCATCGCGGTGCTGCCCGCCATCTTGGAAGAGATGGCGTTTCGCGGCTTTGTACTGCAAAGCCTGCGCAAGCTCGGTGATCCCGCGGCCATCGTGTTGTCAGCAATTTTGTTCGGTGCTATGCACGAAAACCTCTGGCAGATCCCCTTTGCGACCATTGTCGGTCTGATTTTGGGCTGGATCGTGGTCAAGACGGAAAATATCTGGCTTGCGGTGATCATCCACTTCGGCAATAACGCGATGGCAACCGTGGCGCAGTATATGGGACTGCAGTCGGACGAAGCCTCGTCTGTGGCGATTATCGTGATGTTTGCAAGTATTGTGACCCTTGCTATCGCCGCTGCTGCCATCCTCCTTTGGAAACGCGACCCCGTGTTGGTGCCGCCGCGTGCGGTGCGCACCAACCTTACCCCGAAAGAACGCCGCCGTGCGTTTCTGTTTTCCCCGTGGATCATTTTGACGTGGGTAGCGTTTGGACTAATGACCGTTTTGCGACTGTTTTGAAAAAAAGAAGGTGAACGGCGTGACCGACGAAGCATATATGCGGCTGGCGTTGCAGTTAGCAGACGAGGCGGCGGCAGAGGGCGAAGTGCCTGTCGGTGCCGTCGTGGTGCGTGACGGCAAGGTGGTCGGCACAGGTCGCAACCGCCGCGAAAAGGATAAAAACGCCCTCGCGCATGCGGAACTCGAAGCGATCGACGAGGCTTGTCGCACCGTCGGCGGCTGGCGTCTGTTTGGCGCCACCCTCTACGTGACGCTGGAACCCTGCCCGATGTGCGCGGGCGCCATCATCAACGCTCGTATCGATAGAGTGTGCTACGGCGCCGCCGACCCCAAAGCGGGCTCATGCGGCTCGTTGACCGACCTGTTCTTGCTTCCCTATAATCACCGCCCCGTTTGCGAGGGTGGACTTTTGCAAGAGGAATGTGCGGCGAAACTGACCGACTTTTTCCGCTCGTTGCGCCGCCCCAAAGCTTGAACAACATAAAAAAGCCGTTGTGGAACACCACAACGGCTTTGCTTTTGCTGTTTTTACACGCGCAACCCGCGGTTTTTGCGTACCGCCTGCACGATGCGCACGGCGGTGGGGGACAAAAGGGCGTTGATGGCCAGTTCAATCAGGAAGTTAAGCCCCAACAGGCCGAACACGATGTAGGTGAAAGTGTCGGTGCCTTTGGTCCAAGCATCTGCCCAAGCGGCGAGAATGTCGCGAAACACCAACAGTGTGCCGCCGACGAACAACCCCGTGTTGACGATGGGCGCCGCCAGCGCACCCAAAACGATACCCCAGTTCGGGTGTTCGGCTTTGGCAAATGCGTGAATGATCAAGCCCGACACGAGCCCTGCGGCAGTGCCTTTGACAAGACAAATAAGCGCGGTGAGCAGTGGGTTGTTCATCCACAGAATATTACCGCCGCCGTCAAGACCGAACACGCTGGCAAGCAGGGTGACAAGACCGAACACAAATCCCAAAAACGCGCCCGCGCGCGTGCCAAGCAGGGCGGCGCCGACCACGATGGGGATAAGCACCAGTGACAGGTTAAAGGTGCCGATCTTGATGGTGTAGCTGAGCAGTTGCAACACGACGACCAGCGCGGTGAGCAACGACAACTGTGCGATCCGCAGGTTTGCGGAAGCTTGTTTGGACATAAAACATCTCTCCTTTACTGCTGTTCCCGCAAGGGGATACAGCGCAAAACGGGTGACGGGGCAAAGTGCCCCACGGACTATATATCAAAGGCTGCGGCGCCCCCAAAAGGGCTGTCGCGCCGAAAAGCCGCCAAGGCTTTTACTGATTTTTCTCGTACAAAATACGCAAGCCGTCGAGCAGCAGCGTGCTGTCATAGGTGATGGCGGTGTGACATTGCGGCACGATCTCGCGGCTCAAACCGCCCGTCGCGATCACGGGTGTTTCATAGCCCAGCTCGTCCCAAATGCGGCGGTTCATCCCATCCATCAGCGCGGCGTTGCCGAACACGGCGCCCGAGCGCATACAGTCGATGGTGTTGGGACCGATCACCTTTTTGGGGGCGGTCAGCCGCACTTGCGGCAACAGCGACGCGGTACTGCTCAAAGAGTTATACGAGGTCTGAATACCCGGCATAATCGCGCCGCCGCAAAAAGCGCCCGACTTGTCGAGCACCGACACCGTCGTGGCAGTGCCCAGATCCCACACGACGCAGGGCGCGCCGTATTTCGCCTGTGCGGCGACGGCACCGATGAGCAGGTCAGCACCCAACTGCGCGGGGTTGTCGATGCGGATGTTGAGCCCCGTTTTGATGCCGGGACCCACCACCAGCGGCATTTTGCCGGTGATACGCGCCACCGCCTTTGGCAGCACTTCCTCCAACTTCGGCACAACGGAGCCCAATGCGCCGCCGTGTACGTCGGCAGGGTTGACACCGTTGAGCAATAAGATCTGTTGCAGCTCAATGGCATATTGATCGGTAGTTTTGGCGTGATCGGTCGCCATACGCGACTCAAACAGCAAGCGATCCTTGTCAAATACGCCCAGCGTGATATTGGTGTTGCCTACGTCAATGGTCAGCAGCATACGGCATTCCTCCTTGCCAAACTTCTATCATCAGTATAGCACATATTGTCAAGTGTCTGCGGTAATGTCCGCGCGGTCGCGTGTGAGCCCTTTCATCCACTTGGTACCGCGGGTGCGGAACCAGCAGACGATAGCTTTCGTCGGCTCGTCTATTTTCATACACAGCAGCACCAGCGGCACGGGAATTTCGAACACGATCGCGCCTAAAAATGCCGCAGGCAACGCCAAAAGCCACAGCGTACCCATCTCCAAGCTCAAACAGAAGAAGGTGTCCCCGCCGCCGCGCAAAACGCCGACGACGTTAAATGCCGACAGCGACACGAAAAAGGTGATGACCGCCATCACCGCCAGCAGTTCGCGCGCGAGTGCCTTGGTCGCGTCGGGAATATCGTACAGCGAGATAAACGGGTCGCGCAGCAGGAAGATCAGCCCACAGGCAAGCGCACCGACGATGATGCTGATGACCACGAGTGTATCAGCGCGCGCTTTGGTCTCCTCACGCTTACCCTCGCCCAGCGCCGTGCCGATAGATACCGCGGCGGCGTTGGCAAGGCCGAAAATGACGATGGTCGACAGCTGTTGCACCGTGCCTGCAATCGAGTTGGCACCCACGGGGTCGCCCGCGGAATAGCGGATATGCCCGAGAATGACCGATTGCAGGGAGATGCCCAGCGACCACAAAAGCTCGTTGAAAAACACGGGCGAGCCGTGGCGTAGCAGGTCTTTCGCGAGCGTTTTGTTAAACCGCCGAAAATCCCGCACGCGGAATTTCAGCCGCTTGTCGGTGACGAGAAAATAGACCATAATGATGATAAATTCCACCGCGCGCGCAATCAGCGTCGCCAAAGCCGCGCCGCGAATGCCCATAGCGGGCATGCCGAGCTTGCCGAAGATCAGCACCCAGTTTAAGAATACGTTGACAAACAGCGACGACAAGTTGACCACCACCGCCACCTTGACCGCTTCCACGCTGCGCAGCATACACAAAAGCGTATTGCCCACACCGAAGAAGAAATAGATATAGCCGATGATGCCCAGATAATCGGTCGCCGCCGCAACCAGCGCGGGATCGTTGGAATACAGGCTCATAATAAATTCAGGGAACAACAGCACCGCCGCACCGATGATAAAAGAGAGGACGGCGGAAACCTTCAGCACCATCGCAAAAATATCCTTGATGGATTCGGTGTCCCGCTTGCCCCAATACTGCGCGCACAAAACGATGGCACCGCCCGAAAGCCCGAAGCAGATCATCGACAGGATAAAAAAGGGCTGATTGGCAAGCGCGGCGGCGGCAAACAGCACGCCCTCCTCGTCGGCACTGCCGAGCATCACGCTGTCCATCATATTGGTCAGAAACGTGATCAGGTTTTGCAACGCGATCGGCAGCGCGATGCGAAAAATATGCTTGTAAAATGAACGCTCCTTGATAATGGTCACAGTTTCACCTCAAAAATTCATACAAAAGCCCCGTCCGCAGAGCAGTCGGGGCTTTTTGGGGGTTTATCAGTCCTCGTCCTCTTCTTCGGGACGGTCCCAGTTGTGCCAAACGCTTTGCACGTCGTCGTTATCCTCCAAAGCGTCAAGCAGCTTTTCCATTTTGGTCACCGCATCGGGATCGGTCAGCTCGTTGAGCATATCCGGCACCTGTTGCACTTCCGCAGACAGGAAGGTGTAGCCTTTGGCGGTGAGATCTTGCAGCACACCGGAGAAGTCGTTGGGCTCGGTGGACAGTTCGAACACGTCGCCGTCGGAGGAGAAATCGGAAGCGCCCGCTTCCAGCGCATCCTCCATCACCTTTTCCTCGTCAAGACCTTCCGCCTCGATAACCAGAACGCCTTTTTTCTGGAACATAAAGCTCACGCAGCCGGTCTGTCCCAGATTGCCGCCGAATTTATCAAAATAGTGGCGCATATCGCCCGCGGTGCGGTTGCGGTTGTCGGTGAGGGTCTCCACGATAACGGCAATGCCGGAGGGACCGTAGCCCTCATACTGCAACGCCTCGTAGTTGTCGCCGCCGACTTCGCCCGCCGCCTTTTTGATAACGCGCTCGATGTTATCGTTGGGCACGTTGTTGGCCTTCGCCTTGGCGATGGCGTCTTTGAGCTTGGAGTTGGATGCGGGATCGGGGCCGCCGCCCTCTTTCACGGCAACGGCGATCTCACGCCCCATTTTGGTAAAGATCTTGGCTTTCGCGCCGTCGGTCTTTTCCTTTTTACGTTTTATGTTGTTCCATTTGGAATGTCCGGACACAAAAATCTCTCCTTTTTGGATAGCCTATAAATCTCACGCGCAAAGCGCACACAACCAATACAGTATAGCACACCCTGCGCACAAATGCAATGTTTAGTTTTCGGAGCAGCGCTCCTCAACCTCTTGCAGCAACTCTTGCCGCTGTTCGGGGGTCATACGGCGAAACCACAAAAGCAACGTGCGCTCGTCACGCGCCAGTTCCGACAAGATATGCGCGGAGCGGGGTGCCACCACGTGCAGCTCTTCGAGCTCCTCTGCCGTGATGGGGGTTTCCTCATAAGGGTTAAAATCGAGCAGATAGTCGATCGAGGTGCGAAACAGCTGTGCCAAGCGGTACAGCACCTGCATGCTGGGCATCGCCACGTCCGTCTCGTAATAGGTATACGCCGATCGGTCGATGCCGAGATACATAGCCACCTCTTTTTGCGTCATATCCGCCGCCTTACGCAAAGCAGACAGACGCTGCGCAAAGGGGGACATCTGCGAACGGTCGCGCATAAAAACCATCCTTTCGCCGCCGAAAAACCGGCGGGACTATATAATAAGTAATATATAACAAAACCATCAAAACGCCATTCACGGATTATACTATACCACGATTTTTCAAAAAACGGAATAGTTTTTGCGCAAAAAGCGAAAAATTTTTACATTTTCCCGTCCACCCATCACAAGTCGTTCCCGTCAACAAGCGGTTTATACAGCAAGCATAACTGGAAATTCCATCTATATCGCATAAATATGCGCGATTTCGGCAAATTATGCAACAGGTTATGCCGAAAAACGTCCTAAAACCGCCCAAAAAGGTGCAAAAAAGGGGATTTTGCGCCCCTGTTGTGCTGTCAAATTTGTTCTAATGCACAAAAAAAGAGAATGTTTTTGCAAAACCGATTTTCGCTCCCAAAACTGGGAAAAACTGTTAATTTTCAAAGCGACCTTCAAAAGAAAAACGGCGTATTGTCCCGAAAATTGGGCAACAACCACAAAAAACGCCTTGCGAGCGTGCGTAAGCAACTGCTGAAAGCGGGGTAAAAAAAGACCGTGACGGCGAGGGCGGCGTGTGGGAAAAGCAGGAAAAGTTTGTGAAAACTGCCCAAAAACAAGGCCGCGCTGTGGGTTTGACAAGGCGCGAAGTTGTGCGTATAATACAAATCGCTGTAAAAAAGCATATAATCGGATACTGCAAAAACTCGGTCAAACGTCGCCGCGCGCCGTGTGACCGAGCAACTGAAAGGACGATGTAATGAATACCGTAAAAACGTGGGCAGCCGCTGTGCTGCGCGTGTGCAAAAACCGCGCCGTATCTGCTGCCGCTCTGGCTACCGCCGCGATCATGCTGATCGTGCATCTCTCGGTCAACCTCAACGTCTATACCGTCAAAGACGGCGACTTTGTGCGCACCGTGTGGACGATGGATAGCCAACTGAAAGATATTGTGGAAGATGCGGGCGTCGTGTTGGAAGAGGGCGATGAGCTGTTCTCTGACGGCGGCGCCATCTCGGTCAACCGTGCGTTTGACGTACAGATCACGGTGGACGGCTCCACCTCGGTCGTGCGTATGACGGGCGGCACCGTCGCCGACGCGCTGGAAATGCTGGGCGTTGAATATGACGAAAACGACACCGTGAGCCTCACGGGCGATCAAGAAGTCAGCGACGGTCTTTCCATCACCGTCGAGCGCGTGGACTATGAGGAATATACCAAGACCGAGGCGATTCCCTACCAAACCATCACCAAGTACACCAACACCATCAAAAAAGGCGTCACCAAGGTGTGGCAAAAAGGTAAGCGCGGCGAAAAGACCTACGTCTATCGCGACCGCTACGTTGACGGCGAGCTGGTGGAAACGGTGCTGGTGAGCGAAACGGTCACCCAAAAGCCCGTTGACCAGATCACCCTCAAGGGCACCGTGGCGGGCACGCCGATGTCCCCCGCACCCTTTGATATCCCGCTGGACGAAGCGGGACAGCCCATCAACTATAAGAAGATGTACACCGGTCTTACCACCGCCTATACCAACGAGGGCGGTATTTTGAGCGAGTGGACCGCTTCGGGTATGCGTGCGCAGGTGGGCGTCGTGGCGGTGGATCCCAAAAAGATCCCCTACGGCACCAAGCTGTATATCACCTCTCCCGACGGCTCTTACGTCTACGGCTACGCGATTGCGGGTGACACCGGCAACCGCACGCGCAAAGGCACCCTCATCGCCGACCTGTTTATGAACACGGTCGCGGAATGCTATCAGCACGGCAAACGCACGATGAACGTGTACGTGCTGGAATAATCGCACGAAAAACCGCTCTTTCTTCGGAAAGGGCGGTTTCTTTCTCTTTACAAGACACCCCTTTGGGGAGTATAATGCAGTTGATAAGAATAAATACTTTCCCCCTGCCGTAAACTACCAAAAAGGGTTTGTGCCAACAGAAAGGGAGATACGATCATGTCAGAAATTGCCGTCAGCGTCAAAGCACTGTTTGACTTGACCCACACCGCCGCCGCACCGCTTTTGGCGGAGGTCACCTATCCGTGGGAGATACTCTCCCGCATCGGTGCATTCATCGAGCAGCTGGGAAACACCCTGCCCGCCGACGACTATGACCGCCCCGCGCCGACCGTGTGGATTCACCGCACCGCCAAGGTGGCACCCACCGCCTATATCGGTGAGCGGGTCATCATCGGCGAAAACACCGAGGTGCGCCACGGTGCCTTCATCCGCGAAAACGCGCTGGTGGGTAAAAACGCCGTGGTGGGCAACTCCACCGAGCTTAAAAACGTCATCCTGTTTGACAAGGTGCAAGTGCCGCACTATAATTATGTCGGCGACTCTGTTTTGGGCTATGCCGCGCATCTGGGCGCGGGTGCAATCACCTCCAACGTCAAAAGCGATAAGACCCCCGTGGTTATCAAGATGGGGGAGAGGTCGCTTGCCACCGACCGCAAAAAAGTCGGCGCGATGTTGGGCGACGGTGTCGAGGTCGGTTGCGGCAGCGTGCTCAACCCCGGCACGGTGGTGGGCAAAAACAGCCGCATCTATCCGCTGTCCTCGGTGCGCGGTTTCGTGCCGCCTGACAGCATTTATAAACGGCAGGGCGAAGTGGTCGACTGCCGCTGATTTTCAAAAACTATGCAAGAAAGGAGCAAACGGTATGTGGTTGCGTCGCGCGGCGGCACTGGTTTTGTGCGCCGCATTATGCCTTGCGGCAACGGGCTGTCAGCCCGATTCGCCCTATGACAAGAACTTCCGTCTGCCCCTTTCATCCGAGCCCAAACAGCTCGACCCGCAGATGTGCGCCGACGACGCCTCCCGCACGGTGGTGATGGCGCTGTTTGAGGGCTTGACCCGTCTGGACGCCGCGGGTACTCCCGTGGCGGGCGCCGCCAAAGCGTGGGAGATCAGCGACGACGGTCTGACCTATACCTTTACACTGGGTGACAGCCGTTGGAGCGACGGCACCCCCGTTACTGCCGCCGACTTCGTCTACGGCATCCGCCGCGCGGCAGATCCCACTACGCGCTCGCCGCTTGCCCACTTGACCAAGGGTATCGTCAACGCCGCCGCCATTATCAAAGGCGAAAAAACGCCCGACACGCTCGGCGTGACGGCGCTCGACGACGGGCGGCTGGAAATCCGCCTTACTGCTCCCGATACGCAGCTTCTATATAATCTCTCTTTCCCGCCGTTTATGCCCTGCCGCGAGGATTTCTTTGTCGGTACGGGCGCGCGCTATGGGATGGAAGCGGAATACGTGCTGTCAAACGGCGCCTTTGCGCTGTCCACCTGGAGTCACAATGAGTCAGTGCTGCTCGTGCGCAGCGAGCATTATCCGCGGCGTGCGGAGATTTATCCCGCACGGGTGCGGTTGGTCATCAACGCCCAGGGCAGTATCCCTGACCTGCTTGCCAACGGCACGCTGGATGCGGGTGAACTGACCGCCGATGAGGTGTTCAAAGCGCAAGAAATGGGCGCACAGGTGGTATCATTGTGCGACACGGTGGAATATCTGTGGTTCAACACCACCCTGCCCGCGCTCGGCAACGCTACCGTACGCGGTGCGCTGCGCGACGGCGTGGAGTGGGACGGCTTGTTGCGCCTGCTCGACAGCGCGGGCTATGCGCAGGCGGAAGGCTTTATCCCCACCGACGCGGTGCTGTCGGGCAACACCGCCTATCGCACGCCGCAAAACGCCGTCACCTTTGTGTGCGGCGGCGAAGATGCGGCGGCGCGGCTCGACGCGGGACTTGCCAAAGCGGGTCTGTCCGCAATGCCTACCCTGACCGTGCTGTGCGAGGATACCGCAAACGCTATCGAGCGCGCCCAGCATATTATCCAGAGCTGGCAAAAGCATCTGGGACTCTATTTTCACCTCGAACCTCTGTCTGCGTCAGCGTTGCGCCGACGCGTGACGGCGGGTGACTACCAGATCGCGCTGTGGGCGTGCTCACCCCCGGGCAGTACCGCGATGCAGGCGCTGTCTATGTTTGGCTCGCAGAGTGCCGCCAACGCCGCGGGCTTTGCCGACGCTGCCTTTGATAACGCGTTGCAGAAAACGCCCGCCACCGACCGCGATGCAGTCACCGCTCTGGAGCAGCAGCTCATCGCCGCCTGTCCCGCCGTGCCGATTGCCTTCGTGCAATCGTACTACGGCGTTGCCGCAGGTGTCAGCGGTGTGGTCATTCACTCCTTTGACGGCGGTGTGTTCGGCGTGCGCTATAACTTTTTCCAAGCACAAAAGGTGGAAGAATAAAAAATCCCGAAGCGAGATCGCTTCGGGATTTTTGTGCTTATAAGCGGGAAGAATAGGGGGCTTTGTTCGTCATCGGCGCGTTGGCTTCTGCGGGGTTTTGGAACAGGCGGTTGAGCCAATCCACCGACATCGGCACCCACTTGGCAAATTGCGGGTCGCCGCCGTCGGGACAGACCTGCGCGTCGGAAACCGACAACCCGTGCACACCGTTGGGGAATATATGCAGCTCGCACGGCACGCCCGCCGCAATCAGCGCCGAGGCGAATTTGATGCTGTCCTCAACGGGCACGGCGTTGTCGCGTACCGTGTGCGCCAAAAAGGTGTGCGGCGTGGCGGCAGAAACCATCGTGTGCAGGTTGAGTTTCCGATAGGTGCTTTCGGGTTCGTTGTCCCCGATGATGCGGTCAAGCTGACCGGCGTTCTCCATCCAAGAGGTAGAGATGACGGGATAGCCCAAAATGAGGGCGTTGGGGCGGTTTTCGCCGTTTTCGCAGCCGCTTAAACGTACAATTTCGGGATCGTTCCAAAAAACGCCGAGGCTTGCCGCCAGATGTCCGCCCGCCGAAAAGCCGCAGACGGCGATATTGTCGGAGATAACGCCCCATTCGGCGGCGTTTTCGCGGATGAGCTTCATCGCAGCGCACAGGTCGAGCAGCGGGCGGGGGAACGCCGCCTTTTCGCCGACGGTGTAGTAAAGCACAAAGGTGTTGTAGCCCGCCGCCGCATATTGCATCGCCACGGGATCTGCCTCGCGGGCGGAACACATCAAATATCCGCCGCCGGGGCAAACAAGCACGGCGGGACGCTGCTTGTGATAGGGGATCTCGGGGGTGTCCTCGTAGCAATATTGCATCAGATAGACGTTTTCGCCGTCAAGTTCGTGTCGTTTGACAATCATCGCGTATCTCTCCTTACCATTTTTCGTTGCAGTTGTAATAGGGCGTGCCGATAAAGCCGACCTGCTTGAAATCGTCCATATTTTCCTGAATGATGTGATCCATCAGCGTCATCACCATACGGGCGGTGAGCAGATAGCCCGCAGGGCTCAAATGCCCGCCGAGATAATATTTCTTGCGGAACTCCTCGTCGTAGTCGGGCGCGTATTTGTTGAGATCCAGCACGTAGGTGAAAGGAAGGCGATCGGCCAGCTCGTGCAGGAGCTTGGTGTGACCGCTTGTAAATTCGGGGAAACCCAGACGGTCGTCGCGCGGCATCGTCATCAGGAAAATGCGCGCCTTGGGCTGCTTTTCGCGCAAACGCTGAATGATTTTGCCGTAATATCCCGCAAAGGTTTCGGCGTTGTTGTTGTAGTCGTCGAAATCGATGTCGTCGATAGTGCCGATCGGGCCGACGTGACGGTCGTTGACGCCCAGCGCGAGAATATAGCACTGGCACAGGCAATCGTCGCCCCAAAAGCCGTTTTCCTCCGCAAAGGTGTGATATTCCATGGCGGACATACCGCCGCGGGAGAAGTTATAGACCTTTGCACCCGTCGCGCGGGCGATATATTGCCCCCACGAGTATTCGTAATAGTCGTGATAGCCGGGATGTCCGTCGG
>SVOU01000108.1 GCA_015066215.1 Oscillospiraceae bacterium | reverse complement strand
GTTGTCACTGATCACGATTTGCAGGCGGCTGCCCATCTGTGCCGCCTCCACACGCACGCGTCCGCCGCGACCGCTATATTTGATCGCGTTGTCCACAATATTGATGAACACTTGTTTAAGACGCGCGGGATCTGCCATCACAAACGGCAAGCCGTCGGTTTCGACATAGTTGAGGGTAATGCCCTCTGCCGTCGCCTTTTCGCGCAACAAGAGGATCACTTCCTCCAGCTCGGCGCCCACGTCCACCCGCTCGGGTTTGAGGGTCATCTTGCCGTCCTGCATACGGGAAAAGTCCAAAAGCTCCTCCACCATACCCGTCAGACGTTCGGTCTCGCTCCGGATAATGGCAAGTCCTGCTTTCATCAGTTCGGGGTCATCCACGCCGTCCGCCATCGTTTCGCTCCAGCCCTTGATAGCGGTCAGGGGGGTGCGCAGCTCGTGCGACACCGAGGAGATGAAATCGTTTTTCATTCGCTCTGTGGCGTCGATCTCGCCCGCCATATAGTTGATGGTGTCGCAAAGCTCACCGATTTCATCGTCATAACGCCGTTTGATACGGAAGCGATAGTCGCCCATCGCAATACGGCGGGCGGCGCGTCCCACCTCTTTGATGGGGTTGATGATGGAGCCGATAAAATAGGAGCCGGAAAGTGCCACGAACACCATCACCAAAAGCCCTGCACCGATTGCCAACGCTACCATACCCCACAGTTGCCGCCGCACCTGTGTCAACGACACCACGCAGCGCACAATACCGACCAATCCGTTGCCGTTTTTCACCGCCACACACATTGCCATCACCGACTCACGCGCCGATGTGCGATAGCGGGTAACACCCGTACCCTCTTCACCCGACAATGCGTCGCGGTAGTCCTTGCTGTTGGTCAAACGGGTGCTTTCGGGCAAAAATCCCGACGAGCTGTACAAAATCTCGCCGTCGGCGCGCACCATTTGCAGCTCCATCATTTCTTTGTCCACAAAGTTTTCCACGAGCGAGCGGGAGGTGGTTTCCATATCAAAGCCGCTCTCTTGTGCGAGATCTGCCAAGCTGTCGCTGATGGCACCCGCGCGGGAATACAGCGCTTCCTCGACGCTGTTATAGGTGGTGGTGTGCAGCACCACGATCGCCAATATTTCCAGCAAGACCAGCATAGCCAAAGTGACGCCGAAGCCGTTAAAAACCCAGCGACGCGTAATTCCCTGTTTGAGCACGGCGTTCACCTCCCTTTGGGCGGTTTATTCCACCCAGCGATATCCTTGTCCCCACACCGTCACCAGATGGCGCGGCTCAGAGGGGTTATCCTCAACCTTCATACGCAAGCGGCGCATATTCACGTCCACGATTTTTTCCTCGCCGCTAAATTCCTCGCCCCACACCTTTTTGAGAATATCGGCGCGTGTCAATATCTCGTTGGGGTGGGTAAAAAAGTAGTGCAGCATTTGAAATTCCACACGCGCCAGATCCACGGGGGCGCCGTTTTTGGTCACCGTGTGTTCGCGCAGATCCATCGTCATCTCGCCGAGTGTGATGGTTTCCTCCGCAGGGGTCACCGCTTCCACGCGGCGCAAGAGTGCTTCCACACGCGCGACCAGCTCCGACGGACTGAACGGCTTGGTCACGTAGTCATCAGCACCCAGCCGCAATCCCTGCACCTTTTCGCTTTCCTGTGTGCGGGCGGTCAGCATAATGATGCCCATCCGCGCGTTTTTCTCGCGCAAACGCTTACAAACGGCAAAGCCGTCCATACCGGGAAGCATAATATCCAGAAGGGCAAGATCCACCTTGCCTTCCAGCTCGTCATATTGGCGCAAGGCATCCTCTCCGGAGCCCACCTCCACCGTTTCATATCCTGCGCGACGCAGGTTGATCACCACGAAGCTGCGAATGGCCGCTTCGTCCTCACAGACCAGTATCCGTTTCATACAAGCCCTCCTTACAGCCATGCTGCCAGCATATATCGCACCCGCGTTTCGGTCAGTCCCAGATCGTTCTTCACACGGTAACTCACGGTGTAGGACGCCGTTTCGGTTGCCGACACGTTAAGCGTCTCCCAGCCGGCGAGTTCACTCAACTCCCGTCCTTTGGGAACGATACGCAGAATGGTGCTGCCCATCGTGCCGTTTTGCACCTCTTTGAACTCCAGCCGATGCTTGGCGGCATCGTAGGTGACCGTCAGGCGGTCTGTTGCCGCCGTTTCGCCCATCCAGCCTTCTTCCAGCACCAGATAATAGCCGTCGATGGCGTTGACAACGGTATCCATCACTTTGACGGGCTTTCCCGTGGCATAGTCATAGCGCATCCAACTGGTGAGCCACTGGGACTGGGTAAAATCGCTTTCCTGATAGCCCAACAGGCGGCGATTGGACGGCCACTCCCAAAATCCGTCGCGGTTAATATCGGTGGCGACCACTGACGACGTGCGTGAGGTTTCCCGCACGGTGACGGTATTCGCATTGGTCGTGGGGTCATAGAAGGGGTTGTTGAGCCGCTCACCGTCCCAGTAGACCAATTCGGTGATGGTGCTGTTATTATCCTTGTAGGCATCCAAAAACACGCCGTTGACGCCGTCTGCCAGCTTTGCCAGACGGGGCGTGCCGCAGGAACGAATATGTCCGTCAAGCGCGATCTCGCCCTGCTGGGACAAAACGCTGTCCTGCCAGCACATCAATATGGCAGACGCCGCAGCTTTGTTATCGTCAATGCGGTACAGCAAAAGGCTGTCGCTGTCCGTTGCGGTCACCTTACCGAAAAACACGGCAGCTGCAGACACTTCCAGCATCACCTTCATTCCGTCGGCGGTCACATCATAAAGAATCGCCTGACGGTCGCGGGTGTTATTATAGATGCCCCAGCCCACCAACAACTGGCGCGCGCCGTCGCCGCGCATATCACCGAAAGTGACCCAGTAAATATCGGTACCTGTGCCGACGATGTCGTCGACCGGCTCCCATATATCTTCGTTTTGTTTGAACAGCAGCACGTGGGTGTTGCTGTCGGCAAAGCGATAAAAACAGATCGCCTCGTTTTCGCCGTCGCCGTCCATATCCTGCATCAAAAAGGCGGCACGGTGGTCACCTGAGCGTGGATAGGTCAAGATATAATCGCCGTCGATATAATCGTCGAGTGCTTCTTGTACTGCTTCTTCGTCGCCGGTCACCCGCGGCGGGCGCAGTTGCCCCTCAATGCCTGAGCCGTCCAAAATGCTGCAGCCGCTCAAAGCTAAGCACAGCACCAAAAGTGCCGCCGTTAACGCTCTTTTCATCGGGTGACCTCCTTTTCCGTTTGGTAAATATGTTTATACATAGATTCAGTATATCATATTTTCGCCGTGTTGCCAACACTTTTATAGGCGCATATACAGAAAAAAGACGGCTTTCGCCGTCTTTTTCAGCCACAGATACATTGTAAGCATAAAAGTCCCGCCACGCCGGGGATTCCCAAAAGAGCCGATGTAGCAAGCGATAAGACGTTGACACCCAGAGACACACCCGTAAACCCGCCCGCCACGTTGACCGCCGCGAGTGCGCAAAGCCCTTGCGCGCAACTGCAAAGCCAGCCTTTTATGGGGTGGGGGTGCTTTTTGAGTGCGGTGATCATCACCACGGCACCGACAACACCCCACACCGTCCACCAAATAATCACACCCATTGGCATCCCTCTTTCAAATTGCCGCTTCTCCCGCTTGCAAAGGTGCTGCCGCGGGCATCGCCGACAGCGGTGTCGGATCGGCATACATTTTCGGCGCGGTCATCCCCTGACGTCGCACCTGTTCGAGCAGATAGCGATAGCGCGCCTGCAAGGCCGCCTGCTCATAGATGCACGCATCCACCAGATCCGCATCGCTTTGCATATCGAAACGGATCTTCACCTGTTCCATCTGCCGACACACCTCCCGAATATCCTCCAACAGCGCGGGAAGCGGCGGCTCTTTCAGCAGTAAGCGTTTGATCGTCATTGTGTAACCACCCTTCGTTATACTCTATTTCCAGTATATCCAGATTATGCCGTTTGTAGTCAGCGAAGGGTAAAAAAAGACCGAGCGCTGTTCGCTCGGTCTTTTGGATTATCCGTTTTTGCGGCGTAAAAGCCGCACGGCACTCGCACAGAGAAACGCTGCACCGTGGGTGAGTACCACACTCGCGCCGCTGGGAATATCCCACACGAAAGAGATCATCATCCCCACGAAAAAGCATATCACTGCCGAAACGGCGGCAAATACCACCACGGTGAAAAACCGTTTGCACACCCGCATGGCGGTCAACGCGGGGAATATGAGCAGGCTGGAAATGAGCAAAGCACCCATCATCCGCATACCCAGCACCACCGTCACCGCCGTCAACAAGGACAGCACGGTGGTATAAAGTCCCGTTTTCACTCCCGTGGCGCGGGAAAAAGTTTCATCAAAGGTGACCGCAAACAAGCGGGGATAGCACAGCAAGAACAGCACCAGCACCACCGCCGACAGAATAATGCTGATGACCGCGTCGGTGGTGGACAGCGACAGAATACTGCCGAACATATAGTTGCTGATATCCACGTTGCGCTGTGACGACAGCGACAGCACCGTGATGCCCAGCGCCAGACACACCGCCGACAGCATACCGATAGCGGCGTCACCCCTCACGCGGCTATTGTTGCCCAACCGCAGCAGCAAAAACGCTGACGCCATCACCACGGGAATAGCGACCGCGAGCGGTGCCCAGCCGACGGCAACGGCTACTGCCATCGCGCCAAACGCCACGTGGGAAAGGCCGTCGCCGATCATTGAATAGCGTTTGAGCACCAAGCTGACGCCCAAAAGCGCGGCACATAGGGATACAAGCAGTCCCACCGCCAGTGCGCGCAGCATAAAGGGGTATTGCCACAT
>SVOU01000107.1 GCA_015066215.1 Oscillospiraceae bacterium | reverse complement strand
TATTGACGAGTTGGACATCGAACGCATACGGCTGCAAGCCCTTTCACAGATCGACGGCGTAGCTTGGCTGACGGTCAATCTGGACGGCAGCGTCGCGCGGGTGGAACTGCTTGAAAGCGACACGCCGCCCACCATTTTGGAAACCGACACACCCTCTAATCTGGTGGCAAAATGTGACGGTTGGATACGCTCAATGACGGTATACAGCGGTGAGAGTATGGTCAAAACGGGTGACGCCGTCACCGCGGGCACGCTGTTGGTCAGCGGCGCATCCATCGGCGACAAGCGTCTTTTGTTGCGGCGTTCACTCGGTGAGATTATGGCACAAACCGAGCACACCTTCACCGTCACGGTGCCGCTGTGTGACACCGTTTTGACGGAAGAAGCCCCCTTTCACCGCGCGACTTTTTCGTTTTTCGGGTGGGATATACCGCTTTTTGCCTCATCTCCGCTACCCGACGTTTACAGAAGTGAGCAGACAGAAAAATTCCCGCACATCGGCGACGTCACGCTGCCTTTGGGTCTGCGTTTTGACACATACTATCCGCAGACGAAAAGAGCAATCACCCGCTCGCCCGAGGAGGCTTACGCAGAAGCCGAAAGGCGGTTGCGGTTGTGGGAACAGACCACTTTTCGGGATATACAGGTTCTGGAAAGCCGCTATATTTGTCAGCGCGATGCTGCAGAATGTGTTCTGACAGGTCAATACCTCTGCTTGGAAAATATTGCCGAGGAAAAAATGATACTTGTAGATGATTAGTGCCATTTTTTGTGAGATTTAGACAATGACTTTTGCAAATTTTGTTGCTATAATATATTCGCTTATGGTATAATAAGAAAAGAGAAGTTTCAGGAGGTGACGCCGGCCCATGACGACGGAACAAAAGATCAACGTTGAGCGCATGGAGCAGGCGGTTTCCCTGTTCGGCAGTTTTGACGAAAACATCCGCATGATCGAAAGTCATTACGGCGTTTCCATTCTCACGCGCGGCACGGATATCAAGATCGCGGGCGACGTGGAGGCGGTGTCCAAAGCCACGCGCGCGATTGAAGGGCTGTTGCATCTCATCAACCGCGGCGAGCAGGTCAGCGAGCAAAACGTCCGCTACGTGCTGATGCTGGTGGACGAAGGCGGCGATGACGAACTGCCGAAACTCACTTCAGACAGCATTTGCATCACCTCAAAGGGGCGCCCAGTCAAACCCAAGACCTTGGGGCAAAAGCAGTACGTGGAGGCTATTCGCCAAAACACGGTGACCTTGGGCGTCGGCCCTGCAGGTACGGGTAAGACGTATCTCGCGGTGGCGATGGCGGTCAACGCTTTTCGGGCAAAGGAAGTCAACCGCATCATTCTCACCCGTCCCGCCGTGGAAGCGGGCGAAAAGCTCGGCTTTTTGCCGGGCGATCTACAATCCAAGATCGACCCCTATCTGCGCCCGCTCTACGACGCGCTGTTTGATATGTTGGGGACGGAAAACTACCAAAAATACATGGAACGCGGCAATATTGAAATTGCACCGCTTGCTTATATGCGCGGTCGCACGCTGGATGACAGCTTTGTTATTCTGGACGAGGCGCAAAACACCACGCCCGAGCAAATGAAGATGTTCCTCACCCGTTTGGGTTTCCGCTCAAAAATGGTGGTCACGGGCGATATCACCCAGATCGATCTGCCCGATCGCACCAAAAGCGGTCTCAAAGAAGTTGTTAAGATCTTAAAAAACGTAGAGGACGTGTCCATTTGCACCTTTACCAACAAGGACGTCGTGCGAAATCCCTTGGTGCAACGCATCATCGAGGCGTATTACAAGCACGAGAAAAATCAGGAAAGAAAGAGGTCGAGCCATTATGGTAAAAATCAAGGTCGTGATTGACAATAAGCAGAAAACCGTCAAGATCCCCACCGGCATTCGTCTGCTGATGCGCCGCTGTTGCCACGCGGTCTTGCAGTTGGAACAATTTGACGGCTCTGCCGAGGTGGATATCTCTATCGTCGATAACGAGCAGATCCACGTCATCAACCGCGAACATCGCAAGGTTGACGCGCCCACCGACGTGCTTTCTTTCCCCTTGGGCGAGAACGGCGTCTATGATATTAACCCCGCCACAGGTGCGAAGCTTTTAGGTGACATCGTCATCTCGATCGAACAGGCCGCCGTGCAGGCAGAGCGTTTCGGTCACACCTTGCAGCGCGAGGTTGGCTATTTGACCGTGCATTCGATGCTGCATCTTTTGGGCTATGATCACGTGGACGGCGGTCTGTCCGCCGTGCGTATGCGTGAGCGTGAGGAAGCCGTTATGAAGCAAGTGGGTCTTCCCCGCGGCGAAAGCTATGTGATGGAATAATCGCAAAAGCCTGCATCCTGTTTCGATGCAGGCTTTTATACAGACAGAAAAGGAGTTTGTTATGTCCCAATCTTTATCGGCATTCGTTGCCATCGTCGGTCGCCCAAACGTGGGCAAATCCTCTCTGCTCAACGCTATCGTCGGGCAAAAGGTAGCTATCGTTTCGGACAAGCCCCAGACCACACGCACCCGCATTATGGGTGTGTTGACCCAAGCTGAAACGCAGCTTGTCTTTTTGGACACCCCGGCAATCACCGCCCGCGCACCCGTCTGGGCGATTTTATGGTGCGTTCGATCGGCGAAGCCGTGTCGGGCGTGGACGTGGGTATGCTGGTGGTGGAGTGCCAGAACGAGCCGCGTGACACCGAGCTGGAGCTTTTGGAGCGGTTTAAGCGTGAGAAGCTGCCCGCCGTGCTGGTGATCAACAAGATCGACCTGCTCACCGATAAATCCGCGCTGCTGACCTGTATGGAGGCGTGGAAAGACCGCTATGATTTTGCGGCGATCATCCCCACCTCTGCTACCACAGGCGAGGGCGTGGATGAGGTTGTCGCCGCGCTTAAAGGTTTTGCCTTTGAAAGCCCCCACTTCTTCCCTGACGATATGGTCAGCGACCAACCCGAGCGTGTGCTGGCGGCGGAGCTTATCCGCGAGCAGATGCTGTTGTTGCTGCGCCAGGAGATCCCGCACGGTATCGCCGTCGTCATAGAAAATATGCAGGAGCGGCAGACCGACAAGGGCAGCATTATGGATATTGACGCCTATATTTACTGCGAGCGCGAGAGCCACAAGGGTATCGTCATCGGCAAGCGCGGCGCCACGCTCAAGCAAATCGCCACCGACGCCCGCGCAGGTATGGAAAAGCTGTTCAATACTAAAGTTAATCTGCAATGCTGGGTCAAGGTAAAGGAAGACTGGCGTAACCGTCAGGGCTTCTTGGGCTCCATCGGTTATAAAATCTAATTACAGGGGGTAAAGGCATATGCTTATACAGTACAGTAAAGAAATCTGTGTCAAATATGATGTTGATGTTTTCGTAGCGGGTGGTGGTCCTGCAGGCGTTGCCGCCGCTGTTTCTGCCGCCCAAAACGGCGCCTCGGTCTTTTTGGTCGAGGCTTTCGGCGCTTTCGGCGGTGCGGCTGTTCACTCGTTGGTGCCTGCTTTTATGCAGTTTACCGACGGTGTGAATTTTCTTGCGGGCAATATCGGCAAGCGGGTTTGCGACTATATTCAAGCCAACTGCCCCGACACATACAAGCCGTATTGTCCCAACAGCATCCCTGTGGAAACACTCAAGCTCTGCTATGACGAAATGATCACCGAAGCAGGCGTGAAATTTGCCTTTTTCACGCAGGTTTCCGATGTTATCGCCGAAAACGGGCATATCCAATATGTCATCTGCACAGCCAAAGGAGAAACGTTTGCTATAAAGGCAAAGACCTTTATAGATTGCACAGGTGACGGCGATGTAGCGGCCATGGCCGGTGCCGCCTTTCAAAAAGGTGATGAAAACGGCGATATGATGGCGGCCACGCTTTGCGCACTGTGGAATGATATCGATTGGGAAAATGTGGTAAAGCCCGACACTCGCCGTCTTAACGACGCCTTTGCGGATAAGGTTTTCACCAACGAAGATCGTCACCTGCCGGGTATGTGGATTCTCAGCAACACCTTGGGTGGCTCCAATGCGGGACATATTTATGACATCGACGGCACAAAATACGACTCTTTGACACGCGGTATGATCGAAGGCAGAAAACAGCTCTTGGAATACCGCAACTACTACCAAAACTATCTCACAGGCTATGAGAAATCCGAGCCCATCATCAGCGCCGCCATGATTGGTGTGCGTGAAACCCGCCGCATCGAGGGCGATTATGTGCTCAATCTCGAAGACTTTTTGAGCCGTGCCGTTTTTGACGATGAGATCGGCAGATATGCCTATCCCATCGATATCCATTCAAGCCAAAACACCGCCGCGGGCTATCAGGACTTTAAGACCAAATATGATAACCTGCGCTATAAGTCGGGCGAGAGCTATGGTGTCCCCTATCGCTCGCTTTTGGTCAAGGATTTTGACAATCTGCTCACAGCAGGGCGTTGCATCTCGACCGACCGCTCTATGCAATCCTCTGTGCGTGTGATGCCCGGCTGCTTTATCACGGGGCAGGCCGCAGGTACCGCCGCCGCTTTGGCGGTTAAGGGGAACGGCAACACACGTGACGTTGATATCAACACATTGCAGACCATTCTCATCGAAAACGGTGCTGTTATTTCGCGCAAAGCCTGACAATACCAATTCCTACCGCGAACGGTTTCCAATCCCTTTTCCATATCGCCGACACACACTATGTGCAGGAGGCGAGCGAGATGGACAAGGATCAGCTTTGGGAACGGTTTGCGGCGACCGGCAAAATTGCCGACTATCTCAACTATTGCGGCGTTTTGACACCGCCTGCCAAGGAGGGAACGACCTCTGGAACTGAAAACCGAGGGACTGATCGTCCGCGAGAACAACAATCTGGGGGAAGCTGACCGCTTCGTGTCCCTGCTCACCAAGGATGCAGGGCTGGTACAGGCAACCGCTCGCGGCGCACAAAAAATGTCCAGCCGCAACGCCGGTGTGACACG
>SVOU01000005.1 GCA_015066215.1 Oscillospiraceae bacterium | reverse complement strand
CAATTACGCCTGCCGTCGCTGCGGTACAACCCAGCACAACTGATGCCGTTTTCATAATGTCTTTTTGGGTCTGTTCAGTCAAGCCAGTCACTCCTTTCTTCTTTCCTCATAGGTTATTGTAGCATAGACGCCGCCGTCTTACAAGATGGGGTTTCTCACTTCGGCAGGTGCCGCCGCAAGAGGTTGATCAGCAGTCCCGCGGCGACCAGCTTCACCGCGTCTGCCGCCAAAAACGGCAGTACGCCCACGCCGACCGCCGTCCACAGCGGCACCTGCGCGGTGAACATATACCACAGCGCGCCGCCGACATACACCGTCAGGGTGGCAACTACCAACTGTCCCCATATTTTCACGCGCGGCAATAATTTCGCCACCAGCATCGCCACCCCTACCGCAGGCAGATAACTCAACAGATAGCCACCCGTCGGGCCAAGCAACGTACCGACGCCGCCTTGAAATCCCGCAAACACAGGCAAGCCTATTCCGCCGAGCAGCAGATAGAGCCCCACCGCCTGCAAAGCGCGGGCGGGCGGCAAGCATCCTATTGCCAAAAACAGCCCCATCAGCGACAGCGTGATCGGTATCGCGCCGAGCGGCACGCTCCACGGACAGAGCAGACACAAAATTGCCGCAAACAACGCTGCTTGCAAAGAGCCGACAAGCATTTTGTTTTTCAAAGCCGCACACTCACCTCACCTGAATGCAGTTGCGTCATCGTACCGTCGACGCACTTGATCAGCAGATGCCCGCTCTCGGTAATATCCATCGCCTGCGCTTCATAGGCACCGTCTGCCGCGTGCACCGTCACGGTACGCCCCAGCACGCACGAGCGGCGGCGGCTCTCCTCCAAGAACGCACCGCTCTCCATTTGCAACAGCGCAGGCTCCAACTCCTCCAATATCGCCGCCAGCAAACGGTTGCGGTCACAAGGCTCGCCCGTCAGGTTGCCAAGCGACGTGGCAATATCCAGCAACTCCGACGGGAACGCGCGGCAAGCGGTGTTGATGCCTATCCCCAGCACGGCATAGGTCAGCTCACCCGTTTCCATATCCAAACCCGCCTCGGTCAATATGCCGCACACTTTTTTGCCGCCGACCAGCAGGTCGTTGACCCATTTGATCTGTACGTCCACAGCACACACGCGCTCGATCGCGCGTGCTACGGCTACCGCCGCGCAAGAAGTGATCAGTCCCGCGTCGCCGCGCCAATTTTGCGGGCGCAACAGCACGCTCATATATAATCCGCCTTCGGCAGAATCAAAGCTGCGCCCGCGCCGTCCGCGCCCCGCAGTCTGATGCCCCGTCGCCACAACAGCGCCACCGACAGCGCCCGTCGCCGCCCATTCACGCAAAAGCGCGTTGGTGGAGCTGACCGAAGGCAATACCGTCAGCGACTGTCCCAGCTGCTCTGTGTGACAAAGCGCTTGCACCGCCGTCACCTGCAGATCTTGTGACAAAGACAACAGCCGATACCCGCGGTTGGTAGCCGCTTCTATGACGCACCCCTCCTCGCGCAACGCGCACACCGCTTTCCACACGGCGTTGCGCGACACGCCCAAAAGCGTCGCCATCTCGTGTCCCGAAATATAGTCAGGAGTTGCCAGCAACACGCGCAGTACGTTGGTCGCCGTCGTCATACACACCACCTCTGTCAAAAGTTTACGCCTATTCACGCCCGTTGTCAACCCATCTTGTGAAACGGTTGACAATTATATAGTAAAAAAGACCGCCGTGGCGGTCTTTTCGTTTTCAATCGGTGCGGCGTTTGAGTTCTTCCACGCAAGCAGGGCAAACGTTATGCCCTTTGAAGGTGGACACGTCGCGCGAGTTGCCGCAAAAAATGCAAGAGGGCAGATATTTGCGCAACACGATGGTGTTATCCTCCGAAAACACCTCCAAAGCATCCCCCTCGCCCACTTCCAGCGTACGGCGCAGCTCCACGGGGATAACGATACGTCCCATACTGTCCATCACACGCACGATGCCGGTTGCTTTCATATTCTTCGCCTCTTTTCACCAAACTTTTACAATAATATACCATAACTCCCAGTTTCTGTCAACTTTTTCTTTTCATAAAGCAAGGCGGTGGACAATATCTTATAATAAAAGTTTCAAAGGGGGGCGTGCTATGCTTAACCGATTGTGGCCGATACTTATTTTGCTGGCGGTGGTGTGGGGCGCTATCAGTGGGCGGCTCGGCGAAGTGACTGCCGCGTTGCTGTCGAGCGGCGGCGATGCCTTTTCGCTTTGCGTGACCATCGGCGGCACGCTCTGCTTATGGAACGGGGTAATGTCCGTTGCCACCGCGAGCGGCGTCACCAAGGGCATCGCTTTTTTACTGCGTCCGCTTTTGCGGTGGCTGTTCCCGCACCTGCCGCCGCAAGGTGCCGCCGCACAGGCAATCGCCGCCAATATGACCGCCAACCTGTTGGGACTTGGCAACGCCGCCACCCCGCTCGGCTTGCAGGCTATGGACGCGCTGAAAAACACCTGTCCCGCGCCCGATACCGCCAGCGACGAGATGGTCACCTTTGTGGTGATGAACACCGCTTCGTTGCAGATATTTCCCGCCACCGTCATCGCTTTGCGGCAAGCGGCGGGAGCAGACGATCCCTTTTCGATTTTGCCCGCCGTATGGGCGGCGTCGGTGGGCAGTTTCCTGATCGCCGTGACCGCCGCCGCGGTATTCCGACGGCGACCGAAGGGGGCGGCGGGATGAACGCTTCGCAATTGCTGATGCCGCTTTTGATCGCGGGGGTTATTCTGTGGGGCATTTGGAAAAAGGTGCCTGTTTTCGACTGCTTTTCGAGCGGTGTCAAGGACGGCGTACATACCACCGCACAGCTACTTCCCACGCTGATGGGACTATTGCTGGCGGTCAACGCGTTGCGGGCGAGTGGCTTTACCGACGATCTCGCGCGGTGGCTCGCGCCCATAACCGAAAAACTCGGTCTGCCGTCAGAGATCGTCCCGCTCGCGCTGTTGCGCCCGCTGTCGGGCAGCGGCTCGCTTGCAATGCTTAAAGATACGCTCGCCACCCACGGTGCCGACTCCACCGTCGGCAAAATCGCCGCCGTCTTGCAAGCCTCCACCGAAACCACCTTTTACACCTTGACCGTCTATTTCGGGCATTGTCATATAAAGCGCACGCGGCACGCATTGGCTGCCGCCGCCACAGGCGATATGGCGGGCGTACTGCTGGCAACGCTGGCGGTGCGACTTCTGCTGACATAAAAAAAGACCGTCCGCAGACGGTCTTTTTATTATGCTTATCAAATTAGCCGCGGCAAGCGCGCACGATCGCTTCGAGTTCCTCGGAACGGGCTTCCATATCCGCCACCAGCTTGAACTGGCTGCGGCAGCGGTCGAGGTTGTGGTCGGGGCGATGGATCTTGAAATAGGTATCGCCGTTGAGATAGTCCGCCAGGAAGCGGATGCCGCACTCATAGGTGAGCAGACGGGCGGAGAACGCCAGCAGCTCCCACTCGGCGGGGGCAAGGCAATCCTTCATCTCCTCGGTAAAACCGCGGGTGAACGCCTCGAACAGATCGGTGCGGCAATAGACCTTGGACAGATCGGTCTCATCCTCGGCGCCGGCGTTGGAGCCGAAGCGCAGGGAATCGCCGTAGTCATACAGCAGAGAGCCGGGCATCACGGTGTCCAGATCGATGACGCAGATGGCTTTGCCGGTATTATCGTCGATCATAATGTTGTTGAGTTTGGTGTCATTGTGGGTCACGCGCAGGGGGATCTCACCCGACGCGATGCGATCGGTCACCCAAGTCGCCTGCGGTGCGCGATCCAGCGCAAATTTGACCTCTTCCTGCACCGAGGCCAAACGGCCCGCTTTATCGTTGGCAATAGCCTCTTTGAGCTGTGCCACGCGCGCACCGGTGTTGTGGAAATCCACGATGGTCTCGTGCAGCTGCTCAGCAGGGAAATCGGCAAGCAGCTTCTGGAAACGGCCAAACGCACGGGCGGCTTCATAGAAATGTTCGATCTTTTCCACGCTGTTGTAGGTGGTCGCATTTTCGATAAAACGGTACATGCGGAAATAATTGCCGTTTTCGTCCTTGTAGTAGCTCTTACCGTCACGCGTCGGAATGACCGTCAGCGTCTCGCGGGTAGGATCGCCGCCCGCCTCAATAATCTTTTTGCGCATATGCGCGGTGACCTTTTCGATGTTCTCCATCACCTGATCGGGGCGCTTGAACACGTTGTTGTTGATGCGTTGCAAAATATACCGCGGCGCAGAAGCCGTGGTGGCATAAGTATCGTTGATATGACCGTCACCGTAGGGGGTGATCTCGTCAGTCAGTTCAAACTGAGATGTGATAGCGCGCAAATCCATATTCGTTATCCTCCCGTGTATGTTTGGTTGCGAGGGTAAAAAGTCTTACACTTCATTATATCAGTTTTATTGGATAAGTAAAGATGTAAAATTGGTTTTTTGTACCTTTTTGGCGCAATTTTTGTTTGAAACGGCTCAAAACCGTTCTGCTATCGGCTTTTTCAAAGTCCCACGTAGAAAACGAACACCGCTTCGCCGTCCTGTTTGACACCCACGATGCGCAGACCGTCCTCGGTGGACTGCTGATACAGCGAGATCACGTCGCCCTCGTGGCTTTCGCGCAGGAAATGGATCTCAAACCAGCGCGGCGGGTTTTCCTCCCAAAACGCAAAGGGTTTGGTATCCATCGCCAACTTGGCATAGACGACGTTGTTGGTGTGGCGGTTGAGGTCCATATCGGTATAGCGCACGAGGTGGTCATACACGAGTTCCATCTCGTCCGTCTTGCGGTTTGCCCGCAAAAATTCACCCGCACCCGCACGGTCGGTGCGCATCCCATCCCCCGCGGGGAAACAGGTGCTTTCCACCTTGCGTATGCGGTGGGTATCCCAATCGAGCAGACACCATTCGGACGCCACGCGCGCCACCGTTTCGCCGCCTGCAGTTTTGACGGTCATATCGCGCTCGCAGGTAATGCGTCCCGAGGGCAGCGGCCAAGTTTCTACTTTGAGCGGCACGTTCCAGCCCGCCGCGCTCTCAAAAACGCCGCGCACCTTGGTGACGACCCAATAGACGTTGCTTTTGTCCCGCATCGTTTCAAAATCTACCGCCAGCTCTCGCCCGTGGGCGGTCGCCATACGCTGCAACAGCGAGAGAAGCCCCTGCGCCGTCAAGCGGGCAGAAGCATCCACGTCATCGGTGGAAAGCGTATAGTCCAAAACCAGTTCTGTGGTCATACGGCGTCCTCCTCAAATAAGGTTTCCACGCGCGGCATACCCAATCCGTCCAGAAAAGCGCACGCGGCGTCATATTTTTCGGCGCAACGCATCTGCTCATCACTATGGGTGTCCACACCGACGATGCAGGTGCAGCCCTCCTCTGCCGCCATCTCCCAGAAGCGGCGGTAAGGATAGCCGAGAAAGCCTTCCCGTCCCGGTCGGGCGGCGTAGATCTCGCCGAGCAGGTTATATTCCAACGGGATCTGCAACGCTTTGGCGGCGCGGCACAGTTCGCGCAGTGTCGCCTGTATCTCAGGGGTCCACGCCACCGAATATTGCAGGGGCAGCTCGGGATGCGCGATATAGGCGAACAGTCCCGTTTCGAGCCCCTTGATCGCATCGTTAACGTACAGCTTTATATCGTTGAGGCTTTGGGGACTGCCGTTCCAATGCCCCTCGCTTTCGGGCTCGCGGCAATGGTGACCGAGTATCAGATAATCGAGCGAAAACGCTTCACACTGCTCTTTAAGCCACGACAGCATCGACGGATAATACTCACATTCCAACGCACAGTGGATGCGAATACGATCGGCGTACTGCGCCTGCAACTGCCGCACGGTGGACACGTAGCCCGCAAGCTCTGCGGGCAGCATACGCACCTTTGACACAAAACCGTCGGCAAACGGCCACGGCGTATGGTCGGAAAAGCCCATCACCGAAAAGCCTTCGTCGATGGCGAGTTTCACATAGCTTTCTTCCGTGCCGCTCGCGTGCTGACAACGGGCGGTGTGCGCGTGATAGTTGGTTCTGTTATTCAAGGCTTTCTCCCCGTCCCACGGCACCGATCATATCCACGCGACGCTGGTGACGACCGCCCTCAAAAGGCGTGGTCAACCACACGCGCACGATCTTTTTGGCCACTTCACTACCGATCACACGCGCACCGATGGCAATCATATTGGCATCGTTGTGCAAGCGGGACAATTCTGCAGAGCACACCTCGTTGCATGCAGCACAGCGGATTCCCTGCACCTTGTTGGCGACCAGCGACATACCGATACCCGTGCCGCAAATGAGAATACCGCGGTCGCAGATACCGTCCGCCACCGCGTGGGCAGCACGGGCAGCAAAGACGGGATAGTCACAGCTGTCGGTGGTGTAGGTGCCGAAGTCTTTATACTCCAAGCCCATCTCGTCAAGCAAGCCCATAATGGTTTTTTTCATCTCCAAGGCTGCGTGATCCGAAGCAATTGCGATCATAGTTCGTTTCCTCCTGAAAATATCTTAAATTTTTATTTTAACATGATCAAAGCCGCCAAGCTTCCCCGCTCGGCACCGTGGATGCGGTGCGACCAGAAAAGATCGGGACGACAGCGGGTACAAAGGTCGGTCACCGTGAGATGCTGCGGTAAAATACCCGCCCCCGTCAAGATGCGGCGGTTGATCTCCCACAGGTTGATATCTAACTTGCCGCCGTCTTTGAAGCGCGCACAGGTGTCGTCCCACTCGCTCATCGACGAAAAAGCCGTATACACAGGCTCATCCACCTCAAAGCAGCAAGGGCCGATCGACGGGCCGATAGCGGCACGGATATCCTCCCGCCGACAGCCGTAGTCGGCACACATTTTCTCCACCGTCACCGCACCGATACGCTGTACCGTGCCGCGCCAGCCCGAATGGGCAGTCGCGACCACCTTTTTCACGGGATCGGCAAACAACAGCGGCACGCAATCGGCATATTGCGTACAAAGGATGACCTGCGGCTCGTCGGTGACAAGTCCGTCCACGTCCGTATAGGTGCGGTCATACGTCACGCCGCTGCCGCAATCGGCGCGGGTGATCGACCGCACGTTGGCGGTATGCGTCTGGGCGGAAATGACCGTTTGCTTAGGGCTACCGCCCACCACCGCGCAGATGCGGCGGAAATTTTCGGTCACCGCTTCTTTGTCATCGCCGCGGGTAAAGCTCAGGTTCATACTGTCAAACGGCGGCGCACTCACGCCACCCAGCCGCGTGGAAAACGCGTGACCCACGCCCTCAACCGCGTCCAAAGCGGGAAAGGTATAATACACCAGCTCGCCGTCAATATGCGGTGTGAGCGTTTGGGTTTGCGGCAAAAGCACGGCGGTCACCTACCTATCAAAAGTTACCGTTAGTATAGCACATTTCTCGCCGCTTCGCAACAAGAAAAACGGCACACCGCGCGGGTATGCCGTTTTTGATCAGTTTTTGAGCGTCACGGTCACGCCGTCGGGCGCGTCCCACTCCACCGCCACACCGTCGGCGGTACGCTCGCAGCGCACCGACAGCACGCCGTGCGGCGTCGGGAAGGTGCCTTTCGCCCATTCCAAATCACCAAGGCAGGGGGCAAGTTCGATCACACGACAGCCCACGTCGGCAATATGCACGCCCAGCACCTCTTCCGCGAGAAACGCGGCAGGCGCAGATGACCAGCCGTGGCACAGGCTGTGGCGGAAGCCCTCGTAGCAATAAGCACCGTTGTCGCCGTGCACATCCGACACGCCCTCGCGGGGCAGTTCGTCTATGCGGATAACGGGTTTGGACACCCAATCCATATTGAAATCTTCAAAGAAGGTGGTGGCTCCCACGTCCAGCATCGCGCCGTAATAGGTGCGCAACAGACCGAGCGCATCGGTCACAGACTCCTTCGCCACCGCTTTGAGCATATAATAGCTCATAAAGGTGGAAAATCCCTTGGCGCCGTCCTCGCGCAGGAAATCCGCCATCGCCTTGCTGTCGGCGACCCCGGCCATCGACATAATCGCCGCCGAGGGTTTCGCACCGCGATGATCATAGGTGCAGGCTTTGAGTGCCGCCTGCTTTTGACGGCAGAGTGCCGCCGCTTCACCGTCGCCGTACAAATCCGCCAGCACAGCCGCCGCGCCCATCGACCACGCGAGCAACGCACGCACGCCGTCGATACGGCAGGGCAGATTGTTGGTCGACCAGTCGAGGAATTTCGACTCAATAGCATCCGAGCCGTCGTCGACGATCTGCGCCGCCAGCTGACGCATCAGCGCGAGCGCGTAAGGCTTATGTTCCGCCAAAAAGGCTTCGTCACCGCTGTAAACGTACCAATCATGCACGAGAATGAGCCACCACATCGAATAGGCGGGCATATCCGACATATAGCGCGGCAGCGGCGTGCTCTCGCGCGCAAAGCGGATCGCCTCTTCCATCGCGCCGCAGCAGCCGAACACGGTGCGGATGGTGAGCATTTCGGGATGCATATCCCCCACCCACACCAAACGGTCGCGCTTGATGCCGTCCCACAGCTTCTTTTGCATACTCAGGTGGCAAGTGTAGGCGCACACGTCATAGATACGGTTGAGTTGCTCGTCGTTGCAGGAAAAACTGCCCAGATACGGCAGATCGCGGTAGATCACCGTCGCGCCCAGCGTTTTGAGAAGCAGGGTGGTGTTGGGGCTTAACAGCCGCAGATACACGAAGCGAAAACCTGTTTCGCCGATCTCTTGGTCGCTGTAAGCAGGCACCAGAACCCGCATATCGCGCGGCGTGTGGTCGTTGGTGGCGTTTTTCACGCCGACAGTGCTAAGCGCTTCCGCCGCCGACTCACCAAAGGTCAGCTGCACGTCGGCATAGCGCTCACCGAAAATGAGATAGGCGAGCAAACGTGCCGCGCCGTGGATCTCTTGACCGAAATCCAAAAGCACCGCCGCTTCTTCACCCTCACCGTCATTTTTGAGGGTGGTATATTCGTATTCGGTATAGGCGATTTGTAAAGAACCCGGTTTGAGCAGATTTTCAACATTTTCTACCTTACCCCACGTTTTCACCACGCGTACAGGCCAAACGGGGCGGCGCACACGGGTATCCGCTTCGCCGAATTTCAGTTGATTGATCATAGCAAGCTCCTTTTTATCAAGCCTCGTATTGCAAAATATTGGTGGTGATATAGTCCACGCCCCAGTCGCACAAAGTGGCGGCAGCTTGCGGATCGTCACAGGTCCAGCAGTTGACCACCAGCCCCAGCTCGTGCATACGGGCAATGTTCTCGGCGTTGAGAAAACCGTAGTACACGTCCACGTCAATACGGCGCGCCGCCATATCCTCAAGTTGTTCATCGGTCAACTCACCGCTCAAAAATTGCAGGGACAGCGTATCGTCCAGCTCGCGCGCACGGCAGAGGTTTCCATACGAGAAAGAGATGAAAATGATCTGTTTCTTGTCATAATACCGTTCGATCACCGCCAGCAACTCTTGCAGATGCGTTTTTTCAAAGTTGCCTTTGAGCTCGAACACGCACACCTTGTTATAACGGTTGCAAATACGGAAATATTCCTCAGGCGTGGGCAGTTGCAAGTCGCCGCGCACCTCTCCGCCCTTGTCTTTGAGCGAAAGCGCACGAAGCTGTGCAAGGGTAGAGCCTTCCACGGACAGATCCTCGGTAGCCACCCGCCCCGTGGTATGATCGTGAATCAGAATATATTGTCCGTCAGCCGTGCAGTGAACGTCGGTTTCAATACCGAAATAGTCGCGGTTGCCCGCCGCCACAAACGCCGCACAGGTGTTTTCGGTTTCCAAGCCGCTCAGTCCCCGATGCGCCACCAATTTGGCATCGCGACGCGGCATTTTGATCGTGTCCATATATATACCTCCACTCAAATAGTGCTGGTCATATTTTACACTCTCACGCACGGCACTGTCAAGATATTACGCACAAAACGGAAAGGATTTTTGCGTTTTTAGCCTTGACTTTTTTCCCCGTATCCGCTATACTGTGAACGATACGTATACGCTGGATTAGCTCAGTTGGTAGAGCAGCTGATTTGTAATCAGCAGGTCGGGGGTTCGAGTCCGTCATCCAGCTCCAAGCGAAAATCCGTTCTCATAAGAGGACGGATTTTCGTTTGTATTATTCAATATTCATTTTTCATCCTTCATTATTCATTAAGGTGAACGGATTTTCGAATGAATAATGAATATTGAAGTCGCTTACGCTGATGAATAATTATTGCACCTCTAACGCTTTATGCTATAACACAATAAAAGTTGGTGATATTATGAAACAAAACAGAATTCAAACACCGGATTGGTATTGGACTCATGGACTTCACGATGCAAATATTATTTCAGCAACAAAAAAGGAATCAATTTGGAATCCGGCTGACAACTGTTTAATACTGAAAATCAACTGTGAAGGAGCTTTGTTCGAAACGGATATTACAGAAATTCGTTTTTATAATTTTAAAATTAAAACAGGTGATTTTGATACAAACTTGCTTAACGGCGGTTGGTGGTTATCAGATGAATTGTCTGAAAAAGGTGATCACTATTTGTTAGAATTAAAATTTGACACCATTAAATGTAAAACAAAAGTAATACAAATCATTTTTAAAAGAGCAGAAGTTATTAGAGTGTAAAATTCCTCGGTTCTCACCGGTTCTTTTTCGGACACGAGAGACAACCAAAAATCCGCTCTCACCAAAGAGCGGATTTTCGTTTGTATTATTCACCATTCATTTTTCATCCTTCATTATTCATTAAGGTGAACGGATTTCCAACGAATAAGGAATACTTGTTGCGTCCTCACTGCTTTTCTGCTATACTTTATATGCGAGGCGGTGATTTGATGAAGTTGAAACGAATCTCTTTATTAACACTTTTGATCGGAGCACTGGTTTCAATGATAGGCGTAATAGTTCCATTTGCCGTATTGAAAAACTACACTTCTCAAAACGGCGCAATAGGTATCATCGGCGGTGCGGACACGCCTACATATAAGTTTATTATTCTTCGTATAATGAGCGGTTGGTCGTTTATTGCAATCTTGTTGGGAATCGCGCTAATTATTTCCGCTTTGTTTTGCCTGCTGTTCTCCAAAACTGTCAAAAACAACTGCAGCATCAAAACCACAGCGCTTTCCTTGGGGTTGGCGGCTGTTGGTGCAGCAGGACTTATGTGTGCTTTCCTTTGGTTTACAAAAGTTTCGTTTGGTGAAATGTCTAAACATCCTATTGCCTATCCTGCCAGCAAGTTGATGGGAATTCTTTTCTTTTTCGCATTTGTTGTTTTAATGGTCATATATGTTAAAGCACGCAAAGCCAATTGGTCAATCAAAGGACTTATCATTGACGTTTTGACCTGTATACTGTATTTTCCAACTTTTTTCTCTGCTTTTGAGTATTTATACGGAATAATTTGACGCTTGCAGCAAGGAGCTATTATGAAAGAAAAACTGTCCGCACTCAAAGACGTACTGCTTACCCTGTTATTTCTCCCGCTGATTTTGCTCGCCATCATCGGCTTTTTGGTGTTTACCCCCATCGACTACTGTCGCTACAAACGCACGCGGTATTATAAAGATACGCGTGCCAAATACCGCTGGTTCAACTCCCTCTCCCCTTACGTCCAACTGTACGATGCGGTCAAAAAGTCGGGACTGCCCATTGATTATCACCCGTCCGACGCCGACTTTTGCGAGGGATATGGCTTTTTCACCTACAAAGGCACGCTCATTCTCAACGATTGCTCACCCGTATTTGACGAAGAGGAAAACACGTGGACGGTGGAAGTTGCGGACAAATACGTGGACTTGCAAGATGAGATTGCGCGTACGGTTGCACAGTGCAACGCCGTTTTGGGTGAAAATATCTGCCAAACAGCGGCAGTGCTCGTCGACAGCGACCTGCTCGAAAAGCACCCCGATATTGCTCTTGAAAACCTGACATTCGTTCCCGTCAAGGAAAAAGACCTCGGTGCCGCGCTTCGCCAAATCGTGCAATAATTACTACAAGCAAAAAAGCCGCTTGCAGTAGCAAGCGGCTTTTTATTCTATTTTACAGGCTTCGCAGATAGGCTACGCTTTCGGCGGCGCATTGGAGCGGCGTTTTGTCGGCGGTGGGCATATCCTGCTCCACTACGACCCATTCCGTACCCGCTTCGGCGGCAGCCGCCAAAATGGCGGGAAAATCCTGCACGCCTTGACCCACGGGGCGGAACGAGAACGCTTCCACCGCTTCCTGCGGCTTATCGTCGTCCACGCCGATGAGCTGATACATACCCTTGGCGGCACCGCCCGTGTAATCTTTCAGGTGCACCAGCGGTGCGCGGCCGCTGTATTTCTTCACATACGCCGCAGGGTCCTCCCCTGCCACGCGCACCCAGCAGGTGTCGAGCTGGGTTTTCAGTTCGGGCATATCGCGATACATAACGTCCAGCAAATAGTCCTCACCGAGCTTCGCAAACTCAAAATCGTGGTTGTGATACAGCAGCGCCAATCCCAGCTCGGCGGCTTTTGCCGCAACGGCCTTGACATCGGCACAAAACGCCGCATAGTTTTCACCGCCGGGGCGGCGCACCTCGTCCAGCCACGGGATCGCCACAAAACGGCAACCGACGGTGGCATAATCCTCCAAAACGCCCGACTTTTTCAGGTCGTCAATACCCACGTGGGCAGAAATCGGCGTAAGCCCGATGCGCGCACACGCATCCTTCATCTCGGCGGCGGTCAATCCTGCCAAACCGGCAAACTCCACGCCGTCATAGCCCATATCTTTTACCTTTTGCAAGGTGCCAACAGGATCTGCGCCCATATCATCGCGCAACGAATATAATTGTATCGCAATCGGGAAACTCATAAAGCCGCACTCCTTTTTATTTTGGTATCTGCTTGTATTATAAGACAGTTTGTGCTATAATAAAAGCCAAATATTGAAATCTTTGCGTCAAAAGTTGCTCTTTTGAGGTGATTTTATGATCGAACACGAACAACGTGCGGGAAAATTCACGGTAGATCTGCGCCGCTTTTTGCAATGTGCGCCGCATTTTCACACCGATCTGGAGCTCGCCTGGATCCAGCAAGGCACCTCCGTTGCCCACGCCGATTCCAAAAGCTTCCCGCTCAAAAAAGGGGACGTTTATCTCTCCTTTCCCAATCAGGTACACAGTTTTTCCGAGGATTCTGACGATTTGCTCTGTTGGCTGTTTATCGTGCCGCTGTCGATGTGCAGCGACTATAAGCCGCTTTTGCGGAAACAACGTCCCGTCTGCAATCATATACCCGCGCAACAGTTGCCCGCCGCGACGCTGGCGATTTTGGAACAGCTCTCGCAGCAGCGCGGTGCATACGCCGAATACGTACGCAAGGGCTATTGGCTGGCGTTGCTCGGACAGTTGTTGCCGCTTATGCAATTGGAGCAACACAGCGGCAACGAAAACGACGTTTTGCGCGGACTGCTCGACTATTGTATGACGCACCTGAGCGACGATCTGCGACTGGAAACGGTGGCCGAAGAGGCTTGCGTGGGCAAATATTATATCTCCCACCTGTTCAAGGAGCGGCTTGGCATCGGCTTTCACGAATACGTCAATATGATGCGGGTCAACGAAGCGGCAAAGCTGTTGACCGAAACCACCGAATCGGTGACGGATATCGCCTATCAGGTGGGATTTTCCTGCCCGCGCAGTTTCAACCGCGCGTTTTTGAAGCAGATGCTCTGCACGCCGCGCGCATACCGACAAAGAGAGGGACAAAACAATGGATCAGTGTGAACAATGCGCCTATTATGCGTTTGACGAGGAATTTGGCGAATATATCTGCGATATGGATATCGGTCTGGACGAGGACGACGAGGCGCGCCGATTCGGCGACAGCCGTGCACGCTGTCCGTTTTTTCGCTTTTACGATGAATACAAGCTGGTGCAAAAGCAAAATTAAGAGGTGCTTTTTATGAAACAGGAAAAAAGCTGCGGCGCGGTGCTGTTTGTCGGCACGGGTGCTGACAGGCGGTATCTGGTACTGCACAGCACGCAAGGGCATTTCACCCTGTGCAAGGGACACGTGGAAGATAACGAGAGCGAACACGAGACTGCCGTGCGCGAGATTGCAGAGGAAACGGGACTGTCCGTCACCTTTGTGGACGGGTTTCGGCAGACCATCACCTATGCGCCCCGCCCACAGGTGGAAAAACTGGTAGTATTTTTCCTAGCCGAGGCAGCGAGTGAAACAGTTGTGTGCCAGCCCGAAGAAGTGGCAGACGCCGCCTTTTTGCCCTTTGACGAAGCGGTCGCACGGCTGACGCACGATTCCGACCGTGCGGTGCTCACCGCGGCACACGATTTTTTGGAAAGCAAATAAAATGAAGTCCCGCAAGGCAACTTGCGGGACTTCATTTTATCCGTTGACGGTTTCGTTTTGAGATAACCTTTCAAACAGCTCGTCGGCAAATACGCCGACCGCGCGGCTTTCATCATAAAAGCGGCGGGAAAGCTTGCGCAGACAGGGCTTGCCCCAAATACCGCACACGCGCGGTCCTATCCACGTATGATAGGGGGTGGTGGTGCGGCAGCCCTCCGCCACCACGCGCGCCGCTTTGGCGGGCGAGATAAACAGCCACTTCATCGGCAGGCGGATGAGCTTTTGCAGCCATCGCGGGAAATGGCGAAACAGCGTTGTAGGCGAAATGCCCGGATGCACGACGGCAAGTTCAAATCCCTCGCGAGCGGCCAATTCGTAGTGCGCGAACATCAAGTGCCGTTTGGCGTTACCATAGGCGCGCATCGTCCCCCACCGCTTGCCCTCGCGGTCGGCGGAGTTTGTCTTGCAAAAGCGGTGCGCCAGACTACCCACCACGACCACGCGCGCCTCACCTTGCGCCATCATCGCGGGAACTACCCGCCGCGTGATATCATACGGCGCGGCAAAGTTTACTTGAAACACCGCGTCAAGCCCCGTGTCGCAGACGTTGCGCGGAATACCAAACGCGCCCGCATTATGTATCAGCATAGCGGGCGGCGTTGCACAAAGTGCCGCGCACGCCGCGTCCACCGACCGCCTGTCCGTAAGGTCGAGCGACGTACGGCGCAATATTAAGTCGGGAAACGCGGCTTTCAGCTCTGCTTGCAACTGTGCAGATTTTTGCGCGTCGCGGTCAAAAAGCCACAGCGACGCCCCTTGCTTTGCAAGCAGATGACACCACGCGCGTCCAATATCGCCGGTCGCACCGGTGATAGCAACCGTTTTGCCGTTTAGTGACACCGCACTCACTCTCCTTTATTTTTGGGGCGGCAACCAGCCGTAAACGGTCAGGTCAATTCGCCCGTCATCGTCAAAAACAATGCCCTCGGCCTCCAGCATCTGCCGTTGCACGTCCTCACCGCCAAACGCAAATGCGGGGGCGGTTTTTCCCTCACGGTTGACCACACGGTGGCAGGGAATGACACCGAAAGCGGGATTTTTGTGCAGGGCGTAGCCCACCACCCGCGCCCAACGGGGATTGCCCGCGAGCAAGGCGACTTGCCCATAGGTGGCGACTTTTCCTTTCGGAATCGCACAGACGACGTCATAGATACGTTCAAAAACGGACAAAAAATCACTCCCCGTCTGCAAACTGTGCCAGATAGGCGCGCACAGAGCGCGACATCTCGCGTGAGAAATCGGAATTATATTTGCGGTCGCAAAACGCCTTGATCCAGTGGTCATAGTTGTCGGCGGTGGTGTTTTTGAGCAGCATCTGCCGCAGCTCGTCCGCATCCAGCCGTCGATAGGTGTTTTCACAGACGATGTGCGACAATGCGGCGCGCGGCGGTTTTTTGCGCGTAAGCTGCTGCTCGGTTGGATAACCAAACACCAGCATCGCCGCGGGAAACACATAGTCGGGAAGCTTCAGCAGATCGCGGTGGATCTCGATATTTTCCATAATATCGCCGATATAGCAAGAGCCTATCCCCAGCGAATGGGCGGCGACCACCGCGTTTTGCGCGGCGATAAGTGCGTCATTCACCGCCAGCAGCAGATCGCCCTCGGCGGGCTTGCGCGGCGCGCAATCGGCATAGCAAAACGCGTCATACCATTTGAGGCAATCGGCGCAAAAAATCAGCACCAGTTTGGCGGTGGCAATAAACGGCTGGTGGTCACAGGAATCGACCAGCGTGCGTTTTATATCCTCATCGGTGACGCGGATGATGGTGTAAAGCTGTTGGTTGCCCGCCGTCGGTGCTTCGGCAGCGGCGCGCAAAATGGTTTCCACATCCTCCTTAGCTATCTCGCGGTCGGTGAACACCCGCACCGATTTGCGCTCGCTCAGTTGCCTGATAACCTCGTTCATAATGCCACCTCGTTTCGTTGTCTGATCATATTTTACCACACCTGCGCCGCCTGTTCAAGATGTAGGTTTTTGCATAATTTTATCCGCTTTCTGCTTTACTTTGACGGCGGTGGGTGATATACTGTAATCGTCCCCATTTCCCACGCGAAAGCAAACAGAAAACGGAGGAACAGTATGGGTACGCTCAAAGCTATTTTGATGGATGAAAGCACCACTATGCGCGCTATTACCCGTATGGCACACGAAATCACCGAAAAGAATAAGGGTGTTGACGACCTCTGCCTTGTGGGCATCCGCCGCCGCGGCGAGCCGCTGGCACGGCTTTTGCAGCAGCGTATTGAGAGCATCGAGGGCGTTTCTGTTCCCTGCGGCGAGTTGGACGTGCGCCTGTATCGTGATGACCGCGCACCCGATGCGCAAACGCCCGAAAAGCCCCAACTGCCGTTTGATATCGTCGGCAAAAAGGTCGTTTTGGTGGACGACGTGTTGTTCACGGGGCGCACCGTGCGCGCAGCAATTGAGGCGATCTTCTCCTTGGGACGCCCCCAAGCCATTCAGCTTGCTATTCTCGTTGACCGCGGTCACCGCGAGTTGCCGTTTCGGGCGGATTTTGTGGGCAAAAATATTCCCACCGCGCTGTCTGAAACCATTTCGGTGCGCCTGCCTTCCGTTGACAGCGAAACGGGCGTTTGGCTGTATGAAAAGTAAACACTTTCCGCCGATGACCATCGACCGCGCGTTGTTTTGACGTATCCGCGCCAATACACACTCCACAACAGCATAACAAAGCAACCCCTTACAGTAGTGTACTACTTGAAGAAATTCAGGGCGGACAGCGAGTCGCTGTCTGTGGCATATTCCGGGTCCGCGTTTCTAAGCGAAACGCGCCGCCTGACAAACACTGCAATGGGCTAAATTTTACTACGTAAAAAAGACCGCCCACCTCCGTATTTATCAGGACATTTTGTACTGTAAGGGGTTTGCTTTTTATGGAGGTAAGCTATGAGATTTCACAACGGTATCCTTTCCTTTGATGCATCGGATAGGTATTTTTTAGAAAAGCACGGATTACATAATACGATAAAAGCGGCGGGAAAGCACTACGACAACTACGCAACGCCTTTTATCCGCGACACGTACCAATTGGCACATCAGGCAGGCACTTTTCGCAAGACGCTTTTTGAACTTTGCAAAAATACGTCCAAGCACTATAAAACGATTACGCTGAAAAAGAAATCCGGCGGTGTGCGCTATATCCACGCACCCGACGGCACCCTGAAATGTGCACAACAGTACATATTGCGAAACATTGTAAACAAGATCGCGGTTTCCCCCTATGCTACCGCCTATGTCAAAGGCAAACGGTTGCACGACAACGCGGCACCGCATACCAACCATAGATTTCTTCTCAAAATGGACATCACCGACTTTTTCGGCAGCATCACCTTTCTGGAGGTCATCTCCTCCGCCTTTCCCGCCAAAATGTACCCTGTGCAAATCGGTGCGATGCTGACGTCACTTTGTTGCCTGAACGACGTTTTGCCGCAAGGTGCACCCACGTCGCCTATGCTGTCAAACATCGTTATGAGAAGCTTCGACGATTTCATCGGCAGTTGGTGTCAAAAGCGCGGGGTCACCTATACCCGCTATTGTGACGATCTGACATTTTCCTCTGACGCACCACTTTACGGCGTATATCTCAAGGTCAAGGAAACACTTGAAAATCGCGGATTTACGGTGAATGAGCACAAGACGAAATTTATCACCAACGCCTCAAGCCAGCGTGTCACGGGTCTCACGGTGAACAAAAAAGTCTCCATCCCCAAAGAATACAAGCAGCAACTGCGGCAAGAGGTGTATTACGCCGTCAAATTCGGTCTTGCCAACAGCATCCTGTTCGGCAACAAAACCGACTTTGTAAAAAACGGCGTTCCCGATCCTGTGTCATACTATGAACATCTGCTCGGGAAGCTGCAGTACGTGCTGCAAATCGAGCCGCACAACCAGTGGTTTGGCAAAGCGATCAAAGATTTATGCGATCGGTATTACCTCAGTAAATAATATAAAAACGCCGAGAAAGCAGTCTTGCTTCCTCGGCGTTTTGTTTTTGTGATTATTTCTTGAGCGCGAGTGCTTCGTGCACCTTTTCGACGATGCCTTCGGCGGAGAGTTTGAACAATTTCAGCAGTTCCACCGCGGGACCGGATTTGCCATAGGTATCGTTGACACCCAGACGCACCACGGGAACGGGGGTTGTTTCGCTGAGCACCTCCGCCACCACGCTACCCAAGCCACCGATGACGCTGTGTTCCTCAGCCGTCACGATGCAACCGGTTTCTTTTGCGGCTTTGAGCACGATCTCTTTATCCAGCGGCTTGATGGTCGCCATATTGATGATGCGTGCAGAAATGCCCTCAGCTTTGAGCTGTTCGGCAGCGATGAGCGCCTCGTTGACCATCAGACCCGTCGCGATCACGGTCACGTCGGTACCGCCAACCAGCTCCACACCCTTGCCGATCTCGAAGGTGTAATCATCGTCAAACACCACCGGCACGGCCAAACGGCCAAAGCGCAGATAGCAGGGGCCTTCCATTTCGAGAGCCGCCAGCACCGCCTTTTTCGCCTCAACGGCGTCGGCAGGGTTGATGATGGTCATACCGGGGATGGTACGCATCAGAGCGATATCCTCACAGCACTGGTGGGTCGCACCGTCTTCGCCGACGGAGATGCCCGCGTGAGTGGCGCCGATCTTTACGTTCAGGTGGGGATAACCCACCGAGTTGCGGATCTGCTCGTAAGCACGACCGACGGCAAACATAGCAAAGCTGGACGCAAACACCTTGCGACCGGTAGCCGCGAGACCCGCTGCCACGCCGATCATATTGCCCTCGGCAATACCTGCGTTGAAAAAGCGGTCGGGATACGCCTTTTTGAACACGCCGGATTTGGTCGCCGCCGCCAGGTCAGCGTCCAAAACCACCAAGTCGGGATACAATTCCGCCGCCGCCAACAAACCGTCGGCATAGCCGTCACGGGTAGCCTTTTTGATCACGTCTGCCATATTAACCCTCCTTGATCTGCGCCAAAGCGGCGGTAAGCTCGTCCATCGCCACGGCATACTGCTCGGCGTTGGGTGCCGTGCCGTGCCAGCCGGCGACGTCTTCCATAAAGGAAACGCCCTTGCCCTTGACGGTCTTTTGGATGATCGCCGTCGGGCGGTCGGTGACGGTGCGTGCCTCGGCAAACGCCGCGGCGATCTGGTCAAAATCGTGACCGTCGATGCAAACGACGTGGAAACCGAAGGCTTCAAACTTCTCGGGGATCGGATAGGGGGAGTTGACCTCGCCCACGCGACCGTCAATTTGCAGGTCGTTATTATCCACGATCAGGCACAGGTTGGAGAGGTTTTTGTGAGAGGCAAACATCGCCGCTTCCCAGACCTGACCCTCTTCAATTTCACCGTCGCCCAAAATCGCATAGGTGCGATAGTCCTTGTTGGACAGTTTCGCAGACAGAGCCATACCGACAGCCGCAGAGACGCCCTGCCCCAAAGAGCCGGTGGACATATCCACGCCGGGGGTACCCTTCATATCGGGGTGACCTTGCAGCATCGCGCCCACGTGACGCAGGGTGAGCAGCTCGTCCTCGGAGAAAAAGCCTTTTTGCGCCAGCGCCGCATACAAAGCGGGCGCGCAGTGACCCTTGGACAGCACCAAACGGTCACGGTCCTCCCACTGCGGATTTTGCGGGTCTACCCGCAGCTCCTCAGAATACAAATACGCCAGCAGGTCAGCGATGGACAGCGAGCCGCCCGGATGACCGCTTTTGGCATGAAACACGCCGGTGACTGCGCCCATACGGATACGGGTCGCCAGCTCCTGCAGTTGTTTTTTCTTTGCAGAATCCATAATTGCCTCCTTCTTTCTCACAAGAGAAAACCATTTACGGGGGTATTATAGCATATTCGCCCGCAAAAGGGTAGTCTTATTTGCGATAAAAGTGATATTTTTTTGGATTTTTGCGCACAAAAAAGCGACGGAATGGATCACTCCGTCGCTTTTTCGTTTTCTACCTCTTCCAACACGCGATAGGCGACCTTGCCCACCAGCGTTTTGGGTAATTCCGTGCGAAATTCGATCTCGCTCGGCTGTGCAAAGCGGGCGAGATGCCGCCGACAATGCGCACGCAGTTTGGTCTGCATCGCCTCGTCTGCCGCAACGCCCGCGCGCAGTACCACAAAGGCTTTCACGCGGTGCATTTTGTAGGCGTCCTTGACGCCGATCACGCAACTGAGTGCCACGTCGGGGTGCGCATCCAGCACGTTTTCTACCTGTGAGGGATAGACGTTATACCCCGAGGTGACGATGAGCCGTTTGATGCGCTGGCGAAAATAGACAAAGCCGTCTGCATCCATTACGCCGAGGTCACCCGTGTGCAGCCACACGCGTCCGTCGGCGTGGTGTCTGAGCGTCTTGGCGGTTTCGGTGGGGTTGTGGTTATAACCCAGCATCACCGAAGGACCGCTGATGCAGATCTCACCCTCCTCCCCCACCGCCAGCGGGTCGGTGGTGTCAGGTTTGGTGATGGTATACAGCGTGTCGGGAAACGGGATGCCGATACTCCCCTGCCGATATTCGCCCTGCGGCGTCAGACAAGAAGCGGTCACGCATTCGGTGGTGCCGTAGCCTTCGCGGATCGGCACGGTTGCGCCGTGCGCCGCCAAAAAGTCATCCACCTTGCGTTTTAACTCCACCGACAGCGAATCGCCGCCGCAAAACACGCCTTTGAGATAGGACAGATCGGCGTTTTTGAGCTGATCGGCGCGCAACAGCGCTTCGAACAGCGTGGGCACGCCCACGATAAAGTCGGGCTGTTGCTTTAACAGCGCATGGGCATAGGTTTTGAGCGAAAATTGCGGCACAAGCAGACAGCAACAGCCGTGCATCAGCATCATGTGCACGCAGATACACAGCCCAAAGCCGTGAAAAATCGGCAACACTGCCAGCATTTTGAAGCCGACGATGTTTTTGCCGTAATACCCGCTCATCGCGAGCGTTTGCAACGCGCAGGCGTTAAAATGGCGGTCGGTAAGCAGAATACCCTTGTTGGTACCCGTCGTGCCGCCGCTATACAAAATCACCGCAGGCTCGTCGGTATCTCGCCTGACAACGGGTGCGGCGTCCGTCAGCCGTCCCGCCGCCAAAAAGTCACGCCACGCGATAATATCTAACGCCGTTTTGCGCGGGCTTTTGCGGGTGAGAAAATAGCCGACGCGTTTGAGCGGCGACAGCGCTTCTCCGATTGACGTGACGACGATTTGCAAGCCGTCGGGCAGTTTTTCTGCCACCTCATCCAGCTTCGCAACGAACAGGTCGAGGGTGAATATGCGGCGGCTGTCGGCGTCTTTGAGATAAAACGCCAGTTCCTCCGGCGCAGAGAGAGGATGCACCATATTCGCCACCGCGCCGATACGGTTGATGGCGTAAAACAGAAACACCGCCTGCGGGCAGTTGGGCATACAAACCGTCACCGCCTCACCGCGTGAAACCCCTGCGGCAAGCAGGGCGCGGGCGGTCGCCTCAACGGCGTCAAGCAGTTGGTGATAGGTGGTGCGCCGCCCCATAAATTCCAATGCCGTCGCCTGCGGATGTTTTGCGGCGGCTTTTGCCAGCAGCTCGTACATACTCTCCGCGGGATAGGTCAGCCGCGCGGGGATATCTTTATAAAACGCATACCACGGATAGGTTTCGGACATGGGGCGTCACCTCCTTTTACCTTGCAAAAAAGGCGGCGCACGCCGCCTTTTTTATGTTTACACAGATTCGCAAATGACTTGCTCTTGCAGGGACAACGCCGACAAGTGGTCGGCGAGGGCAGTGCCCTCCTGTTGCACGCAGTCGCTACCGCACGCCACCGCCAGTTTCAGGCAATCGACAAGCGGTTTTTCCTTACACACGCCCACCAAGAAACCGGCGAGCAAACTGTCACCCGCACCGACGGTGGATTTCGCCGTCACCTGCGGTGCTTTTACGAAATATTCTCCTTCTTCGCCGCAATAGACCAAGCCAAAAGCACCCATCGACACCAAGATGTGCGGAATATGTGTCTTTTCACGCACTTCACGGGCGGTGGCAAGCGCCTGTTCGGGCGTATCGCAAGGGCGACCCGACAGCTTTGCCAGTTCGTGCATATTGGGCTTGATAAGCCACGGCGAAACGCGGGCATAGTCGGCAAGGGTGAAGGCGTCGGTGTCGACCGCCACACGCGCGCCGACCTTTTTCGCCGCGATCATCATATCGCCGTATTGCCCCACCGAAATGCCCGCAGGCAGACTGCCCGCGAACACGGCGATACACTCGGCGGTCAGGCGGCTTTCTATCCACGCGGGCAACACCGCGCCCATTTTGGAATAAAGCGTGGGACCTTGGCGATTGATCTTGACGGTGTCGTTTTCACAGCGCAGGGTGATATTTTCGCGCACCGCACCGTCAACCGGCAACAGCTCGCACAAAAGATCTTCTTCCGAGAGATAGTTTTGCAGCTCGGTGGCGTTGTCACGTCCCGCCACCGCAATACAGCGGGTGCGGATGCCGAATTTGCCTGTCACGCGCGCCACGTTAACGCCTTTTCCGCCCGCCTGACGCAATTCGTCCTGCACGCGGTTGACACAATCGTTATCCAAGCCGTCGACCCACAGGGTGACGTCGATAGACGGATTGAGCGTGACGGTGACGATGGAGTGTTTCATACGCGTCACTCCCGTCAGGCGCGATGCCATTTGACACCCTGCGGCGTATCTTCCAGCACGATGTTGCGCGCTTTCAGTTCGTCGCGGATGCGATCGGCTTCCGCCCAGTTTTTCTCTTTGCGGGCGGCGGCGCGAGCGGCGATGAGCGCCTCGATCTCGTCGTCAAGGCTCTCCTTTTTACGCTCATACAAGAGACCGAGCACGTCTGCCAACTGGTTAAACAGATCGAGCGTCTTTTCGCAGGCTTCTTTGCCCACCTTTTCGGGGGTAGCAATCGCCACATTGATATCCTTGGTCAGTTCAAACAGTGCCGCAATCGCGTCTGCCGTGTTGAGATCGTCATCCATCGCCGTGATAAACTGCGCGCGGCGGGTTTCGACCTTTTGCAGCAACTGAGCGTCGTTTTCGCCCGTCACAGCGGCGGCGTTATCGATGGCAAATTGCAGGTTTTCGCGGCAGGTATACAGACGGTCAAGAGCGGAAATGCCCTGCTCAATGATCTCGGCGCTGTAATTGATGGGGCTGCGATAGGAGGAGGAGATCAGGAAAAAGCGGATCGCCTCATAGCCGTAAATTTTCGCCACGTCGCGCACCGTGAAGAAGTTGTTGAGCGACTTGGACATTTTCTTATTATCTACGTTGATGTAGCCGTTATGCATCCAATAGCGGGCAAACGGCACACCGTTGCAGCATTCGCTCTGCGCGATCTCGTTTTCGTGGTGGGGGAAGATGAGATCCTGCCCGCCGCCGTGGATATCGATGGTCTCGCCCAAGAAGCGGCGCGCCATCGCAGAGCATTCGATATGCCAGCCGGGACGACCGTCACTCCACGGGGACGGCCAAGAAGGCTCGCCCGCTTTGGCGGCTTTCCACAGCGCGAAATCCATCGGGTCTTCCTTGTCTTCGCCGACAGCGATACGCGCACCCGACTCCAGATCGTCGAGCGGCTGATGCGACAACTTGCCGTATTCGTTAAAGCGGCGGGTGCGGAAATAGACGTCGCCGTTGGGGGCTTTGTAAGCAAAACCTTTTTCTTCCAGACCTGCGATGATCGCAATGATCTCGTCAATATTTTCGGTCGCCTTGGGATGCACGGTGGCTTCCTTGACGCCAAGACCCTTGGCATCCGTCCAGAACTCCGCAATATAGCGCTCGGCGATCTCCTGATAGGTCACACCCTCTTCGTTGGCGCGGCGAATGATCTTGTCGTCGATATCGGTGAAGTTCTGCACAAAGCGCACGTCAAAGCCGCGCCATTCCAGATAGCGGCGCAGGGTATCGAACACGCACAAGGGGCGGGCGTTGCCGATGTGGATAAAGTTATACACCGTCGGACCGCAGGCATAGATGCGCAGTTTGCCCTCTTCGATCGGGACGAGCGTTTCTTTTTGGCGGGTGAGTGTGTTGAAAATTTGCATAAAAGGTCAATCCTTCCGTAGTGAGGTGAAAACGAGGGTTTATTTATCCCGAATAAAGAATTCGCGGTAGTTCCAAAAATAAATAGCACCGGACACGGCGGTGAGCACCACCGACACCCAGATGAATATCTGCGCCGCCAAAACGGGGACGAACACGGAGTCGGGCGACAACGCCGCCGCGTGACATTCCCATTCCAACGCGAGCAGCATCACACCGATGGAGAGCATCTGCAAAAAGGTTTTGGCTTTGCCCCAGAAGTTGGCGGCGATCACTACGCCGCTGCCCGCGGAGACCAGTCGCACCGAGGTGACCAGAAATTCGCGTGCCAGCACGATCATCACAGCCCACACGTCCAGCCGTTCCTGTGCCAAAAAGCCCAAAAACGCGGCGGTGGTGAGCATTTTATCCGCCAAGGGGTCGAGAAATTTGCCCAGATTTGTCACGAGTTTATATTTGCGCGCGATGCGACCGTCGATAAAATCGGTCAGCGCCGCGAGGGCAAACACACCGCAAGCGGCGGCATAGTGATAGGGAAAATCCCACATCAGCACCACCAAAAACACGGGCGCCATCAGCACGCGCAACAGCGTCAAACGGTTGGGTATGTTCATTCTACCAGCTCTCCTATCAGATCCCAGTCCAAGGTGTCGGTGATCTTCACCTGCACCATCGCGCCGGGGGATAACGTTTTGCCTTTGGGGCATTGGATAAACACTTTGCCGTCAATATCGGGCGCGTCGGCGGCACTGCGACCAAACCAACATTCACCGTAGCGGTCGAAGCTTTCGACCAGCACTTCCCTGACCGTGCCGACCAGCGTATCATTATAGCGTTGGGCCACCACCGCTTGCTGTTCCATCAAAATATCCCGACGGCGGGCTTTGTCCTCCTCGGGCACCTGATCGGGCATTTGTGCCGCGGGGGTGCCTTCCTCGGGCGAGAAGGTGAAACAGCCGAGGCGCTCGAATTTGACCGCTTCAGTCAACTCGCAAAGCTCCTCGAAATCCGCTTCCGTCTCCCCGGGGAAACCGGTCATCACGGTGGTGCGCAACACCATATCGGGCATTTTTTCACGAATACGCGCAAACAGCGCTTTGAGGGTGTCCTTATCACCAAAGCGATTCATCGCTTTGAGTATCTTGCCGCTCGCGTGCTGGATCGGCACGTCGAGATAGCGCACGACCTTTTCCTGTCGTGCAATGGTGTCAAGCAATTCGTCGGTGATATGGTCGGGATAGCAATACAGCAGACGGATCCAGCGGATGCCGTCGATCTCGCACAGGCGGTCGAGCAATTTGGGAAGGCTCGCGCCGTCGTCGCGATCGCGACCGTAAACGGTGGTATCCTGCGCGACCAGCACCAGCTCTTTGGCACCGCCCGCCGCCAAGGCTTTCGCTTCGCTCACCAGCGCGTCCATCGGGCGGGAGCGCAGGTTGCCGCGGATCAGCGGAATGGCGCAATAGGCACAGCGGTTGTCACAGCCGTCCGCGATACGCAGGTAAGCAAAAAAGGACGGCGTGGTCAGCACGCGGTCACCCTCCAGCGACCAGCAGGACAGGTCGGGAAAACGGCAGAGTTTTTCGCCCTTGTTTGCCTTCTCGACTGCTTCCACGATATCGCCGTTGGCGCCAAGTCCCAGCACGCAATCGCATTCGGGAAGTTCTGTCGCCAGCTCCTCTTGATAGCGTTGTGCCAGGCAGCCCGTCACCACGATGCCGCGGATCTGTTTTTCTTTTTTAAGCTGGGCAAATTCCAGAATGTTTTCAATCGCTTCTTTTTTGGCGTCTTCGATAAAGCCGCAAGTGTTGACGATCACCACGTCGGCAAGACCGCTCTGGTCGGTGATCTCATAGCCCGCTTTTGCCAGCTTCGCCAGCATCAGCTCGGCATCCATCTGGTTCTTGGGACAGCCCAAGGACACCATACCCACTTTACAGCTCATCGCCAAAACCTCCGTCGCAAAACTCGTCACTTCCACCGCGCGCGGCATACCAAGCTTCCCACGCCTGCCGCACGGTCACGTAGTCAAATCCCTGTCGCGCCAAAAAGCCACAGACCTTTTGCCGCAACTTTTGCATATCAATATCAGTATACCGCTTTTTTCCAAGAAGTGCAAGTGCTTCTTGTAAATCATCTGTAGCAATTTCGTTAACAATTTGTTCCGCCGTGTCACGGTCAACGCCACGTTGCAAAAGCTCCTGCTGCACGCGACGGCGAGGGCGGTGCTGACGCGTGATGCGCTCGGTCGCGAGCGCGCGCGCATACGTCTCCTCACGGATCAGCCCCTTTTCCGACAGAGCTTCCACCGTTTCGGCTACCAGCGACGGCTCGGCGTCGCGGCGCAGCTTTTGTGCAAGTTCCTGTTTGGTGTAATCGCGCAGAGAGAGACACCATATCGCCTTTTCCCACACGCGACGGCGGTCGGACGATGCCAGCAACGCGCGCAACGCCTCGTCGTCCAGTTCACTTCCCTCTTGATAGGGGGATTCGTCCCAGGTGCGGCGGTCGATCTTCACCGCAGGCTCGCCGTCGAGTTCGACCATATACCAACAGCCACGCTGTTTTTTGAGTCCCGTCACCAGCACGGATAAGCCCCCTTTTATACAAGTTTAGGGGGCTGACCTTCATCAGCCCCCTTATGTTCTTGTTAATCGTCGACCGAGATGTCGATCTTTGCTTTGGCAGTGGTCGCCGTCACTCTTGCCGCCGCCTCGATGGGGATCTCCACCGGTGCGGGTTTTTCGGCAGGCTTTTCGGGCGTTGCTTCGCCTTTCAATTTTTCGCGGATCTTCGCCTCGATCTGCGCCGCCACTTCCGCATTGTCGCGCAGATAGTCGCGCGCTTTGTCGCGACCCTGACCGATACGCATATCGTTATAGTAGAAGAACGCGCCCGATTTCTGAATGATCTCAAAGCGCACGCCCAGATCCAAAAGCTCGCTGTCGTGCGAGATGCCCTGTCCGTAGAGCACGTCGAACTCCGCCTCTTTGAACGGGGGCGCAACCTTGTTTTTGACCACCTTCACGCGGGTGTGCGAACCGATGGGTTCGCCCGCCACTTTAAGCGTTTCCACGCGGCGCACGTCCAGACGCACCGACGCATAATATTTGAGCGCGTTGCCGCCGGCGGTGACTTCGGGGTTGCCGTAGACGATACCGACCTTCAGACGCAACTGGTTGATAAACACCGCGATGCAGTTGGATTTGGACACCGCACCCGCCAGCTTACGCATAGCTTGCGACATCAGGCGCGCTTGCAGACCGACGTGCGCGTCGCCCATATTGCCCTCGATTTCGGCTTGGGGTACCAGCGCCGCCACGGAGTCCACGACCACCATATCCACAGCGCCCGAGCGAATCAGCGCTTCGGCAATTTCGAGCGCCTGCTCACCGGTATCGGGCTGGGACACCAGCAGGGAGTCCACGTCCACACCCAGCGCCTTGGCATACACGGGGTCGAGCGCGTGCTCAACGTCGATAAACGCCGCTTCGCCGCCCATTTTCTGCGCCTGCGCTACGGCGTGCAGAGCCAGCGTGGTCTTGCCGGAAGATTCCGGCCCATAGATCTCCACGATACGGCCGCGGGGCAAACCGCCAATACCCAGTGCCGCATCCAGCGACATCGAACCCGTGGGAATGCACTCCACGTTCATCGCGACGTTTTCGCCCAAACGCATAACGGCACCCTTGCCGTAATTTTTCTCAATCTGTTGCAACGCCATTTCCAGCGCTTTCGCCTTGCTGTCGGACATTGCCGTTTTCTTATCCGCCGTCTTTTTCTCCGCCATAATCTCGCTCCTTTACCCCAAAATGGGGTCACATTCGGTAAGTTTGGCTTCATTATACCCTATCTTTTTGCAAATTGCAAGGGTTTTGCACAAAAAATCGAACAAATGTTTCGGTTTTTATCGGATAAAGTTGGTGCGCACCATCGGCTCCTTTTCGGGACGCGGCACGTCGGAACTATCAAGCATTTTGAGCATCCACGCCATATTGCGGGCGAGGGTGCGCATAATACGCAGACCCTCTTTATCTTGCAGCACATCCTCGCGGCAGCTGCCGTGCACCATATTCCAATAGCAAGAGGGCACCTGCAGCATACCGCTGATGCCGATATACTTGTTGAGCTGGTCGTAGGTGGCGGTGGTGCCTGCGCGGCGGGCAGAGGTGATGACACAGGCGGGCTTGTAAGCAAAGCAGTCGCCCGCATAGAACACGCGATCCAAGAGCGCCGACAGCGTGCCGTTGGCAGAGGCATAATACACAGGCGAGCCGATCACCAAACCGTCTGCTTTTTCCATCTCTTCAATCACTTTGTTTGCCATATCATCGTTGAACACGCAACGGTTTTTCCCGCGGCAACCGCCGCAACCGATACAGCCGCGCACGGGACCTTTACCCACTTGGAGCGTGACCGTTTCGATGCCTTCTTTTTCCAACGTATCTGCCATCTCTTTGAGCGCCGTCGCCGTACATTGGTCGGCGCGCGGACTGCCGTTGAGTAATAATACGCGCATACTTTTCTCTCCTTTTATATATGTCCGACCACCACACGGTCAACGCCGCCGTAGTCGGTCTTGATCTCCACGTCCAAAAGTCCTGCCGCCTTGAAAATAGCCGCCACGTCTTGTGCCTGCCCGATGCCGACTTCGACGGCGCAAATGCCGCCCGGCAACAGCGATGCCAGCCAGCGGTCGGCGATCGCACGGTAAAACACCAGTCCGTCGGCATCCCCATCCAGCGCCATTTGCGGCTCGTGCTGAACTTCGCGCATCAGTCCCGCCAAGTCAGCGGTGGGAATATAGGGCGGGTTAGACACCAGCGCGTGATATGCGGCGGTGGGAACGGGAGCGGTGAATATATCCGCTTTGACCGCTTCGCCGCCAAACTGCGGATAGCGGTCAACGTTGGCGGTCAGATAGGCAAAAGCCGCGTCACTTTTTTCCACCAGCGTGGGGGTGGCACCCTTGTGCAAGGACGCTATCCCTAATCCCACACAGCCGCTGCCCGCGCACAAGTCCAGCACCTTTGTGGGACTGTTGCCGAACCGACGGTCAAGCCGGTCGGCTACCGTTTCGCACAACAACTCGGTGTCGGGGCGGGGAATCAGCACGCCCTCCCCCACTTTAAGCCGCAGGCTCAAAAACTCCCACTCGCCCAAAATATATTGCAGCGGATAGCCCTGTTCGCGGCGGATTACCGCCGCTTTCAGCGCCGTTTCGACAGCGGCGTCAAGCGGGCGGTCGGAAGCCGCCGACACCTGTCCGCGCGGCACGCCGCCCACATCCTCTAGTAAACAGACCGCGTCAAAAGCAGGGCTGTCACACCCTGCTTTTGTCAAACGGTCTGTTATCTGTGTGTACCAGTTTCCGACGGTCATCGCCACACGTCCTTTTCGGCATCCTCGGGGATCACCGCTTTGAGCGAGGTGATAGCGCACTCGATCATACTGTCATCGGGCTCTTTGGTGGTGATGCGTTGCACCCACATACCGGGGGTGGCGATCACGCGGGTGAGCCAGTTATCGTAGCGACCGCAGATTTTGAGCAATTCATAACCGACACCGCACACCAGCGGCACCATAATCACTTTTACCACGATCCACAGCCAGCGAATGGCATAGGCAGAGGGAAACAGCATCTGTACCAGCGTGGAAAAGACGAGGCTCACCAAAATCATCAGAATCAGGAAAGAAGTGCCGCAACGCGGATGAAAGCGTCGCTGGGGACGCACGTTTTCCACCGTCAGCTCCAAGCCTTTTTCATAGCAGAAGATGGATTTATGTTCTGCGCCGTGATATTGGAACACGCGGCGGATATCTTTCATCAGCGACACCAACCACATATAGGTCACCATGATCGCCAATTTCAGCAACTGCTCAATACCGCTGCGAACAACGCCTGCAAAGCCGAAACCGCACAGCCATTCGAGTCCATCCACCGCCAAGCGCGGCAGATAGAGGAACAGGAGAAACGCCAGACCCAGACCGAGTATCGTGCCGATGACCATCACGACGGACATCAGCCGCTCGGTGGAGGATTTGCCGCTCTTTTCCTTTTTGACGGCTTGGGCGGCGTCGTATTTGGCGCCCTCTTCTTCCAAAAGTTCGGGCGTCACTTCCACACCCTCGGCTTTGGCGCGCTTTTTCGCCGCCTTTTGCACCTTTTCCTCGCGATCGGCGGCGTCGATCTCCTCGTCCATGCCCGACATCGTCATCGAATCGGTCATACATTTCATACCCTGCTTCATCGACGACAGGAAGTTATAAATGCCGCGGATAACGGGCAAGCGCCATATTTTCGCGATCTTTTTCTGCTCGTTATCCCACTCCTTCGTGCGGATCTCGCCCGACGTGTGGCGCACCGCCATCGCCGTCTTTTCGGGACCGCGCATCATCACACCCTCCATCAACGCCTGACCGCCGATAGAGGTCTTCTTTTGTACGTTTTCTGCCATATATCTCATCCTTTCGGTTAACAATCCTAATTATAATGCAACGGCAATGTAAAATCTACCTTTGACACTAAACAGCCGCATTTTTATCCACGAAGCGCAAGGGCAGCGTCAAGGTGACGGTGGTGCCTTTGCCGTATTCGCTGTGGATATCCAAGCTGCCGCCGTGTCGGTGCATGATCTCATCCGCCACCGCCAAGCCGACGCCCGAACCGGGACGCGCGTGGTCGGCACGGAAAAAGCGTGTTTTGACCTTGGGCAGATCCTCGGGCTTGATGCCCACACCGTTGTCACTGATGACGATTTGCAGGCGGCTGCCCATCTGTGCCGCCTCCACACGCACGCGTCCGCCGCGACCGCTATATTTGATCGCGTTGTCCACAATATTGATGAACACTTGTTTAAGACGCGCGGGATCTGCCATC
>SVOU01000106.1 GCA_015066215.1 Oscillospiraceae bacterium | reverse complement strand
GCACGCTGGCAGCCATCAGCAACAATGCTGCCAGGGCTTTGACAATGTGCCAGGTGGTGGTCGGCGCGTTGTCCATTTCTCCGGCTGTTCCGATCACCGTCAGCCAGGACAGCAGCATCGTCGCCACCCACAGGGTTGTGTTGAGTTTCTTCGGTTTCTTCATTTGGTTTCTCTCCTTTTGAATGGTAATGTGCCGCGTGCGTGCGATCTTCCTGCTTCACACGCAGGAGGTCAGCGGTTCGAGTCCGTTTACGCGCACCACACGAAAATCCGTTCACGCAAGTGGACGGATTTTTGTTTGTATTATTCATTTTTCAATATTCATCATTCCTTATTCATTAAGAACGGATTTTCAAATGAATAATGAATATTGAAGTCGCTTCGCTGATAAATACTGAATAATTATTGCCCCTCCACCGCTTTTGTGCTGCTTTTTCACTATCTCTTGCGCCCTCGCCGTTATTGTGATATACTCATTTTGTCACAAATCCGTGACGGGAAATTTAAAAACTATTCACATTCTGCGCGGAAAATGTGGTACACTAAAAAGCAGACGAACTGTGTCAAAAAGGAGGTATCATCTATGGCAACGACGCGCATTATGGTGGTGGACGACGACGCCAACATCTGTGAAATTTTGCGGCTGTATCTGGAAAAAGAGGGCTTTGAGGTCACGCTGGCGTATAACGGCGCCGACGCGCTGACGCAATTTGTCCAATCGCCGCCCGATCTGATGATCCTCGATATTATGATGCCGCAGATCGACGGCTGGCAGGTCTGTCGCGAGGTGCGCAAAACGTCCACCCTGCCGATCATCATCCTCACCGCCAAAGGCGAAGTGTTTGACAAGGTGCTGGGGCTGGAGCTGGGCGCGGACGATTACGTCGCCAAGCCGTTTGAAGCCAAAGAGGTGATCGCGCGCGTCAAAGCGGTGTTGCGCCGCTGTGCGCCCGAAGCGCAACAAAAACAGCGCGCGGTGCGCTATGACAAGCTCTATATCAATATGGAGACCTACGAGCTGATCGTCGACGGCGTCCAGATCGACACTCCGCCCAAGGAGATGGAGCTCATTTTCCACCTGGCGAGCAATCCCAACCGCGTGTTCACGCGGGATAAGCTGCTCGACGAGGTGTGGGGCTTTGAATATTACGGCGACAGCCGCACGGTGGACGTACATATCAAGCGTCTGCGTGAAAAATTAGACGGCATCTCCGACCAATGGACGCTCAAAACGGTCTGGGGCGTCGGCTATAAGTTTGAAAGCAAACAACAGCCGCAGGTCGGCTGACGGTACGAGGGGGATAGGTGAATGTTCAAAAGCACCTTTTCCAAATATTTTTCGCTGTTTTCGGTGGTGCTGGTCATCGGTGTCGTGCTGATGGGTGCGGCACAGGCGATCATCTTTTATCGCTTCTGGGCACAGGAAACCCAAACCGCCCTTGCCGAAACCGCGTCACAGGTAGCGTCTTTTTCCGCTTCCAACGCGGTGCAAACGCCTGACGGCTATTCTCTGCACGTTTCGGTCAAGCACTATCTCGACGGCATATCGGAATTGGCAGATTGCCACCTGTTGCTGTCCGACCGCAGCGGAGAGGTGTTGCTGGCGGTGACCAAGCGGGGCGAGACCCCCGTCGCCGATCACCTGCCGTCCGAAATGCTGTCGCAACTGCACGGCGACAAAGAGAGCGTGTCTTTTTCACCCGCCACCACCCGCCGCCTGCACGGCGACAGCCATTTTGCGGTCGCCGCCCCCATTCGCCGCGGCAAAGAAACCATAGGCTTTGCGGTGGCGTTTTCGTCGGCGGGCGCGTTGCAGGACTATATGCAAAAAACCACCCAAGCGTTTGCCATGTCTGCTTTGGTGATGCTTCTCTTGGTCTTTTTGGTCAACTATATCGTGTCCGACCGCTTGGTGCGCCCGCTGCGGCAGATGTCGGCGGCGATGCACCGCTATGCCGCGGGCGATTTTTCCGTCCGCGTACAGGTCAAAGGCAAGGATGAGGTGGCGCAGCTGTCCGAATCGCTCAACGCGATGGCGGTGAGCCTCTCTGCCGAAGAGGAGACCCACCGCAGCTTCGTGGCGAACGTGTCGCACGAGCTGAAAACCCCGATGACCTCGATCGCGGGCTTTGTGGACGGTATTTTGGACGGCACCATCCCGCCCGAGCGTCAGGAGCATTATCTGCATATCGTGTCGGCAGAGGTCAAACGCCTGTCGCGGCTGGTGACCGCGATGCTCAACCTCTCGCGTATCGACGCGGGCAAGCTCGCCGTCAACGCCACGTCTTTCGATCTGTGCGAGGTGGTCGTGAGCGCGCTGCTGTCGCTTGAGCAACCCATCACCGCCCGCAACCTTACGGTCGAGGGCTTGGAGGATTGCCCGCGTATGCCCGTGCGCGCCGACCGCGACCTTTTGGGGCAGGTGGTGTATAATCTGCTCGAAAACGCCGCCAAGTTTTCCAACGACGGCGGCACGGTGCGGATCACCCTGCGCCACGATGCGGGACGGGTGTATTGCACCGTGTGGAACACGGGGCTAGGTATTCCCGCGCAAGAGCTGCCGCATATTTTCGAGCGGTTTTACAAGACCGATAAGTCCCGCGGGCTGGATAAAAACGGTATGGGACTGGGACTCTATCTCGCACAGAATATTATCCGCCTGTTGGGCGGTGAGATCTCGGTGCGCTCGGTCGAAGGTCAGTGGTGCGCGTTTGAATTCTGGCTGCCCGAAGACGAAAACGCCGACTATTTTGAAGAATAATTCCTTATCCATATATGGTTGTAGTACCAAGAAAGGTTGTGTCTTTTATGCAAGATTGGCAGGTGCCTAACGACGAAAACACCCCCAACACCACCCCCAACACCACCCCGCAGGAGCCTATCCCCAACACCGAGGTGCCGCCCGCCGAGGCGACGCCCGAAACGCCCGCACAGGATAACGGCTGCACCTATCACTATGCAAATCCCACCACCCAGCAGCCCGTGCCGCCCCCCGTCTATCACACGCCGCCGCAAAATAGTTGGCAGACGCAAAACGGCTGGCAGCAACCGCAGAATAATTGGCAACAGCCGCAAAACAACTGGCAACAGCCGCAACATAACTGGCAACCGCAACAAGAGCCGCCCAAACCCAAAAAACCGCGCCACACCGCTTTGTTGGTGGTGCTCAGCGTGGTGTGCGGCGTATGCTTGCTGCTTTCGTCGGTGCTGGCGGTGAAAATGCTACGCGACAGCGGCGGCCTGGATAACTGGACGGGCGGTGGCAACACCACGACCACCACACCCTCCCAAAACGGCAATACCACCCCCACCACCAACCCCAACGCCCCCGACCTGACCATTCAGACGGGCGACTATGAGGAACTCGACGGCGGTCTTTCCGCCAAAGAGATGGTGCGCCAGAACCTCAATTCCACCGTACTGCTGGATATTTATACCTACGCCGAAACGGGCGGCAACCATTGGGGCTTTGGCTCGTCCGAACAGGAACTGGAAAAAACCAGCGGCGCGACGGGTATCGTCTGGACGAAGGACGGCTATATCATCACCAACGCCCACTGTGTCTATAACGAGGAAACGGGCGAACTGTTCCCTCGCCTCGACGTGGAAATGTATGACGGCACGGTGTATGAAAACGCCACCGTTATCGGCTACGATACCTCCTCTGACCTCGCGGTCATCAAGGTGAACGCCACCGATCTGACCCCCGCGGTGTTCGGTGACTCCTCCAAAATGGAGATGGGCGACCGCGTGGTCGCTATCGGCAACCCCGGCGGCTTGGGCTTTACCAGCACCGAAGGCACCATCTCGGGTCTCAACCGCGACGTGTACGAGGATACCGGCTACGGCATCAAGTGCTTGCAGACCGACGCGAGCATCAACCCCGGCAACTCGGGCGGCCCGCTGATCAACAGCCTCGGTCAGGTCATCGGTATCAACTCTGCCAAAATTATCTCCACGGGCTACGAGGGACTGGGCTTTACCATTCCCATCAACGAAGCCAAGCCCGTGCTGGATGAGCTGGTCAAAAACGGCAAGGTGACGGGTCGCGTGTCGCTGGGTATCTACGGTACCACCGTCACCACCGTGGGTCTGGAAGGCTTCCAGATCACCGAATTTTCCCCCAACACCGCCTTCAAAGGCACCAACGCCAAGGTCGGCGATATTATCGCCTATGTTGACGGCGCCCGCGTGCCCGATTACAGCACCCTGCGCTCCAAGCTCGCAACCTATAAGGTCGGCGACCGCGTGGAGCTGACCCTGTGGCGGTATAACAGCTATTCGCGTGACATCGACACGGTCAAAGTCACCGTCACCCTGCAAGAAGAAACCCGATAACAGATAAGCGGTATCCGTGACGGATACCGCTTTTTCTTGCACCCCCTGCCCGCCCAAACGGATAAATGAATGATGAATAATGAATGTTGAATAATGAATAATCACGCCCTTGGCTTCCCGCGGGCGGATACTATCCGCCCCTACGGTCACGCGGACAGGTGAAACCGAGATCCGTAGGGGAGGGGCTTGGCGACGTCCGAAGGCTCTCCCTTGGGGAGAGCTCCCGCGACAGCGGGTGAGAGGGGAATAACGCCGCGCCCTACAATCCGCCACCTACTTGTTGTTCGCACGCTTGCTTTGTTCAAAGAATCTTTATAAATTCTTCATAAAAATGCCGCCGCCGATGCGGTATAATAACACCGCAAAACCACATCAACGGAGGGGACACGATGAAAAAAGCCATATTGTTGCTTTGCGCTTGCTTGATTGCCTGTATGTTGGCGGGTTGTGACCAACTGACCGCCACGGATAATACCGACACCACCCCTACCAACCAAAACGGCACGACCGATACCAACCAAAACGCCGTGCCCGAGGCGGATTTTTCCGAAACGGCGGAGGATATGTTCACCAACCGCGACCGCGACACGGGCTATGACCCCGACACGGCGGTGCGGGTGACCTTTGACGGCACCACCGCCACCGCGAGCGGGGAGGGCGTAGAAATCGACGGCGGGCGGGTGACCCTCACCGCCGACACCACCTATATCCTCACAGGCACCCTCGCCGACGGTATGCTGGTGATCAACGCCGATGAAACCGCCAAACCCCACCTGATTTTCGACGGCGAGGG
>SVOU01000105.1 GCA_015066215.1 Oscillospiraceae bacterium | reverse complement strand
GCTCGATGCCGGCGGCAGGAGCCAGCTTGATGACGCCATCCTGCGAGAAATACTTAACGCCGCAACCGTAGTCGCCGGACCATTCGTCGACCATCGCGTTCTCGCAGAAGTCCACGGGAACGAAAGCGAGCTCGTTGAGCCAGCCGGTGATGTTGCCCTGCGGGTCAACGTAGCCGCCCGCCTCACTGGTGCCCATCGCGATACCGAGAACGGAGTCGTCGTTGAGATCCATAGCACCCGCCAACGCGGTCACGTCACCGTCGTTTGCCACTTCAATCGGAATGTTCTCACCGATCTCTTTGGCCACGTCGATATACATATTCTTAACCTTTTTGTCAAAGTCCTCGTCGCTGACTTTGAGGAACAAGGAAGCCACCATAATGCGGTTGTCAACGTACACACCGGCGCTCGACACACCGATAGCATCCACGCGCGGCATATGGGAAGCGGCGGTCTTCATCGCCTCTTTGATGCCTTCATAGTGATAGTTGGGATCGGAGTTGGTTTTCGGGAACCAAACGACCTCCTCGGAATACACGCTCTCGCCGTTGACGACAGCACTCACCTTACGGTCGCTTCCGCCCGCGTCAAAGCCGATGCGGCAGCCGTCGAGATGACGACCGATGGGCGCGGCGGCAGACTTATCCTTCGGAGCATCCTCCAAAGAGCAGGTCAAAACCTCAAACTTCTGCTCATAGACGCGCTCCATAAAATGTACGTCGAAATCACGCAGACCGCCGTCGGTGTAAGCTTCTTTGATCTTGTTGCCGATCACTTCGCTACCGGCAATAATGATCTTGTAGCCGCCCGCCACCCACAGCAGGGATTTGGCGATACGCTCCACAAAGCGGAAGTTCTCCTCATCGTGACCGGTGTTGTCTTTGTAAACACGGGTCTTGTATGTAGTGGTGTAGCCCTTGTTTCTTTCGATCGCGATCACGATGTCCTGACCGTTTTCTTTGGTCGCCTCGCGCATCTCGCGGCAAACAATGGACAGCGGCTGGAACTGGGGATCCAATTTGGCATTGACTTTAAGCTTCATATTTGATCTCTCCTCCGATTATAGTTTTCTTCACTTCAAAATTGGCATCGGTAATAACAATGTCGGCATCCTTGCCGATTTCCAACGAGCCCTTGCGATCGGCAACGCCCAGCACCGTAGCAGGGTTGAGCGAAGCGCAGTTGACACACTCATACAGCGGGATATTGGAATTGGTATACACGTTCCAAACGCCGTGATTGAGATGCAGCACGCTGCCCGCAACCGTGCCGTCTTCCAAGCGGCAAACGATGTCACGGTAGATGATCTTGGCGCCGCCGAGCGTATATTCGCCGTACGGCAGACCGCCCGCAGGCAGGCAGTCGGTGATGAAGCAGAGCTTTCTGCCCTTGAGTTTCCACAGCAGATCATAGAAGCACTTGTCCACGTGGAAGGTATCCACGATCAGCTCCACGCTGACGTCGGCATTGAGTGCCGCCGTCACCACGCCGGGCGCACGGTGTGCCAGCGGCGTCATCGCGTTGAACAGGTGGGTCACGTGCTTGACACCCGCGTTGACACCCGCCATCGCGGTGTTATAATCCGCCGAGGTGTGTCCCATCGACACCACCACGTCGGTATCGCGGCAGATCTCACGAATTGCCGCAAAATCATTCTCGTCCGTTTCGGGCGCGAGGGTGATCGTCTTGATGATATCGGCATATTCCTTCACAAAAGCCGCGTCAGGCTTCAAAATATATTTGGGATCCTGCGCACCTTTTTTGCTTTCGCTGATGAAGGGGCCTTCCGCGTGGCAACCCAAGATAGCACTGCCGTCCCAGGTTTTGCTCTCCTCTTTAAGTGCGCGGCAAACCTCCAACGCTTTGCGGATAACCTTCATATCCACCGTCATAGTGGTGGGCAGATAACCCGTCACGCCGTTTTTCAGCAAGCCGTTGGAGATGGTGCGAATACTCTCTTCCTCACCGTCACAAACGTCCTTGCCCAAATAGCCGTGAATGTGCATATCGATAAGACCGGGAGAAACATAGCCGCCCGCAGCGTCAATCACTTGCGCGTCGGCAGGCACGCTTTCCACAGGCACAACACCCTCCACCACATCGGTGTAGAGCAACGCACAGCCTTCAACAACACGATCTTTCAGGATGATCTTGCCGTTTACAATAGCCTTCACAGTATCCCTCCTAAAATGAAAATTCCTTATTTTCATTCTAACAAAACACCCCTTGTTTTTCAATACTGTTTTTGAAAAAAAGAGGTGTTTTTGGATATAGATTTTATAAAAAACGCTAAACCGTTCTTGTGTGCGCTTTGACGCCGTCAATCAAGCACTTTTTCATAGGCAACGCGCGCGGCACCGCTTTGCAGATGGATCACGCCGCAATAGACAAACCCGTGTTTTTCCAGCATTTTGCGCATAACGCTATTGCCCGCGTGCGTGTCGATACGCACGGATGCGCGCCCGTGCGTTTTGGCATATTGCGTGGCGTAGTCGATAATTGCGGTGGATATACCGCTGCCACGCTTTTTGACCGCCACCGCCACGCGATGCAGGGCGATATACGCGCGCCCGTCATCCCCCGTCAGCCAATGTCCGTCGTAGATATGGTCATAGGTCGGCTCGCCGTCGTCAACGACCACAAAGGTGCCGACGATCTCATCGTCGCACATAACCGCATAGGAACGCGCCTGCAGAATATCCGCGGCGATCACCTCGCGCGCGGGATAGCCGTCTTGCCATTGATCGATCCCCAGCGCCGCAATCGTCTCGCGCGCCTCATCAAAAATAGGCATCAGCGCATCCAAGTCGCTGAAAGTCGCTTGTCTGATCATACGCCACCTCGATTATTTCGCATTTTTCTTGCGTCTGACCATATAGAACACCCAGTAAAATACCGATATGTAAATGAGGAACAGCGCGACCACACCCAAGGGATACAAAACCGGGTTGCCGTTGACCAGATTATACAGGATATCATACGGCGTGCCGTCGCCCCGCATCAGGAACATATAGTTGTAAGGGATCGTCACGTTGGCAATATAAGCGGCAACGCAAAAGCCGAGAAGAATGCCAAAGGAGATGCCGATATTTCTCTTTTTCATACTGGCATATCCCGAGATCATAATGTAGAGCGACGAAAAGCCGGAAATACTGTGCGTCAGTCCCGACACCACGTTATCCCACGACAGCACGGGGTATGCATTATAATTCTGTCCCGCACCGATCATACCGAAAACCGCACCCAAAATACCGAAAATGCAAACGAAATCTATCGCCGCTTCTTTCAGTCGACCTTTGGAATAGGCGGCAAGCGGAATGGTGATAAACTGAATGCTGCACAAAAAGAAAGGCAGATTGTGCAAAATCGGATCGGTGCTGCTCGTCCGAAAGCACAGTATCGTGATGTTGGTCAGCTCCAAGCCCACGATCAGCGGTGCCGCCACGGCGAGGACGCGGTTCTTTTCTTTTGGCGTTTTGAGTTTGTTGCGTCTGCCGACCACAATCGCCAGCACGGTCATAACGCACAGCAAACTGCCAACAAGCAGCAGGTGCTGCCAAGATAAAAAGCCCTCAGGCGTACGGGTGTAGCCACCAAAGCCAAAAAACTCTTTCATATCAAGCACCCTCTTTTTTGAGTTTTTCTACATTATAGCACGCGCGCAGAAAAAACAATAAAGATGACACTTTTGTAACCCTTTTCAACCGATAGACAGAAAAAGAAGGTGCCGTTTGACACCTTCTTTTTCTATATGATCCTTTTAGAAGCACTTTCCGCTCTTACAGTCCTCTGCCTGCCCCCTACGGAAGCAGACCTCGTTTTCACACTGTCCGTTATTGACAAGACCAACGATATTCTCCACGGTCGTTTGCGCGATGTTTGACAGCGCATCCTCCGTCAAAAAAGCCTGATGCGAGGTCACGATAACGTTTGGCATAGATATCAAGCGTGCCAGCGTATCATCCTCAAGAATGTGTCCCGAAAAATCCTCAAAGAAGAATTCGGCTTCCTCCTCGTACACATCGAGGCACGCCGCGCCCACCTTTCTGGATTTTATCCCCGCAAGCAACGCCTCCGCATCAACGAGTGCTCCGCGCGAGGTATTCAAAATAACGACGCCACGCTTACACTTGGCGATAGCATTCTCGTCTATCACGTGATAAGTTTCCTCTGTCAACGGGCAATGCAACGAGATGATATCACTGCCGCTAAAAAGCTCGTCGAGAGAGACGTATCTTATCGTATCCCCGTTATCAAGCCCTTGCGCCTGATATTTATCGTACGCAAGCACCTTCATGCCAAAGCCGCGGCAAATATCAATAAACACGCGCCCGATACGTCCGGTGCCGATAACGCCGACCGTCTTGCCGTGCAGATCAAATCCGGTCATCCCCGCAAGGCTGAAGTTGAAATCTCGGGTGCGTATATACGCCTTGTGTATGCGGCGAATAGAGGTGAGAAGCATCGCCATCGTGTGCTCTGCAACGGCGTACGGCGAATATGCCGGCACGCGAAGCACGTGAATACGGCCGAAAGCGTGTTTCATATCCACGTTGTTAAAGCCCGCGCAACGCAACGCCACTATTTTCACGCCAAACTCACACAAGCGATCGATTACGTGAGCGTTGACGGTATCGTTCACAAATACGCAAACCGCATCATATCCCGATGCCAGTTCTACCGTATCCTCGTTAAGCTTGGTTTCAAAATATTTTATTTCCAGCCCGTATTCCGCGCCGTACTTGTCAAAGGACGGCTTGTCGTAAGGCTTCGCATCAAAAAAAGCTATTCTCATTGGCTTCCCTCCCTAAAATACTGTTAACATTATAGCAGAAATCTACCGGCAAAGCAATTGTTATTATGCGAATCTGTTTTAATGTAAAACTCCCAACAAAAAAGCAGCACGCCTTTCGGCGTACTGCTTTTTTGTTGGGAAAGAGCAGTATAACGGTGCGTAAATGGGGTAAAAACGAAGAAAAGGTGCGCAACGCTACTGTTCGACTTATTGGAATTTGTCATTTTGTAATACACCAAATAGCTAATGGCACATAGCAGCTCGCTAATATGAGTCTTTGCCAAAGACCGCCGTATCTCAAAACAGTATTTGCAAATTTTTCTTTCTCCCCCATAATAAAGAAACAGAAGAACAAGAAAGTTGTAATAAA
>SVOU01000104.1 GCA_015066215.1 Oscillospiraceae bacterium | reverse complement strand
GTTGACAGCCAGCACGCCCAGCGCGAAGCCGTTGATGCCGGAAGCGGTCTCAGCATACTCGGTGCCGTAAGCGGCGACGTAACCAATGTCGTTGTTATTGATCGCCAGGCTCTTCAGACCGGCAGCGATACCAGCGAGATAACGCGCCTGATAGGCACGGCCAAAGTAGTTGTTGAAGTTGGTGCTGTTGCTCTTGTAGCCGGTAGCGTGGGAGAAGATGACATCGGGATAGTTGGTAGCAGCTTCTTCCATAGCGTCAATGTAGCCGAAGGAGATACCAAAGATGATATCGGCTCCCTGACCAACGAGGGTATCCACAGCGGTCAGAACAGCTTCTTTGTCTTCGGGGACCTCATCCACGATAGCGAGCTGGGTGTCCACGTTGAGACCCAGTTGCTCCATAGCGGTGGTGATCCCATCATGGTGAGCAAAGGTGTAGCCGGCGGTGTCGTTCTTGCTGTTGATGTAGATGGCGCCAACCTTAAAGGTATCGTCGCCGTCGTTGCTTCCGCCGGCGCAACCGGCAAAGCTCAGGACCATCAGCGCAGCAAGGAACAGTGCAATGATCTTTTTCATGACTCTTTCCTCCTGTTTTTTCGGGGAAACACCCCATTTTTTGTGCGATAAAAGCACTTTCGCACGATACTATTATTTTACATAATTCGGACAAAAAAGACAATACCTTTTCTGTCATAATTTTCGCCAAACATTTCTGTTTTTTTGGCACTTTTTCCGCTATATCCACCATAGCGGTGTCAATTCCTCGAGCTTGACCGTTTTTCCGCTCTCAAAATCGATCATAATTTCTACATTTTTATAGCTTTTCGGCATCATCTGCACAAAGAGCTCACGACAGGCACCACAGGGCGCACCCGTTTTCCCATTGGGCATAATGGCCAGCACCTTGCACACCTCGTGTTCACCGTTGGTCAGCATATTAAACAGGGCGTTTCGCTCTGCGCAAATGCCAAGCGTGGAGCAGGTGTCCACGCACACACCCGTGTATATCTTGCCGCTTGCAGACAGTATTGCCGCCGCCACGCCGCCCGCTTCCACATAATCGGAAATTTTCCGCCCGTTTTGCACCGCTTTGGCGGCTTTGTACAGCTCTTCCCAAATCTTTTCCATATCTATCCCCCTATGTATTTTAGCATTATAGCGATTTCGCTGCAAACACACAAAGACCGCTGACGCAAGGACAGCGGTCTTCTGTTTTCAGTCTTTGCTTTTGTAGTATAGTAAGCAGTGGCAGTAGCCTTCAAAATTCGGATCGGCCATCTGCTCACGAAACTCCTTGCAAATGCATTTGTATTCCTCGAGTTTCGGCAAGCGGCAAGGGCAATAGCCGCCGCGCGCTTTGAGTCCTTCTTTGATTTTCGCCACAACAGCAGCATCTTCATTTAACCGAACAGCCACACGTATCACCTCTCGATATCAGTATAACAAAACGCATCCTTTTCGTCAACCAACTTCCTGCAATTAGGGATTGCAAAATGCGCGCTTTTTTGTTATAGTATTGATGTTTGTGAAGGCATCGTTAAGGTAGTGGGAGGCAGTAATGAACGGCACAGTAAGCATTTTCTTGTTTGGCAAGAAATATCAGGTTCCCTGTGACCTGACCATTATGTCCGCAATGGAATACGCCGGTTATCAATTGGTAAAAGGGTGCGGTTGCCGCAGCGGCGTTTGCGGTGCTTGCACGACCCTTTACCGCATCGAGGGCGATTCCGCACTCAAATGCTGTCTGGCCTGTCAAACGAAGGTGCAAAACAATATGTATATTGCCGCTTTCCCCGCTTTTCCGTTTGAGAAGCAGGTGTACGATTGGCAGACCGTCACCCCTTCCGAAGCCACGATCAAACAGCTTTTCCCTTCCGTTGACACTTGTATCGGTTGCGGTGCCTGCGACAAGATCTGTCCGCTGGGGCTCCCCGTTAAGCAATATATCGCCTGTGCCAAAGCGGGAGATTTTGCAAAGTGTGCAGAAATGTCTTTTGCTTGCGTGATGTGCGGTGCTTGTGCCTCACGTTGCCCTGTAAACGTTCCGCAACCTCAGATTGCGATGCTCGCAAGACGCCTTTTCGGCTTGCAAATGCATCTCAAAAACGATCAGCCGTCCGTAAAGCTTGATGACTTTACATACGAATTGAATTGTCTGCTTTCAATGTCAACGGACGAACTCCGCGCGCTGTACGAAGCACGCGAGATAGAGTGATGAGAAGGTGCGTTATGTACCCGAAAATATTCAAAAAATCAATAGCAGCTGTCGCTGCTGCGCGAGAAAAAAACATATCTTTTCTCCCTCCACGTTTGGATGACACCGAAAGGGCAGATTTACTGCACACGTATCACCCCGACGAAATATTGACAAGCTTTTTGCCTTTACAGGTCGGTGCAAGCAAAGGTGAGCGCGTACCGACGGAACTTGCCGCGCTTCTGCAAGCCCACAGCCGCGTTGATACCAAGGCCGTTGCGCTCGACCGTATTGATCATGATACCGACGTACTGATTATCGGCGGCGGAGGTGCAGGTGCGGCGGCCGCCATAGAAGCGCATCACGCAGGCGCCAAAGTTTTGATGGTGACAAAGCTGCGGCTGGGGGATTCCAATACCATTATGGCCGAGGGCGGTATGCAAGCGGCAAGTCAGCCCGACGACTCCCCTGCCACCCATTTTCTCGATTCCTTTGGCGGCGGTCATTTTGCTGCCGACCGCGAACTGTTGGCAAAACTCGTGACAGACGCCCCAAAGGCTATTGATTGGCTTTGCTCGTTGGGCGTTGCGTTTGACCGTGCGACAAGCGGTGAATTGCTCACCACCCACGGCGGCGGCACGTCCCGCAAGCGTATGCACGCTGCGAAAGATTCAACCGGCGCGGAAATTATGCGCGCCTTACGCGATGAGGTGTTAAACCTATCCATCCCCGTTCTGGACTACACCGCCGCTGTGGAGTTATTGCTCGACGAGAACGGCCGTGCGGCGGGCGCGGTGCTGATGGATATGGACAGCCGAGCACTGTCGGTCGTACGCGCCAAGGCGGTGATTATCGCCACGGGCGGCGCAGGACGGTTGCATTATCAAAACTTCCCCACCTCTAATCACTACGGCGCAACGGCTGACGGCTTGGTGCTTGCCTATCGCGCAGGCGCTAAACTGACAGATGCCGACGCGTGGCAATACCACCCCACGGGAGCGGCATTCCCTCAGCATATTTGCGGCGCCCTGGTCACCGAAAAGGCACGTGCGCTGGGGGCAAAACTGGTCAACGCCAACGGCGAAGTGTTTGTTCACCCGCTGGAAACACGCGACGTCACCACCGCCGCGATCATACGCGAGTGCCGCGGGCGCCAAAACGGCGTCGCGTTGCCGGATGGATGCGGCGTATGGTTGGACACGCCGATGATAGAGTCTATTCACGGTGCAGGAACCATTGAAGCACATCTGCCTGCGATGCTGCGTACGTTCCAAAAATGCGGCATTGATATTCGCCGCGAGCCGATCTTGGTTTCCCCCACCCTGCACTATCAAAACGGCGGTATAGCCATTCGACCAGACGGTGCCGTTGTGGGCGTTGATCGCCTTTTTGCTGCCGGCGAAGTGGCGGGCGGCATACACGGCAAAAATCGCTTGATGGGCAACGCGCTGCTGGATATCATCGTGTTTGGGCGTGCCGCCGGAAAAAGCGCTGCCACCTGTCGCGATATCCCCGCTCCAACGCTGTCGCTTGCCCACGTTGCGGCATTTGAGCAAGCACTCAACGAAGCACAGGTGGATACCGCGTTGGTTTCCCCCAAGCTGCTTCCCAACTACACTAAATTGCCAAACATATAAAGGAGAGTACCCGCTATGACACTACCTATGCTGACCGACTTGTTTGAAGCACTGACCATATTCTGCTTTGGACTTTCTTGGCCGATCTCTATCCGCAAATCTATCATTTCGCGCACCGCCAAAGGCAAAAGCCTGTTTTTCGAGGTTTTTCTGCTGATCGGCTACGGCTTTGGTATCGCACGCAAGTGCATCCAACTGTTTGCAATGGACGCCGAGGGCTTCCTCTTTTATCTGAGTTTCTTCTTCTACGTCCTCAACTTCATTGAGATATTCATCGACGTCCTGCTGTATTTCCGCAACGTGAAGCTTGACAAAGCGCGCGACGCAGAAAATGCCGCTTGACTCGTTTGATAAATTGCAGGTTTTTCCACATACTATATTTACCAACAGAAAGGAACTGAAACGATATGTTTATTACCAACGATATCCACTACGTCGGCGTGAACGACCACGAAATCGACCTGTTTGAGGGGCAATACATCGTACCGAATGGTATTGCCTACAACTCCTACGTCATCACTGACGAAAAGATCGCCGTTATGGATACGGTCGACAAGCGTTTCACCCACCAGTGGCTGGATAATCTCCAGCATGTTTTCGGCGACCGCAAGCCCGACTATCTGATCGTACAGCACATGGAACCCGACCACTCCGCCAACATAGCCAATTTCCTGCGCCTTTATCCCGAAACGGTGGTGGTGGCTTCCGCCAAGGCGTTTGTGATGCTCGAGCAATTTTTCGGTGAGAATTACAGCGACCGCCGTCTGGTCGTCGGCGAGGGCGACACGCTCTCGCTCGGCAAACACACCCTCACTTTTGTGACTGCACCGATGGTGCATTGGCCCGAGGTTATCGTCACCTACGATTCCACCGACAAAGTATTGTTCTCTGCCGACGGTTTCGGTAAATTCGGCGCCCTTGACGTGGAGGAAGATTGGGCTTGCGAAGCGCGTCGCTACTATTTTGGTATTGTTGGCAAATACGGCAAACAGGTGCAGGCGTTGCTAAAAAAGGCCGCTACGCTGGATATTCAGACCATCTGTCCGCTCCACGGACCCGTTCTCACCGAAAATCTCGGGTATTATCTCAACCTTTACAATACCTGGTCTTCCTATGAAGCCGAAAGTGAAGGCATCGTTATTGCCTACACCTCCGTTTACGGCAACACCAAAGTCGCCGTGGAATTGCTGGCTGAAAAGCTCACCGCCAAGGGCTGTCCGCACGTCGCGGTGCACGATCTTGCCCGCTGTGATATTACCGAGGCTGTGGAAGACGCTTTCCGCTATAACAAACTGGTGCTGGCGACCACTACCTACAACGCCGACGTGTTCCCCTTT
>SVOU01000103.1 GCA_015066215.1 Oscillospiraceae bacterium | reverse complement strand
GCTCCCCTGTCATCTTGACGCGCGTGTCCGCCAGAGCCAGCGCCAGACGCGCGGCTTCGGCGGTGAGCGTTTGGATCTGCCCCGAGGTTTCGTCGCTGTTGCGCACCAACTCCTCCAACTCATCAGCGGTGCGCAATCTCTCCTGCTCACCGTCGGCGATGGCTTGCTGTTTCGCCGCGATCTCCTGCTCCAAAAGGACAATATCTTCCTGAATACGGCTGTCGCCCGAATCGGACGAGGCAATATCCCCTTCCAAGCGCGCGATGGTTTCCTTGTTGTGACCGATATCGTTGGTCAAAACCGCCACCTGACTGTCCAGATTTGCGGCTTCTTCTTCCATACGGCGCGCATCCAAGCGCAGTTGTTCCATCTGCGCGGACAGGGCAAGCGCGTTAAGACCGATCTCCTCGACCTGCTTGTCCAGCGCATCGGCGGCTTCGCCCGCCGCATCGTATTGCGTGCGCGCCAGTTCTAACTTCGCGTTGAGTTCGCGCAGCGTGTCCTTGGAAGTGCGGATGATGTTGAGCCACAGACCGATCTCCAGGATCTTCTTTTCGCCCGCATATTCCAAAAACTTTTTGGCTTTTTCGGATTGTGCCGCCAAAGGTCCGATGCGCTCTTCCAGTTCCTGCAAAATATCACGCAGACGCACCAGATTTTCTTCCGCCGCCGCCAAGCGACGCTCCGCTTCGGTCTTGCGGTAGCGGTATTTGGCAATACCCGCCGCCTCTTCAAAAATTTCGCGGCGGTCGTTGGATTTGGATACCACGATGTCGTCGATACGACCCTGTCCCACGATGGAATAGCCGTCACGACCAAGACCCGTGTCCATAAACAGAAGTTGGACGTCTTTCAGACGCACGGTGGCGTTATTCAATAAATACTCGCTGTCGCCGGAACGGTAATAACGACGGGTGACCTTCACGTCATCCGCGTCAAAATCCAGCAAGCGGTCGGTGTTGTCGATAATCAGAGAAACCTCCGCATAGCCCAAAGGACGGCGCTTTTCGGTGCCGTTAAAAATGACGTCTTCCATTTTGGAACCGCGCAGGCTCTTGTTGGACTGCTCGCCCAACACCCAGCGAATGGCGTCGCTGATGTTGGACTTGCCGCTGCCGTTGGGACCAACGACGGCGGTCATACCCTTATCAAAACGCAATACGGTCTTGTCGGGGAAGGATTTGAAGCCGTGGATCTCCAAAGATTTCAGTAACATGGTTTCACTTCCTGTCAATCTCTCGCCACACCGCAAAAGGCGGTACGGCAGGGTCTGTTTTTATATCTACATTATGACCGATTTTTGCCAAACGGTCAAGGTTTTGTCGCCGCTGTCCGATCATTTTGGACAGCGCGGTAGGGTTAACGTACAGTATATCCGCGGGGGCATCCCACAGTACCGCCACAGCGCGGCGATAGTAAAGTTCGCTCTCGCACAGTTCACGAAACGCGGGGTGATAGGGTCCCGCCAGCCGTTTTTCCTGCAACGAGGGGTCAGCGTGTAAGCCCATACGGATGACGGGAATGCCCCGCTCGCATTCGGCATACGCCAAAAGGTCGGAGCAAAGACTAACCGTTTCCTCCAGCGTCGGCGGCACATACGCGCCCTGTTGCCAAAGCGTTGCGAGATAGGTATTTGGCAACACCTGCGTGGGATAGATACGCAGACAAGCAGGTGACAGATCGCACAGGCGGCGCAAGGTTTCTTTCGCGCCGTCGGCGGTGTCGCCGTAAAGCCCCGTCATCATTTGCAGCCCCAGTTCCATATCGGCGGCGTGAATACAGGCGGCGGCTTTTTCTACGTCGGCGGCGGTGTGACCGCGCCGATTGAGCAAAAGCACCTTGTCATCCATACTCTGCGCGCCAAGCTCCACCGTCTGCACACCGAAACGCCGCAAAAACGCGGTCACCTTTTCGTCAACACAATCGGGGCGGGTAGATAGGCGTATGCCCGCAAACGCGCCAGCTTTGACGTAGCGATAGGCAACCGTCAGCAAGCGTTCCTGCTCCTCTTGCGGGATAGCCGTAAAGCTGCCGCCGAAAAAGGCGATCTGTGCGTGGGCGGCATCACCCTTGCGGGTGGCGATTGCCCGTTCACAGGCTTCGATCACCTGTGCCGTTGTGGGCAATGCCGACGCACCCGAAATGGCATTTTGGTCACAAAAGCTGCATCGGTGCGGACAACCTGCGTGGGGCACAAATATCGCCACGTTGCTATGTTTATTCATCATAGCCCATCCATTTGAGTGCTTCACGGGCGGCCTGTTGTTCCGCCTCTTTTTTGCTGCGTCCCACGCCCGTGCCGACAACGTTTGAGTTGAGATGCACCTCGACGGTGAAACGCTTTTGGTGGTCGGGACCGGCTTCTTTCACCAGCTCATAGCTGAGCCGCTCACCGGGATTTTGTTGCACGATCTCCTGCAACAGGGTTTTGTAATCCTTGAATTGGCGGCGGCGTTGGCTTGCCACTTCTTTTTCAAGAAACGGCATCACAAACGCTTTCGCCGCTTGCATACCGCCGTCAAGATACACGGCCGCCAGCACAGCTTCAAAAGCATCGGACAAAATAGAGGGACGGGTATTGCCGCCCGACGTCTGTTCGCCGTGACCGAGTAACAGAAAGTCGCCCAGTTCCAGCGTGTTGGCATAGGACGCCAGCGCCTTTTCGCAAACCACCGACGCGCGCACCTTTGTCAGCTCGCCTTCTTGCGACGAGAGCAACGAAAACAGATATTCCGCGCAGACAAAGCCCAGCACTGCGTCGCCCAAAAACTCCAACCGCTCGTTGTCTTTTCCGTTGCGGTGATGCTCGTGGGCATAGGAGGAGTGAGTCAGCGCGTTGACCAGCAACGCCTGATTTTGAAACGTATAGCCCATACGCTGCATAAGCAAGGTCAGGTCTTTCATTTTCCTCTCTCCTTTCCGTTTACAGGCGGTCTTCTGTGTAGCCCACCATATCCTCCACCAAGACGAAGGAGTCCAGCGCGTCATCGGGGATGTCCACACCAAACCGCTCGTTGAGCAACATCGCCAGTTCAGCCAGTTCGCCAAAGCGGATGTTGAGCTCGTCAAAGGATGCCGACAGATATACCGTCTCCTCTTCACATCCAAAGCGGTCACATAAGCATTCGCGCAAAAATTCCAGCACCATCGGTCACGCCTCCGCTATGGCAGACGCCGCCACCGCTTCACCGAAACGCTCGACAACGCCTGTCTGGGCAAATTCTGCCGCCACGCGCACCGCGTTATAGATGGCTTTCGCATTGGCATTGCCGTGCGCCTTGATAACAGGCTTGTTGACACCCAGCAGCGGCGCGCCGCCGTATTCCGAGGTGTCCATTTTCTTTTTGAGTCCTGCGATATGCGGTTTGACAATAAGCCCCGCGATCTTCGTCAGGAAATTGGTGTGGAACAGCGTCTTGACGTAGCCGAGCAGCATACTCGCGGTGCCTTCCATCGTTTTGAGCAGCACGTTGCCCGAAAAACCGTCTGCCACGATAACCTGTGCGGCACCGTTGGGCACTTCGCGCGCCTCTACGTTGCCGATAAAGTTGAGATCGGTAGCTTTGAGCAGTTTAAAGGTTTCCTGCTGCAGCTCGCCACCCTTGGTATCTTCGGTGCCGATGTTGAGCAAGCCTACGGTAGGTTTTTCGCCCTTGTACAGCACGTTTTCCATATACAAGCTGCCCATCACGCCGAATTGCACCAGCATTTCGGGACGGCAATCCGCATTGGCACCCGAGTCGAGCAACATAAAGGGGCCTTTGTCCGAAGGCATCAGCGGCGCGAGTGCGGGGCGCGAGATACCCTTGATGCGCTTGACGATAAAGGTAGCACCCATAATCAGCGCACCCGTGCTGCCGGCAGACACGAAGGCGTCGCCCTCACCCGCTGCCAACAACTGCAAGCCAACAGCCATACTGCTGGTCTTTTTATCTTTGAGGATACGGCGAGGCTCATCCTCCATCTCCATCACGTCAGGGGCGTGTACAATGTTCACGCCGTCAAGAGATACCGCCATTTCTGTGGCGACGGCACGGATCTTCTCCTCGTCGCCGACCAAAATCACCTCAGCCAAGCCTTTTTGCACAGCCTCCACAGCACCCGCAATAGGCGCTTGGGGGGCGTTGTCGCCACCAAAAGCATCTACGATCACGCGCATAGATATTCCTCCTTTTACGTCCACATAGTTTCACAAAAACGGTCAAACGCGATCAACGCGCGCTCGGACAGCGCCGCATATCGCAATTTTTTATCTCGGATATGGGTTTCAAGCGTAGGCAGCACGCCAAAGTTTGCTCCCATCGGCTGAAAATCCGCGTTTGGCATACAGACATAGCGAGCAAGCGCACCCATCATCGTTTCTTCCGACGGACAAACGGGGGCTTGCTGTTTGGTCGCACGCACCGCGTTGATGCCCGCGAGCAAACCTGACGCCGCCGATTCCATATACCCTTCCACGCCCGTCATCTGCCCCGCAAAGAACAGACGCGGCTCATCCTTCACGGCATAGCCCGCACACAATATGGCGGGGGAATTGAGGAAGGTGTTGCGGTGCATCACGCCGTAGCGCATAAACTCTGCGTCGTGCAAGGCGGGGATCATCCCGAACACCCGCTTTTGCTCGCCGAACTTTAAGTTCGTCTGAAAGCCCACCAGATTATAGAGCGTGCCGTCGGCATTTTCGCGCCGTAACTGCAACACCGCCCACGGGCGATGTCCCGTGCGCGGATCGCGCAGTCCCACAGGTTTCATCGGGCCAAAGCGGATAGTGTCCGCACCTCGTTTTGCCAGCACTTCGATAGGCATACAGCCCTCATATACCTGCGGCGCTGCGCGGTCAAAATCGTGCAGCGGTGCCGTCTCGGCGGTGATGAGCGCCTCGTAAAACGCCTCGTATTCTGCTTTGTTCAAGGGACAGTTGATATAGTCCCCTTCCCCGCTCTCCTCGCGGTCATAACGCGAGGCGGCGAAGGACAGTGCAGGATCAACGCTTTGCGCCGTCACGATGGGAGCGGCGGCATCGAAAAAGTGCAGACCGCCGCCGAACCGCCGCTTGATAGCTTCTGCCAACGGGTCGGAAGTGAGCGGACCGGATGCGATCACCGTCACACCCTCTTGCGGTATATCGGTCACCTCGCGTGCCTCCACCGTGATACGCGGATGATTGCGGATGGTGTTGGTGATATAGGCGGAAAACTGATCTCTGTCCACCGCCAATGC
>SVOU01000102.1 GCA_015066215.1 Oscillospiraceae bacterium | reverse complement strand
CATAGCGCACCTGACGCCCTGCTTCTTCTACGCCAAGATGATGGGCAGCGGCAAAGAGCGCCACATCTTCACAAGTGTATACAAGCGGCACCTGCCACTCTTGGCATAGCGATTGCACAAAGGCCAAATCTCTGTCCGCCTCTTCCCCACGCAAGCCGTGGTGAAGGTGGGCGGCGGCAATCTCCGTCAGTTTCAATTCCTCACGCAACGACAGCAACGCGTGCAACAATGCTACCGAATCGGCACCACCCGACAACGCCACCAGCACCCGATCGCCGGCGTTACACATGGCGTGCGTCGCGATAGTTTGTCGTACTTTGCTTTGAAAAAGATCAGCCATCGCTGTGATGAATATCCAAGCTGGAGAACTGAGTAAACTCACCCGACCACGCCAATTTGACCGTATCCAATTCACCGTGACGGTTTTTGGCGACGATCACCTCGGATGTGCCCGCTTCGGGGGGCGGGCTGCCGGGCGCTTGGTTGTTTTTATAGTAATCATCGCGATACAGGAACAGCACCTGGTCGGCGTCCTGCTCGATAGAGCCCGATTCACGCAGGTCAGCCAGCGCAGGGCGGTGGTTTGCCTGTTTCTCGGTACCACGCGCGAGCTGGGCACACACCATCACGGGAATGTTGAGCTCTTTTGCCATAATTTTAAGGCTTCGCGTGATCTCGGACACTTCCTGCACGCGGTTCTCGGTGCGCGTGGACGAATGCATCAACTGCAAGTAGTCCACCACCACGAGATCTATGTTCTTTTGACGCAAAATGCGCGCTTTCATCTGCGGCACCGTGATCGAAGCGGTATCGTCCAGATAGATCGGCACTTTGCAGAGAATATCCGATGCGGCCGCCATACGCGTCCACTCATCGGGCGTCAGGTTGCCTGTACGCAACTTCTTACTTTCAATTTTCGCTTCGGACGAAAGCAGACGGTTGACCATCTGCTCACGCGACATTTCCAAGTTAAAAAACGCCACAGCCTTGTTTTGCTGCACCGCCACGTTGCGGGCAATATTCAGCGCAAAGCTGGTCTTACCCATACCGGGACGCGCGCCGACGATGATCAAGTCGGAGCGGTTAAGACCCGTTGTCACGGCATCCAGCGCGCTGATACCCGACGGAATACCGACGTATTGATCGCGCTCATCGGAGTTCATCTTGGTGAAGATCTCATAGCTGCTGGCAAGGGCTTGGCTGATGTGGCGCAAGCCGTCCGACTGGCGATCGTTGCGGATATCATAGATCTGCTGTTCGGCACTATCTACCAGCACGCCGAAATCCACACCGGGCTCCATCGCATCTGCCTGAATCTTGCGTGCCGCGCGAATCAGCAGACGTACGTCATATTTTTCACGCACAATGGCGGCATAATGCTCAATACCCGAATAGGACGGCACCATCTGTGCCAGCTTAAACAGGTATTTTTTGCCCTCGTCGCCTTGGAAATAGACCTCGTTTTTCAGGGATTCCAAAATGGTGACAAAGTCAATGACCGCACCGGGTTCCATCATTTTTGCCAGCATCTCACGGAAAATAGACTGGTGCTCGGGCAAATAGAAATGCTCGGGCTGTAATTTATCCGCCACGCGGGTAATGATACTCGGTTCCAAAAGCACAGCACCCAGCACAGCCTGTTCAGCCTCAAGGCTAAACGGCATACCGCTTTCTTCTGTAAACACGTTTGTCATCTGAGCCATACGTTTATCCTCTTACTAAGTTTTGATTATTCAACCACCAAAACGGACAGTTTGCCGACAACGCCTTGCGGCAATTTGAGCTCAGCGGTATAGCCGCCGAAGGCTTTGATGTCATTCATCACAATCTTACGCTTGTCCAGCTTCACGCCGAACTGCTTTTCCAACTCCAACGCCACTTCTTTGGTGGTGACGGAACCAAACAGTTTACCGTTCTGACCTGCACGCGCGGCAATTTTCAAGGTCTTATCTTTCAGCAATTCCACCAAATCCAGCGCCGCCTTTTTCTCCTCGCGCTTGTGGAACTGTGCCGCTTCTTCTTTGTTTTTCAGGTCGTTCATCGCCTGCGTATCGGCAGGAATCGCCAGATCCTTCGGGAACAGAAAGTTGCGTGCATAGCCGTCGGAAACGTTCACCAGTTCGCCCTTTTTGCCCTGTCCTTTGACGTCCTGTTTCAAGATAACCTTCATAATAGACTCTCCCTTACACTTGTTGGGGATCCTGCCCCACGCCGTGGTGGGACAAGGTGGTTTCCAAAGTTTTCATTTGTTCATCAATAACCGCGCGCAAACGCTCCTGCGCCTGCTCCAAAGCGGTATCTGCCAAGTAGGCACCCGCCATATTGAGATGACCGCCGCCACCGAGTGCCTCCATCGTCAGCTGCACGTTAAAATCGCCCATCGAGCGAGCGGAAATATTCACGCCGCCGCCTTCGGGGAACATCGCAAACGCCGCGTCAACGCCCTGAATGGACAGCAGCTCGTCTGCCGCCTGTGCCGCTGCGATACGGATATCCGTACCGCCTTCCTCGTGATACGCAATCGCCTTGTTGCGGTACATATACACGGTGGAAATGATATCGGACTTGCGGCGATATAACTCCATACTGCCCGCAAACAGGCGTTTGACCTCCACCGTATCTGCGCCGCACTTTTTCAGGTACGCCGCCGCCTCAAAGGTGCGCACGCCCGCTTTCATCACAAAACTGCGGGTATCCAACATAATACCGCCAAAAAGCGCTTCGGCATCCAGACGCGACAACGGGTCGTGGCTCATATACTGCGCCAATTCCGACACCATTTCAGACGCAGAACTGGCATAGGGTTCGTGATAAAAGATGATGGCGTTTTCAATATGTTCCACCATTTTGCGATGGTGGTCGATCACCACCGTCTGCGGTGCCTGCTGATACACCTGCGGTGCTTCCAGCATCGTGGGGGTTTGCGTATCGGTAACGATCAGCAATGTCTTTTCGCCAATCTTATGCAACGCGGTTTCGCCGTCAACAAAATAGTCGCTCTTGCCCGCCACATCATAGCGCGTCAGCAATTCACTTGCCAGCGTCGTTTGTCGGTTGACCACCAGATGCGCCTCTTTACCCATTTGGCGAATCAATGACACCAGCGCACAACCCGATCCCAAGCAATCCAGATCGGAAAAGCGGTGTCCCATTACCAGCACGTTATCCGTTTCGGCAATCAGTTTTTCCATCGCCGAAGCGACGATACGGGTGCGCACTTTGTTGCGTTTCTCCACGCCCTTTGAAAGACCGCCGTAAAAATCATAGCCGTTTTTGGTGCGCTCAGCGGCTTGGTCGCCGCCGCGGCCTAACGCCATATCCAACGATTGGCGCGCCATCGTTTCCGCTTCGCTGAAGCTCTCGCCGCGGCCAACGCCAATAGACAGCGTCACGTGATTATGTTCCCCGACCTGCAAAGAACGCACGCGGTCGAGAATATTAAACTTTTGCGCCACGATCGTTTCATAGGACTTTTGATGGAACAAAGCAATAAAGCGGTCGTCGTCATAGCGTTGCAAAACGCCGCCGACGGCATTGGACCAGTCCTCCAACAAGGTCTCCACCTTGCCCGAAATCTGCGCCCGCTCACTATTGCGGCTGTTTTGCATCAATTCTTCCAGATTGTCGATATAGATGAGCATCAACACGGGACGGGAATCCTGATAACGCTGTACCAGTTCGACATGGGCAGTGATATCGATAAAGTAGATCGCCCAAAGCTTGGTATTTTTTTGCACGACGGGTGTTATATGCAGCCGATAGTGCCGATCCTTGCACACAATTTCGCAAACGGATTTCTTTTGCAGTTCCTCGATCGAGCGCCCACTCGTAAAAACTTCCAGTTGCTCACCGAGCGCTTCCTCCGACTGCAGCACCTGCTTTTGAAAGAGATCGTTATACCACAAGATCTCACCTTGTGCGGAGGTCAGCAAAACGGGAAGCGAGAAAGCGGTCATTGCCGCCTGATCTTTGATGTTCAGTTGTTGACTGGCCGCTTGCAGCACCGTACGCATCGTGCGATAAATGTGGGTGATCTTCCAAACACCGTAAATACACACCGCCAGCGTGACGGGCAACACTACAAAAAAGATGATAGAGTTCCAAAACCACAAAGCAACCGTCAACGCAACCGTCAACATAAGCGGCAGCGCGATAGTGGCAGTCACTCTCCAAAGCGGTTTTCTCTTCATACTTGCTCCTTTTCTGACCGAAATCGATCAAACTTCCATAATAATGGGCAAAATCATCGGGCTACGCTTGATTTTTTGGAACAGCATCCGCGACAAATCGTCGCGCACGCGGTTTTTCATCGCCCCCCAATCGCAGAAGCCCGAGCGCAGACACTGGTCAATAGATGCACGCGCGGTTTTGCGGGCATCTTCGATGAGCTGTTCCGACTCGCGCACATAGACAAAGCCGCGAGAGACGATATCCGGTCCGGACACCACTTCGCCCATCACAGGGTCAACCGTTGCCACAACCACCATCAAGCCGTCCTCTGCGAGATGTCGGCGGTCGCGTAACACAATGCTACCCACATCACCGACACCCAAACCGTCAACCAGCGTGCGACCGGCGGTCACAGAGCCGACAACTTCGATCTTTTCATCCGTGACAGCAATCACCTTGCCAAGGTCGGCAATCACGATATTTTGCGCAGGCATACCCATACTTTTCGCCAACGCGGCGTGCTTGTGCATATGCTTTTGTTCGCCGTGCACAGGCACGAAGAAACGCGGACGGGTAAGCCCGTGCATAATTTTCAGTTCTTCCTGACAGGCGTGTCCCGACGTGTGCACGTCGTACATTTTCTCATAGACCACGTCACAGCCACGTTTCATCAGTTCGTTAACCACGCGCCCTACCGCTTTTTCATTGCCGGGAATCGGGGTAGCGGAAATAATGATACAGTCGTCAGGGCCGACTTCCACCTTGCGATGGTCGGAGAACGCCATACGTGTCAGCGCCGACATCGGCTCGCCCTGGCTGCCCGTAGTGATGATCGTGACCTTTTCTTTGGGATAGTGGTTGACGGCATCAATATCCACCAACAGTCCCTCGGGCACGCTCAAATAACCCAATTCGGTGGCAATAGACACGGTGTTGAGCATACTGCGCCCCGACACCGCCACCTTGCGCCCGCCCTTGGCAGACACATCCAGAATCTGCTGAATGCGGTGCAGGTTGGAGGAGAAGGTCGCCACAATGATACGCTTATTCTCCGCCTGACGGAACAGGTTGGCAAAACTCTCCCCCACCACGCGCTCACTGGGGGTATAGCCGGCGCGCTCGGCGTTGGTGGAATCCGCCATC
>SVOU01000101.1 GCA_015066215.1 Oscillospiraceae bacterium | reverse complement strand
GAAATGGGATTTGGCGATCAACATCGTCGACGAAGTCACCAGCACCAGCGTGTTGGGCAACGACCTCGTGCTCTCCAGCTACCTGAAGGCTCAGCTGGTCGAGATCGACGCGACTGCTCCCGAGGCTTATGCTGATCGTGATGCTGCGAAAGCGGCTGTCACCGCCGGCTATGGCCTGACCTCTTACACCGGTAACGGTGTTTTGAAGGCTGGCGAGACCAAGGCTTATGCCCTGATCGTCTACATGCCCGAAGAAGTCGGCAACGAAGCCAACTATGCTAAGGGCGCGGCTGTTCCCAGCATCGATATGGGTATCACCCTGCTGGCTACTCAGACTCCTTATGAGAACGATAGCTTCGGCGACGACTATGACGAGGATGCCACCTATCCGGTGCTCGTCAGCAATGCGGCCGAACTGGCTAATGCTATCGCCAACGGCGGCGAGATCACCCTTGCGGATGATGTTACCGTTACCTCCACCATGCAGATCGCGGCCAACAAAGAGGTTGTCCTTGATCTGAACGGTAATGACCTGAGCTATGCTGTTTCCAACACCGGTGCTTCGGCGATCATTGACAACAGAGGCTCTCTGAACATTGTCGGCGAGGGAACCATCGCCTTTGTTGCTGACAACCCTGATTTGAATGCGATTCCTACCTATGCGACCAACACCATTACCAACGAAGGGTCTTTGACCATCGGTAAAGGCGTTGTCGTCACGAATGGTAGCCAAGGCGGCGCCAGCTATGCTGTCGACAACAAGGGTACCTTTGTGCTGGATGGCGGTACGCTGATTGGCGATCGTTGCGCTCTGCGTATTGCTAAGTACAACCAAGACAACGTTAAGTTCGTTATGAACAGCGGCTTGGTCAAGGCAGCGACTCCTGCCTGGATTCAGCTGCCCGGCAGCAATAGCGCTGTTGCTCCCACCATCTCCGTGGAGATTAACGGCGGTACTTTTGAGACCACCAAGACCCCCTCTGCTGACAATGATGTCCTCTACACCTATTCCTTTGGCAACAGCCATGCCAACACCTCCATTGTGATTAATGGCGGTAACTTCGTTGGCGGTACTGTGTCCATCGGTTCCGGTTACAAGGGCGATGTTCCTGCCCTGACCATCAACGGCGGTAACTTCGATTACGATGTTATCCAGTGGTTGGAGAACGACGGCAGCAATGTTCTGTACGCTGCGAACTAATTCCGATTAAGTTATCCCAAGGGCGCGAGCGAAAGCTCGCGCCCTTTCTCTTTGCAACGGCGCGTCGAGGACATCGCGCCCTACAAAACACGCGATATACGTGGCAATTACATTGTAGGGGACGGCGGTCTCGCTGCGGCTCGGTCACGCTCGCGTTCTGACAATCCACCGGATTGCCATTCATTGCGCTCACGCCGCTTCGCTACCCCGACGTCCCGTAGGCTCTCCCTTTGGGAGAGCTCCCGCGACAGCGGGTGAGATGGCGAAGAACAGCCCCCTGCCAAACGGCAAGGGGCTGTTCTTATATACGCGTTATTCTTCAGGGATAAAGCCTTCAAAAATGCAGGTGTTGTAGGTATTGCGACAGCGCGTGAGTGCCTCTTGGTCGGTGATGGTCCAAGCGGCGGTATCTGCGCCAAAACGGCGGCAGATACGCAATCCCCACGCCTTGGGATATTTGTGATCATAGGAGATAAAATCGGGACGGCCGAGAAAATTGGCGATCAGACAGCCGAGCAGGGTTTTGGGGATGGACGGGTCAGGCTCTTTGCGAAAACAAGAGGATAGCTGACCGCGTGCAATATCGGGGCGGTGCTTGCGATACCACCGTAACACCAACGGATAAAACGACTGTATGCGATAAACGCCGTGGTAGCCTTGCAAGATGGCGTCAGCGGCGGCGCAAAGTGCCGCGTCGTTGCCGCCGACGCTCTTAAATTCAATGAGCAGTGGCACCTTGCCGCCCACCGTTTCCAGCACCTCTTCCATTGTGGGAATGGTGTAGTCTGTGCCGAGCAGTCGCAACTCTTTTAATTCCGCCAGCGTGAGTGCTTCGGGCTTTTTATCTACGCCACAGACGCGCTTTAAGTCGCCGTCGTGAAAACTCACCACCCGCCCGTCGGCGGTCAGGTGCAGGTCGATTTCAATGCCGTATCCCTTATCCACCGCCGCTTTGTAAGCTGCGAGCGAGTTTTCGGGGATACCTTTTGTTGCATCGTGCAAGCCGCGGTGTGCTACGAGCAAACCGTCAAAAGCCGCAGCATCGGGGTGGCGGCGATGGGTCGGCGCGACCATCCACAGCCACAAGCCGCCCAAAATCGGCAGGGCAGAGCCTGCCAAAATCCATTTGAACATAAATCTTAATCTCCTGCGTCAAAGTTTTCAAGCAAGGATGCTTTTTTGGTATCCTTGGAGTCGCCGTGACGGACGAACAGCATCGTCACAAACGCCAAAGCTGAGAACAAAACGGCGTAAGGAAACAGCACCTGATAGCCCATTTGGGTAATCAGCCAGCCCGACAGGAGCGGCGTTGTCACCTGCGCTGCCATCGAGAAGGCGTAGTAATAGCCCGTGTAGCGACCGACGTCGCCACTGCGGCTCATCTCCACCACCATCGGGAAGGAGTTGATGTTGATCGCCGCCCAACCGACGCCGACAAGACCGAACAGGAGATACATAATTGCCGACGGCTTGTGCACCAACAGTGCCGACGCATAGCAAGCAGTCATCAGCACCACGCCCACGAGAATGGTCTTTTTGCGTCCTAACTTGCCCGACAGCCAGCCGAGCGGTACGAAGGCGGCGATCGCCACGATGGTGGCGGTGAGCAGATAGCCCGACGAAGCGGACAGGTCGACCTGCCACATCTCCACGCAATAGCGCGAAAAGACGGTGGTGACGGCGTTATAGGCGGTGTACCACAAAAATACCGACAGCAGGATGAACAACAGACTGCGGCGCACGTCGCGCGGCAGTTTGGCGTCGCTCGCGGTGACGACGTCAGGCTCGTCGTTCTTCATTTCTTCGCGCGCGGCGGCGACCACCTTGTTTTCGCGCACGGTGAAAACCATCACCAGTACCGCCACCAGCATAAAGGCGGCGATGACCAAAAAGATGGGGGTGAAGGATTGGTCGTTGGCGTAAAAACTGCCGCCCTCAACGGTCTTTTCACTGCGCAGCAGAATCATCATCATCACGGTGGCGAAAATACCGCCCAGATAGCCGACGAGGTTGATGATGGCGTTGCCCTTGGAGCGTAACGCCTTCGGGGTGACGTCGGGCATATATGCGACGGCGGGGGAGCGGTAGGTGCTCATCACCAACAGCAACGCCATCAGGGCGATAAAGAAGCCAACAAGGTCATTTTTAGCGGTGAACAGCGCCAAAACGCCCATCAGCGCGACTGCGGCAATCGTGCCGAACAGCACGAAAGGCGTGCGTTTGCCCAGCCGCGTGTGTGTGCGGTCGGACAGCGCACCAAACAGCGGCAGCATAAACAGCGCCAGTACGTTATCCGCCGACATAACGGCGTTGGTGGTGAAGGTGTCAAGCCCGAAACGGTATTCGAGCAACGAGGGGATAACTTGATCGTAAAATTGCCAAAAGGCGAGAATGGACATAAACGCAAAGCCGATCAGCACGGTGCGTTTGGTGTTCAGTTTCAAGAGAAGACCTCCCTACATATCAGATACATATAGTGTACCAAGAAAAAACAATTCTGTCCAGTAAAAGTGAAAATTTGCGCTGCTTGTTGCAGATTTTTGCAATCCGTGCTATACTTGTAGTGAGAAAAAAGATGTAAAAAGGCGGTGGGGAAATATGCCATTTCCGTCAGCATTTGAACAGCGTATGCAACGTCTCTTGGGCGAGGACTATGCCGCGTTTGCGGCAGCGTATGACGCACCGCTTGCACGCGGAGTGCGTGTGAACACCTTGAAAATATCCACCACCGCGTTTTGCGAGCGATTTCCCTTTGCGCTGACGAAAGCACCTTTTGCCGCCGACGGCTATTACACCGACGAGGGTTGGAAAGCGGGTGTTGAGCCGTGGCACCACGGCGGTGCCTATTATATGCAGGAGCCGTCGGCGATGTCGGCGGTGACGGTGCTGGCACCGCAAAAGCATGAGCGGGTGCTGGATCTGTGTGCCGCGCCGGGGGGTAAGTCCACTCAGATCGCGGCGGCGTTGGCGGGGACGGGACTTTTGTGGAGCAACGAATACGTCAAATCCCGTGCGCTGATTTTGGCGCAAAATATTGAGCGGTGCGGTGTTGCCAACGCGGTGGTGTCCAATATGGATACGCAGGTACTGTGCCGCAAGTTGGCGGGGCAGTTTGACGCGGTGCTGGCGGACGTGCCTTGCTCGGGTGAGGGAATGTTTCGAAAAGAGCCCGACGCGCTGGCGATGTGGAGTGAGGAGAATATCGCTCACTGTGTTGCGCGTGGGCGGGATATTCTGGAAGCCGCCGCCGAGGCACTGCGTGACGGCGGACGGCTGGTCTATTCCACCTGTACCTTTGCGCCCGAGGAGAACGAGTGTCAGATAGCGGCGTTTTTGATAGCGCACCCCGAGTTTTCGTTTGAGCCGATAACGGTCGATTGGGGGCGTCCCGCCTTTTCGTGGGAGCGGGTGGCGTCCTTCGCACCGCAGGTGGCGGGGGAGAATATCCCCACCCACTATGCGCGGCGTATTTTGCCGCAGGACGGCGGTGAGGGACATTTTATCGCCCTGTTGCGTAAAAATGGCGACGGCGCGGTGCCGACAACTGCCGCGCGCGCGGCAAAAGCAGATAAAAACGCCGCCGCGTGCCGTGCTTTGTGGGAAGATTGCTTTGCAACACCGCCCGCGGGTGAGCTTGTGACGGTGGGGGATACGGTGCGGCTGTTGCCGCCCGCGATGCCGTCTGCCGACGGCTTATATATCATTTCCGCAGGCGTGGCGGCGGCAACCGTTTGCCGCGACCGTTTGGAGCCGCATCACGTGGCGTTTGCCGCACAGCAACCCCAAAATTGCCGCCGCGTGCTGAATTTGACCCGCGACGATCCGCGCACCGCCGCCTTTTTACGCGGTGAAGCGGTGACCGCGCCGACCGACCTTGTCGGTTGGACGGCGGTGGCTGTTGACGGTGTGGTGGTCGGCTTTGGAAAAGTCAGCGGCGGTACGCTCAAAAACCGCTATCCCAAGGGATTGCGACTGCGACAAGGCTAAATCATAAAAAAATACTCGACAATCGCTCTCTGCTGTGATAAAATAAAGCGAAATCACAGTAGGGAGCGATGTTTTTATGGCTATTCGTGTCGGTATATACGGTTATGGCAACTTGGGACGCGGCGTGGAGATC
>SVOU01000100.1 GCA_015066215.1 Oscillospiraceae bacterium | reverse complement strand
GGCGAGCCTGTCGCCTATCAAGGCAACGGCGATCGGCGCGCAGGGCGACAGTGCCCGCGAGGCGGCTATTGCGGCCTGCAAGAGCGGCGAGGGTGACCTCGGTGGCGCGTGGGTGCAGACGGATGATGTCATCACCGTTGCCTTGGCGGATTCCCAGCGCGTCTGGTGCAAGGAGATTCCTGCCGACGGCGACGTTGCGCGCCAAAAACGCCGCGCACAGACCGAGTGGCTCGATCTTTTGCGCCGCTATTTGGAAGCGTTGCCAATGGTGATCGCAGGCGGCGAGAGTATTGCCCCAAACAGCGCAGAACCGATCATTCCTGTGTCACCGCTGCAAAACAGCCGCCCGATTTTGTTCCGCAAGGCGGAAAGTCGCTCGGAAAAGATATTCAAAACCAGCCTTGTCTTGCTTTTGATTGCCATTTTGATCATTCCGCTTGCCGCTACGTGGTATTTCCATTGGCGCGATCCGGCAGAGATCTCGGCGTTTCGGGATCTGTATGATCTCTATCAATCTGAAATAGACAAGCAAAACGTATCCGCGGGAGATTTTCCGCTTGGTATGCAACCGCAATTCTACGCGCTCTATGCCCAAAATGAGGACGTGCGCGGCTGGTTGAAGCTCGACAACCACAACAGCTTTCCCGTGATGAACGGCGTGAGCGACGAGCATTTTTACAGCGACCATAATTTTAACAAGCAAGATTCTTCCTATGGCGTGCCGTATTTCTTCCCTTATGTGCCGCGCCAAAGCGGCAACCGCAACCTGCTGATCTATGGGAACATTACGGAAGACGGCGAGATGTTTTCGTGCCTTGTCAATTACCTCGATGAGGAGTATGCCTGTGCGCACAGTACCGTGCAGATGAACACCATCTATGCGGATGCCTCGTGGGTGCTGTTCGCGGTGGCCACCGTGCGGGAAAACGATGCTTCCTTTAACTATACCCGCGCTTCCTTCCGCAGCGAAGAAGATTTCGCCAACTATGTGCAGGCGTTGCGTGACCGCTCGGAAATGCAGTTGAATACGCCTGTTTCCAACACCGATGACCTGATGATTTTGACCGTTTCGGCACCCGAGGCAACGGGTCTGTCCGACGGACGTCTGTTGGTGGCGTTTCGCAAGCTGAACGAGAATGAGTCGGTGGACGTGACCGTGCTTTCGACGGCAAAACCAATGCAAGAGAGCACAACCCCCACCACGCAAACCACGGCTACCAACAAAACCGATGTGAGCGGCACCATTTCGTCGGCAACAACGACAACGAGCACGACGACCACCAAGTTGCCTACGGTTGCCACCGATCCCGGTGGTTCTGATTTTGTGGCGCCGGTGGATCCGCCTGAAGATGAAGAGCCGCAAACGCCCAGTGGCACATCGGCCACAACAGCAACGACCCAATCATCAACAATCGCCACGACCGTTACAACGACCAAACCCCCAACAACTACCACCACGACGGTCACGACAGTGACGGCGACAATCACCACTATAACCGAGTCTACTTCTCAGACTACCGCTTCTGCCACAGCAAGCGCCACAAGTGCATCTTCTACCGTTTCTTCGACAACCAACACATCGACCCAGACGGTTATCTCAACGTCTTCTACGACAAGCAGCACCACGGCGAAGCCGACGGTCTACACGCCGACTTTACAGGCCGGCAAAATTGTGGAGAGCCAGTATTATAGCCTGTTCCGCTTGAAAAATACGCGGACGGGGGAGATATTCCAGCCGAAAACGAAGGAAGATCTGCAACTGGGCGTGTTTTATCTGCTCAAGCGCGAATTGGGTGCGGGCGTGACGATGCAAAAATCTACTGCCGCCCAAAAAGCGCAGGCGGTCGCGTCATATACCTTTGTGCTATATTACTGCTCAACAAGAAATGAACCGTATCCCTTTGCTTTTGATACCTATGATCCCAACAACGCCAACGACAAAAAGCTCTACAAAGCGGTCGGCGAGGTGCTGGGTGTCAAGATCATCTATCCGAACAAGGCACTCAAATCTCAGGCTATCAACGCGATGTACAGCAGCTCGTCTTGCGGCGTGACCGCCACGTGCAGTAAGGTCTACACCGCCAATCTGCCGTATCTGGTGAGCGTGTCGAGCCCCTACGATACCGACGAATACATCACCAAATATTCCAATCGCGGTGCCAAAAACACAGCCACCTTCACCATTACCCTGCAAGAGCTGCTGGAAGCGGTGGCGGAAGAAGAGGACCTGGCGGTGGATGAGCTTTATCGCGAGACCAAAGGCGATATGCCTGTCTATGCACGCTCGTGGGACGGCGGCAAAGGCAACTACGTCTACGAAACCAACATTTATTATTACAAGAGCGGTAAGAAAACCTACATCACGGGCAAGGATATCCGCAGTTCCGTTTCGGGAATGCGTTCCCACGCCTTTGAGGTGACCGCTTATGACGAAAAGACCGGTACGATGACCATCGTCACCCGCGGCTACGGTCACGGGCTGGGTCTGTCGCAATACGGCGCGGTCGGCTATGCCAACGAGGCAGGCTGGACCTATGACCAGATCTTGGCGCACTACTATTCCATCACGGACAGCAGTGGCTATCAACTGGTCGCCCCCAAATGGGAATAAAATAAAAAAACAGCCGCAAGTTCGTTTGAACTTGCGGCTGCCTTTTTGCTTTTACCATTCATAAGCCGCCAAAAGTGCTTCCTTTGCGGCGGCAAGGCGGGTGGGATCGGAAGTATAGAGTATCGCGAGCGGCTCACCTTTTGTGGTCTGCTCGCCCGTTTTGCAGCAGAGCCGCACGCCTGCGGTCAGGTCGATAACGTCGTCTTTTTTGGCGCGACCGCCGCCGAGCAGCATCGCGGCATAGCCGACCTGTGCGGCATTCATTCGCTTGATACAGCCCGAAACGGGGGCCAAAAGCGGTTCGCTGTGGGTGGCGGTGGGCAAGGCCTCGGGGTGGAGAAGTTGTTCTTCTTTGCCGCCTTGCGCGGTGACCCAGCGCACGAACTGCGTAAATGCCGTGCCGTCATCAAGCACCTGCTCCACGCGGTTTTTGGCTTCGTCGGCGGAAAGATTTAGCCCCAGCTCTACCATTTTCGAGGCGAGTGTCACGCAGACGTCGCGCAGGTCCTTGGGCCCGCCGCCACGCAACACCTCGATCGCCTCTTGCACCTCCAACGCGTTGCCGACCGCACGCCCGAGCGGTACATCCATATCGGTGAGAATTGCCGCTACCTTGCGCCCCGCGGCGGTGCCGATGGCGACCATCGCATCCGCGAGCTTCTTGGCGTCGGCAGGGTCTTGCATAAAGGCTCCCGAGCCTGTTTTCACGTCCAAAACGATGGTGTGCGCGCCTGCCGCCAGTTTTTTACTCATAATACTCGACGCGATGAGGGGGATGCTGTCCACCGTTGCGGTCACGTCGCGCAGAGCGTATAGTCCTTTGTCGGCGGGGGTCAGGTTGCCGCTTTGCCCGATGACGGCAACGCCGACCTCGTCGACCTGTCTGAGAAAATCGGCAGGGGTGAGATCGACCGAAAAGCCGTCGATAGCGGACAGCTTATCCACCGTGCCGCCCGTGTGTCCTAAGCCCCGTCCCGACATTTTGGCCATTTTCAGTCCCAGCGCGCTGACGATGGGAGCGATGATCAGGGTGGTCTTATCGCCGACACCGCCCGTGGAATGCTTATCCACCGACAAATCGCCGTAGCGCGACAGGTCAACCTGCTCGCCCGACGCCGCCATACACGCCGTCAGTTGTGCCGTTTCTTCGTCGGTCATACCGCGAAACCATATCGCCATCAACAGTGCCGATACCTGATAATCGGGCAGATGGCCGTCGACGTATTCTTGCACAAACCACGCGATCTCGTCGGCAGACAACACGCCGCCGTCACGCTTTTTGCGGATCAAATCTATCATCAGCATAAGGTTTATTCCTCCAAATCTGCCGCCGAAAATCCAAACGGCAACAGCTCGTTCATCGTGCGCGTGCAAACGCCGCCGTCCGTATCGTACATATACACGGGGGTGTCGGGCGCGCAAAACTCTGCCAAAACTTGGCGGCAAACGCCGCAGGGAGTGCAGGCGCCGCCTTTTTTGTCGGCGTTGCCGCCGACTACCGCGACGGCGGTGATACGGCGCACGCCTGCGCTGACGGCTTTGGCAACCGCCACGCGCTCGGCGCAAATGGTGGGAGAAAAGGCGGCGTTTTCGATATTGCAGCCGTCAAAAACGCGCCCGTCATCGCAGAGTATTGCCGCGCCCACAGCAAAGCGGGAATAGGGGCAATAGCTGTTTTGCCGCGCATTTTCTGCCTGTTGCAGTAAGGCTTCGGGTGTCATATATACGCCTCCTTTATGGTTTCACAAAAGGCTTTTGCCGAAAGGATTGGGGGAAAGACCCAGCCACGCCGCCGCGAGCGCCGCGACGTGATGAAATCCTTTTTGCGTACCGAAATTGGTCGACGGAATGGCTTTGCCATAGACCAAAAGCGGCACGTATTCGCGGGTATGGTCGGTGCTGTCGTCGGCGGGATCACAGCCGTGGTCGGCGGTGATGATGAGCATATCTTCGTCGGACAAGCGCGGCAGTTGCGTTTCGAGCCACGCGTCAAACGCCGACAGCGCTTTGGCATAGCCGTCGGTGTCCTGCCGATGCCCGAAAAGCATATCAAAATCCACCAAATTGACAAAGCACAGCCCCGCAAAAGGCTTATTTATATAGGCGGCGGTCAGGTCACACCCGTGTGCGTTGTCGTCGGTGTGTACCGTTTCGGTAAAGCCGACGCCGCCGAAAATATCTTCGATCTTGCCCACGCCGATACTGGAAAGCCCCGCGTCTTTGACCGCCTGTGGCAAAAGCCCGTCGGGCGGTGTGAGCGAGAAATCGCGCCGATTGGCGGTGCGGGTGTAGTGTCCGTTTTCGCCGACAAAGGGGCGCGCGATGACACGCCCGACGCCGTGCTTGCCGACAAGCAGTTCGCGCGCGATGCGGCAATAGGTATACAGCGTTTCGGGCGGCACGATAGCCTCGTGCGCAGCGATTTGAAATACGCTGTCCGCTGAGGTGTAGACGATCAGGTCGCCCGTGCGGATATGCTCGTCGCCGTATTGGACAAGCGCATCCGTGCCCGAAATGGGACGGTTGCAAAGCACGCCACACCCTGTTTTTTCGCAAAACGGCTCCAATATTTCCGCGGGGAAGCCGTCGGGGTAGGTGGGCATCGGCGCGGCGGAGATATGCCCTGCCAATTCCCAATGCCCGATGGTGGTATCTTTGCCCGCGGATAACTCTTGCAGACGCCCGTACGCCGCCAGCGGTGTGTCGACCGCGCCTAAA
>SVOU01000099.1 GCA_015066215.1 Oscillospiraceae bacterium | reverse complement strand
GACCCCGCCTTTGCGTCCGGGGCACAGCACCTGTATCCCGTCAAACACGCTTTGCCCATATTTGGCGGGCAAGCGTGTAGCGCACAATTCCACCACCGTCTGCGCCGTGTCGCGCTCGGTCCGGCGGGGCATAAAGAAGCAATCACTGTCTTTTTGATTGTCCGCTTGCGGCATCTCACCGTTCACGATGCGGTGCGCGTTGGTGACGATACGGCTGGACATCGCCTGTCGAAATATCTCGGTCAACTGGACCACGGGTACGGCGCCGCTGCGGATAAGGTCCTGCAGCACGCAACCGATGCCCACGGCGGGCAACTGTTCCACGTCGCCGACCAATATCAGGCGGCTGTGCAAACGAAGCGCGCGCAGCACGCTCTCAAACAACAGCGAGTCCACCATCGACATCTCGTCAATAACCAGCACGTCCACGTCCAGCGGCTCGTTTTCATTGCGTGCAAAGAAAGGGGTATCGTCCTCGTCCCACTGCACCTCTAACAATCGGTGCAGCGTCTTGGCTTCGCGCCCCGTCAACTCCTCCATACGCTTGGCGGCGCGTCCGGTCGGCGCTGCCAACAGCACCTTCTTCCCCGCCTTTTCCAGCAGTGTGATAATCGCTTTGAGGGTGGTCGTTTTGCCTGTACCGGGACCGCCCGTGAGCACCAGCGTTTGCCCTGTCAGCGCCGCCTTGATGGCTTCACGCTGGCGGGGTGCATAGATGATTTTATCCTGTTTTTCCAGCCTATCAATGCGGCGGTCGAGGGTTTTATTCGACACTTCCTCCCCCGCCGACGCCATACGGCAAATGCGCATCGCCGCATATTGCTCCGCCTGATACACCGCAGGCAGAAATACAAACCGGCGCTCGTCGATATACCTTTCGCGCAGGTCTTGTGCGCTGATGAGTTCGTCCAAAATACGCTCCGTAAGCGGCAATTCCACCTGCAACATCTGCGCCACGGCGGGTACGAGCTTGTCCGCGGGCAAACAGGTGTGCCCGTTTTGCATATTGTGGCGCAGCACAAAAACGATACCCGCACCCACGCGCGCGGGGCTTTCGGCGTCGCCGCCCAGTGCCATACACAGGGCGTCCGCCCGCTCAAAGCCGATGCGCAAGCCCGAACTGCACAACAGATAGGGGTTTTCTTTTATGCGGTCAAGAGTAGCCGCACCCCAGCGTTTCCAACAGCGCAACGCCTCGTGCGGCGTGAGCTGATAGCGCGAAAAGGTGAGCATCACCTCGCGCAGACCGAATTGCTCTGCATAAAACCGCCCGATTTCCTCGGCGCGGCGGCGGGATATTCCTCGCACCAACGCCAGCTTTTCGGGTTCCTCCTCCAAGATGCGCAAGGTGTCGTCGCCGAACTTATCCACTATGGCGGCGGCGGTTGCGGGACCAATGCCCTTGATCGACCCTGCCGCCAGATAGCGCAAAATGGCATCCGCGCCCACGGGCTGCTTGCGCTCATAACTTTCCGCCTCAAAGCGCGCGCCAAAGGTGGGATGGCTGCCCCAATGTCCCAACAGTTGCACGCGGTCACCTGCGTTGCACAGGGGCAGTATACCCACCACTTTATGTATCTCTTTATCCACAGCCAGATCCATTACAGTCCAGCCGTTTTGCTCGTTGCGATAGGTAATGCGTTCCACCTGTCCTGCGAGCATTTCTTTTTCTTGCGGCAAAACGCACACCTCCCTTTTGATAAACACACCTCTATTATATTCCCTTTTCCGACACTTGTAAACTGTCTGCGCAAAATTTCTGCTCCGACAAATCGGTGCAAAACTGCACCCTATCCAGCCGTTCACACACCCCTTGCGCCAATAGGCGGGAGCCGTCGTCCAATCCCTTATCCACCACCAGCACTCCCAGCCGTGCCTCCGTTGCATACAAGCACGCGCGCACTTGCATCTCCACGTCCTCACAGTGTCCGGACAAAGGCAACACCACGTACGCCTGCGTCGGCACGTCACCGCACATACATTTGCCCACAAGCCAGCGTATTCCTTGCGCGCAACCAAACAGCGCGAGTAACAACACCGCTACCGTCAACGCCGTTTCCGCCATATTGCCACCCCTTTCGGCAACGCCATCCCTCCGCATCCCGCCCGCGCCGCCTTTTTTATCAGTATATGGCGTCAAAACGATGGCGTGCAAAAAAGCCGTCTGCTTTTGCAGACGGCTTTTTAAAGTTATTTCGTTTCGTCAGAGGTTTCGGGGGGTTCAACCACTTCCGCGTCGCCCTTTTCGGGCAAGCGCGCCTTTTGAGCAATACGGTCTATTAACGCACGCACGTCCTTGATGGTGCTGTCAAACACACCCGCGCGGTACATATTGATGACCGCCATCCACAGGATGGGCATAAAGATCATACCGAAAAGTCCCGCCAGCCGCATACCGACGTACATACTCATCAAGCTCAGAAGCGGGTGCAGACCTGTTTGATCACCGACGATTTTCGGTTCGGTCACTTTGCGGAACAAAAACAGCACAAATGACAGACCAAACATCACGATAGCCCCCACCCAGTCGCCTTGCAGCAGCAACACGATGGACCACGGCGTCAGCATCACACCGCTGCCGCAGAAGGGGATAAAATCGAGAATACCGATCACCAACGCCAGCACCAGCGCAAAATCCTGCCCATAGATCAAGAGCACTACAAAAGCGACCAGCGTGGCAATACCCGACAGGATAAACTGTGCCCGCAGATAGCCGAAGGTGGCACTCACCACCGCCGTTTTGATGGTGGCCATTGTCGGGCGCGCCCGTTTGGGGACGCATTTGGCGATCCTGTGGCGAATGCGCGGATAGTCAGCACTTGTGAAATACACCGCCATCACAAAGAACAGACAGCTGAGCAAAAAGGTGACCACCGCGGGAACGGTCGTTTTCACCGTGTCCACCCAATTTTTGAAATCTCCGACCTTGAAGAAATCGGTATAGATCCAGTCGCCCACACTCTTTATAGCGTTATCGATATACTCCGTCGCCGTTTCCACACCGATATCGGTGTAGCGTGCGATCAGTGACGCCAGCGTGTCCCTCGCTTCAAGCAAGGTGTTCTGTGTGTCACCCCAATTGTTGACGAAGGCAATGATCTGCACCACCAGATAATAGATGACCGCTACCAAAACACCCAACACCAAAATAAGCAGCAAGGATATCAGCAGCACCGACCAAATTCTGCGCGCCGTGCTCAATCTGCTGCCGACGCGTTTGAGTATCGGCGCAAGTATCCACGCCGTGATCAAATAAGCAAAGATAAAAGGGGCAAACAAATAAAAAGCTTGACGCCACAGCGTTGCTACCAATGTGATGATTGCTGCAACAAAAATCACGCGCAAGGAGATGCGCCACACCAATGTGTTGGTCGGCACGAACAGTTCGTGTTTTTTAGACATCTTTTTTCTCCTTTCGCAAGCGTTCTTTTTCTATATCATACACCGACCGGTGGCAAAAAACAAGTCCTGCTTTCAAAATCAAGCATCCCGCCTTCAAAAAAGCGGGATGCCAATGATTATTCAATATACAGGGTCATCAATTCGGAAATACTGGTGATACCTTTGATCACGTATTCGCGGCAGGCATTCCACATCGGCACCATACCGTTGGCTTCTGCCACTTCGCGAATCTGCTCAATGGTCTTGTTACCGCTCGACACGGCACTGCGCACCGACTCATTCATATACATAATCTCGTGCACGGCCACACGACCGCGATAGCCCGTCTGTCCGCAGAACTGGCAGCCCTGCGGGCGGCAGATGGACACCGGCTCGGTGATGCCCAAAAGTGCCATTTCGCGGGCATTGGTCTTGCCTTTTTTCTTACAGGCAGGACACAGCCGCTTGACCAGTCGCTGGGAGATAACGCCGACGATAGCATCAGCCACCAGATAGTTGGTGGCGCCCATATCAATAAGACGGGTGATAGCACCGGGGGCATCGTTGGTGTGCAGCGTGGACAGCACCAAGTGACCGGTAATAGCCGCGCGGATGGCGATCTGTGCCGTTTCCTCGTCACGGATCTCACCGACCATGATGACGTCGGGGTCCTGACGCAAAATACTACGCAACGCATTGGCAAAGGTCATATTCGCTTTGGCGTTGATCTGCACCTGATTGATGCGGGACATCGAATATTCGACGGGGTCTTCAACCGTGACGATATTGACCTCAGGCTTGTTGAGTTCTTTCAAGAAAGCGTACAGCGTCGTGGTCTTACCGCAACCCGTAGGACCCGTCAGCAGCACGATGCCGTGCGGGTGCGCCAATATTTTCTCAATGACCGCGTTGCTCTCGTCGGTGAAGCCCAACTCTTTGCGAGTCAAGTTAAAGGCACTCTTATCAAGCACACGGATAACGAACTTTTCGCCGTGGATGGTCGGGATGGTGGACACACGGAAGTCATATTCCGTGCCGTTGATCATCATATTGATACGACCGTCCTGCGGAATACGCCGCTCGGCAATGTTGATGCCCGACAAGATCTTGATACGGGCGGCAATCGCGGGATAGGACTCAATCGGGAACTCCGCGCGGTCGGACAGGTCACCGTCGATACGGTAGCGGACAAACACGCTCTTTTCGTGCGGTTCAATGTGAATATCCGACGCACGGAACGGAATGGTCTCCTTGATGATGGAGTCCACCAGCTTAACGGCGGGGGCGTTGATAACGTCCGCCTCGCTTTCAACCTGCACGTCATTAGAGGTATTGGCGCGGTCGATCAGGCGCTTATCCTTCTCGCGTTGCAAGTTATCCAGCGCCACGGCGGTGGATTTGACCGCCATGAGCGAGTCGAGATAGATATCGATCTGCACCGACGGCACCAAAATAAAATTGAGCGCACCGCTATGTACGGTGGCAATCGCCGACAGGGCAATAAAATCCAGCGGGCGTCCCACAGCCACCACCATCGTGCCGTTTTTGTCCACAAAAACGGGCACGAACTTCTGGCGGCGCAGGAAAGGCAGGTTGAAGCAGTCGAGAAGCTCTTCGTCGACCTCCAACATATCCATTTCGATATACGGCAGACAAAACAGCTCACCCATTGCCGCCAACGCGGTTATTTCGTTGCAGATACCCTGTGCCAGCAGATATTTTTCCGCAGGCACGTCGAGGCGCTGGCATTCGGACAAGATCTCGTTGATCTGTTTTTTCTTGATGATCTTTTTATATGCAAAAAATTGCAGGATTTCAAAATCAAGCGTCATGGTCTTGCCCTTTCTTTACGTGAGATTTTGCATAATGGACAGCATCGGCGAATACACCGCGTAGAACACGATACCGATGACACCGCCCATAAAGCCCAGCACCACAGGCTGGATAAGCGAAGTGACGGAGTTGAGGGTTCTGGCGACTTGCTCGTCAAAATAGGAGCAGGAACGCGACAGCACTTCGTCCAGAGAGCCGGTCTTTTCACCGACTGCCACCATCTGCATCAGCATATCGGGGAACATACGGTGGTTGTTGAGCGCATTGGTCAGGCTTTGACCCTGTCGCACGTCGTCAACGACCAACG
>SVOU01000004.1 GCA_015066215.1 Oscillospiraceae bacterium | reverse complement strand
CTCCTCCATCAAGGCAATATCCATCTGGTGGTTGAGAAAGCTGTCTACTTTCAGCACGTTTCCCGGCTTGACGATACCGTCTTTCAAAATGCGTTCTTCCAAAAAGTTCATATCCAAAACCTCCTTTGAGATTATCTCCAATATAGCACATTTTCGGCAACTTGTCACCCGTTTTGCAAAGATTTTGTCGAATAAAAATTTCGGCGCAAAAAGATTGTTTTTGTCGGGGTTGTTTGCTATAATCTGTTTGAGGTGAAGTATATGCAACTGCTGTTTTTGGGCACGGGCGCGGCGGATTGGCCGCGCGATCTGACGGAAAACAAGGGCGAGTATCGCCGTTGGTCGTCGGCACTGGTGGACGATGCATTGCTGATCGATCCGGGTCCCCACGCTATGGAAGCAATGAAAACCTTTGGCAAAGATCCCGCCAAGGTCAAATATATCATCAACACCCACCCGCACGCCGACCACTTTTGTCCCGAAACGGTGGCGCAATTTGAGGCGTTGGGTGCCAAATTCACACCGCTTGCCGCGGACACTTCTGCGACGCTGGGTAACTACACCGTGAGCGCCTATCAGGCCAACCACGGCACCTGCTCACCGTCGGTGCATTTTCTTATCACCGATGGCGACCGCACGCTGTTTTATGCGCTGGACAGCGCGTGGTTGCTCTACACGGAGGTACAGGCGATCATCGGCGCCAAACCCGATCTGTTGGTGCTGGATGCCACCATCGGCGATATTGACGGAGACTATCGCATTTTTGAACATAACAATCTCAATATGGTGCTGGAAATGCAAAAAACGCTCGCCCCACACGTCAAACGCTTTTGCATCTCGCACATGGCGCGCACCTTGCACACCGACCACGAAACGCTGGTCGAGCGTATGGCGCCGCACGGCGTACTGGTCGCTTGCGACGGCTTGGCTGTTGAAGTATAATTTTTTGAGGAGTGAATCGTATGAAATTCGGTGTCTGCGGTAATATACAGCAAGCGGCGGCGATCAAAGCCGCGGGATATGATTTTATTGAAATGCCGCTGTATCCCACGTCCTGTTTGAGCGACGAGGAATTTGCGCAGGTCAAGTGTGCGTTGGAAGAAATGAGACTCAAATCACTCATTTTTAACCAATTTTTTGCCGGTGACGCCCCAATCTTACAAGAGGACGCCGCCGATACGGTGCGTCCCTACGTGCGTGCGGCCTTGGCGCGCGCCGCCGCGCTTGGCTGCCAAGTGGCGGTTATCGGTAGCGGTACGGCGCGTCGCTGCCCTGATGATATGCCTGCGGACGTGTTTTTCGAGCGCTTTTCGAAAACGGTGCGTATGGTGATCGACGAGGCGGAAAAGTGGGGCATTACCATTGTCATCGAGCCGTTGCGTGCGGCGGAAACCAACACCATCAACACCGTCGCACAGGCGATTGCGTTCGCGGACAGCATCCAAGACGAACGCTTGAGGTTACACGCCGACACCTACCATATGTCCTGCAACGGTGAGCCGATGACGGAGATTTTGCGCACCAAGGGGCGTTTGGCACATCTGCATATTGCCCGTCCAAATATTGACCGCGGCATACCGCGGGAGGCTGACCGACCGTTTGTGGAGGAAGTGGCCGCAGTGCTTGCCGCTTGCGACTATGACGGCTACGTGTCGGTCGAGGCGGCCTGTACCGATTTTGACAGCGATATTAAGGCTGCCCGACCGCTTTTGCAACGGCTGGCGCGCTGAAAATGGAGAATGCTATGGCTGCAAAACACGTAATATTTGATTTTGGGCAGGTACTGGTGCGGTTTATTCCCGCGCAGCTCACCGCCGTCTATGTGGCGGATCCTGCGGATCGCGCAGAGGTCGAACAGGCGGTTTTTGCCCGTGAATACTGGGATAAGCTGGACGCAGGAGCGATCACCGACGATGAGGTCAAGCATCTGTTTTGTGCGCAGCTGCCCGCGCGCTTGCACGCGGTCGCGTGCCGCGTATTCGACGGCTGGATAGAAAATTTGCCGCCAATCGACGGCGTTGTGGCACAGGTGAAAGCGCTCAAAGCGCGTGGCGTGCGGCTTTATTTGCTGTCGAATATCAGCTGTCGGTTTGCATCGGAATGGCCACATATTCCAACGCTCAAGGAGCTGTTTTCGCTTTTTGACGGATTGGTATTTTCGGGTCCGCTCGGCTTGGTGAAACCTCACCCGCCGATTTTCGCCCACCTGCTCAACACCTACGGTCTTGCCGCCGCAGACTGCGTGTTCGTCGACGATAACCCCGATAATATTGCGGGCGCAAGGGCGGTCGGCATCGACGGCTATCTCTTTGACGGCGACGTGGATGCGCTGGCGCAAAAACTTTCAACCGTTTGTGGGGATTGACGGCGGGAAAACACCTGTGCTATAATAAATCAAGAGATGAATTTGTATTGATGGGAGGCCGTTTTTATGAAACGGATGAAATCAGTTCTTTGTATATTGTTGGCGGCAGCGTTGCTGTTGCTTGGCGGTTGTGCCGCCCAAACGCCGCTGATTGCGGACACGGCAAAACCGCCTGTCACGCCGACAAAAGCGGCGTCGGTTGCCGAGGCAGAGGTCGGTCAGGTCGTGGAGCTGGGGCACTATGAGCAGGATAACAATATCCAAAACGACGAAGAGCCGATTTTGTGGCTGATCATCCATAAAGAGGAAAACCGCGCGCTGGCGGTCAGTCTCTACGGCTTGGATAACCGCCCCTATCACGACAAAAACGTGCAGTCTGTCACTTGGGGTGACTGCTCCCTGCGCACTTGGCTTAACGATACCTTCTATAACACCGTGTTTGGGGATGCCGAAAAAGCGCTTATCCTCGAAACCGAATTGGAAAACCCCGCCAACACCGTCACCGATATAGCCGGCGGCGAAAAAACGACCGACCGCTTGTTTGTGCTGTCTATCGGTGAGGTCAACCAGCACCTCCCCAACACCCACGATACAGCCACCAGTGCCTACCGTGCAGTATGGCCCACCGACTATGCGGTGGCACAGGGCGCGTTCCAAAACTATGATACGGGCAATAGCTATGGCTGGTTACGCGCCCCCGGTCGCACGGCAAGTATGGTCGCGCGTATGAGCGTTGACGGCGAGATCGATTTCGGTGGCAGCAGCGCGTACTACGATGCCTGTGCGGTGCGCCCCGCTATGTGGCTGACACTTTCTTGATGCACAATAAAAAAATCTCTCCGCACACCGTGCGGAGAGATTTTTTGTGTTTACATTATTGAGCGGAAGTGCTGCTTGTGGAAGCAGAAGTGCTCGTAGAAGCGGTGCTGCCGGTCGAACTTGTGTCGGCAGCGGTGCCGCTTTGCGTAGCGTCTGTGCTGCCGGCGGAGGTGCTGTCGGTAGTGCCTGCGCCGGTGGTGGAGCCGCCCGAAGGATTAGTGCCGGTCGGAGGCACGGCACCGTGCAGTGTGCAGTTGGCGGGCATAAAGTTCTCTTTATACACGCCCACCATCGTCTTTTTGCAGTCCTTAGTAGCCAAAAGACCCGTGTCGACGCAATAGTTGGCTTCCACGATGCCCTCGGGCACCTCAAACGCCATCTTGTCCATACCCTTGTGCAACGCCACCATCGCGGCGTTCATCAGCGGACGCGCCGCCTTTTGGGCACTGCGCAGGTTTTTGTTATAGGCATAGCCAAACCAGCTTGCCGCCACATAGCGCGGTGAGCCGCCGCAGAAATACACGTCACGGTCGCCGTTGTCGGTACCGGAGGTGGTACCTGTCTTGGCAAAGAACTCCCAACCCGTCCAGCTGCTGCGGATATCGCGACCGGAGCCTTGTGCGCCGAAAACGACCTCTTGCAGCAGGCGGTTGACGATGTAAGCGGATTGGGGAGAGATGGCCTGATAGGAGTTGGAATCCTTTTCAAGCAACACATTCTCGCCCTGTGTCACGGAATAGTAGCACCACGGATCATTGTAGACACCGCCGTTGCCGAAGATCTGATAGGCGGCGCACATTTCGCGCACGGTGACGCCCTGTGTCAGTGCGCCGAGTGCCAAAGGAGCCATATCCATATCGGTAAAGACAGTGCCGTCGGCATCCACATAGGTGCGGTAGAGGTTTTCAAAGCCAAGCGAGTTGGTGAGGAAATCAAAGCTCTTTTTCGGGGTGATGACCTGTAAAAGGCGGGCGGGCACGGTGTTATAGGAGTTTTGCACCGCATAGGTCATCAGCACGTCGCCGTTGTCGGCGGGCTTTTTCTTGTAGTTGGTCGGCCATTTCGAGCCGTCAGGCATCGTCAGATAGCAGTCGCGCACCATCGACGAATAGTGGATGAGATCATATTCCGTTGCCAGCGCAAACACCGACAGCGGCTTGATAGCCGAACCGGGCTGGCGCAGGGTCTGGGTAGAAAAGTTTTGGATACGGTTGGCGGTTTTTTCACCGCGCGCACCGATAGTTGCGACCACGCGACCGTCATAGTCCATAACGAAAAGACCGGTCTGCGGATCCTCAAGATCGCCTTCGATCTTGGCGGGGTAGGGGGACTTGGTATCGTCCTTGTAGACTGCTTCGACGGTGGCCTGCTCCTGTTTGTTCTCGGCGGAATAGATGTTAAGACCGCCGTAGAACACCATCGTCTGCGCGTAGCTGTACGAGTAGCCGTATTTTTCCATCAGGTCGTTGATGACCTCTTCGATCACCATATCGACGTAGTAGTCTTGGATCAAGCTTGTGTTATTGCGGCGACGGAACACCAGCTCCTCGCCGAGTGCTTGTTTGTACTCATCCTCGGTGATAAAGCCGCACTCGTACATTTTCGCCAGCACTAAACGCTGACGGCGGCGGGCGGCTTCGGGGTTTTCATAGGGGTCATAGACCGAGGGGTTGTTGGTGACGCTGGCGAGCAGCGCACACTCCGCAAGCGAGCAATCGATCAGGTCCTTGTTGAAATAGGCAGTGGCAGCATAGCCCACGCCGACGATGTTTTCGGACATCGGCATAATGTTGAGATACGCCTCAATGATATCGTCCTTGGAATAGGACGTGCCGCGTTCCATCTCCAACGCCTGCAAGATCTCGGTGATTTTCACCTCAATACGGCGCTGGTCGGGGGTGTTTTTCTCGTTGAGGATCTTGATGAGCTGCTGGGTGATGGTCGAGCCGCCGTAGGTGCTGTCCGACAGATTGAGGTATTTGAGCACTTCGTTGGCGAAAGCAGACACCGTACGCTTCCAGTCAACGCCGTTGTGATCGAGATAACGCTCGTCCTCAATGGCGATGATGGCGTATTTCATATAAGGGGGCATCTCTTCCAGCGGCGTCCAGATCTGGTTGGCACCTTGCAGCTTCATATCTTCCTTCCACTCGCCCGTGGCGGGGTCGAGAACGTAGATGTAACTGCTGCTTTCGGCACTCACCTGATTGAGATCGGGCAGGTTTTCCGTGCCGTCAAAGTTGGTGGACACATAAATTGCCAACACCGACACCACCAGGCAAACGGTGATAGCACCGATGAGCATAACCGTCAACAGAATCTTGGCCAAAGCGGAAAACGCCTGTTTCGTAATGACCAACGCCGGATGGCGGTACCATTTACGGTTGGAATTCTCCATATCCCAAGCTCCTCCTTTGTCATCCGATAAAAAGCGGCAAAGCCGCACAGGTATACGCCTATATTCTACCTCAAAAGTATCAAAAAGTCAAACGGTATACCGTAAGAATTTCCCGCTTTGGCAGAATTATGCAGTGCGAGCGTATATCTGTCGCCTTGTGGGGCAAACTTATCCTGTCAATATGGCGGGAGGTGGCGTAAAATGAGAAAAAACGGATGGCGCGTGGCGCTTCTCGGGTTGGGGATCTTATTTTTTTGCACCGCGACGGTGATACTGATGCGTATGGAGCGCGCGGGCAAAATATTGCCGCAGCACGAAACGCCGCCCACGACAACGGCGACCAAACGCGAAAGCGGCTTTATTATCGGCGTGTGGGAAGGGCAGCTGGCGGTGTTTGAGATGGGCGCGCCGCTGCCGACACAGGTGTACGAAGTGTTCGTGGCGTCGCTCCCCTTTGAGGAGCAGGCACGCCTGAGAGCGGGCGTTGCCGTGCCCGACCGCCCCGCGCTGGCGGCTCTTATCGAGGACTATACCAGTTGAGTGACATTTGCGGTAAAAACTGAAATATAATGGGACTTATTTCGTTTATCTCCTTGCACTTTTCAGAAATGTTATGTATAATAATCGGTAGCAATGCAAGGAGGAGAACGATATGCTCAAACTGATTCCCGAAGTCAAGACCCTGCAGATCGGCGAGGGTACCTTGACCAAAAAAGCTGTTTGTTTTAACGGTACTTTGGCGGATGGCCGTCTGACCAAAGCCCTCAAAGCACTTCCCACCGCCAACGACGGCGCGGAGCTGACCGTGGAGGTCGGCAACGAGGGTGAGGGCTATGAGCTGTGGATCGAAGAAAACGCCATTCGCATCAAGGCGCAAGGCCCTGCGGGTGCGTTTTATGCTATCCAGACGCTGCGCCAGATCTTTTGTCACGACACCGTTCCGTGCCTGTATATCAAGGACTGCCCCGACTTCGCTTACCGTGGCTTCTACCACGACGTGACGCGCGGCAAAGTGCCGAATCTGACCTCTATGAAATGGCTCATCGACCAGATGGCGTATTTCAAGATGAACTCTTTGCAGCTCTACGTGGAGCACGTTTTTGAGTTTGAGGAAACGAAAGACCTCATCCAAAAGACGGGCTATCTCACCAAAGAGGATCTGCGCGAGCTGGATGCTTATTGCAAAGAAAACTTTATCGAGTTTGTGCCTTCTCTGTCCACCTTCGGACACCTGTTCGAGCTGCTCAATCAGGAAAAATACGCGCATCTGCGTGTGCTGAAGGATTATAAAGGTCATCCCAACCGTTGGTTCGACCGTATGGCTCACCACACCATCGATCCTCTGCAGCCTGAGAGCATCGAGGTCATCAAGAGCCTTATTGACCAATATGCCCCCAATTTCGAGACCAATCTCTTTAACATCTGCTGCGATGAAACCTTTGACCTCACACAGGCTTATAAAGGCACCGAACACGATCCTGCCAAACTGTACGTGGACTTCGTCAAGCAGATCATTGCCCACTTGAAAAGTAAGGGCAAGCAGGTGATGATGTGGGCGGATATTCTGCTCAAACACCCCGAAACCATTGCCGAAATCCCTGAGGATACCTATTTCCTCAACTGGCATTACAGTTCCAACCCGCCCGAGCAGGATATCATCCGCTTCGCCGAAATGGGGCGCAAGCAGATCGTTTGCCCCGGCACCAGCATTTGGAACCGCTTCTGCGAGCAGACGGCGGAGGCCGAAAAGAACATATCGCTGATGGCGGAATACGGCTACAAGCACGGTGCCGTCGGTGTGCTCAACACCAACTGGGGCGACTTCGGTCACACCTGCAGCCTGGAACTGTCGATGTACGGTATGGTGCTGGGCGCTGCCAAATCATGGACTGTGGCGACCCAAACGGGAGATGCGTTTGATGCGCTGATGGACTTCCAGTGCTATCACCACGAGGGGGCGATGGCCACCTTGCGCGAAGTCAGCGAACTCAACGACGGTATCTACTATTCCGGACTGTGCGTGAACTATTTCCGCCTTGCCAAGCTGGTGGATGAGCCTCTGTCTACCACGCTGGTCAAAAGCATCGGCGAAATTCAAGAACGCTATATCGCTCTGCGCGACCGTCTTTCCGACGAGGTTTGGGAAAAAGACGAGTTCCGCAAGGAAATGCTGCTTGCTGCCGAGGCTGTCTGCGTGTCGGCAGAGCTTGCACACGTTCATTGGCCGGATGCAGAGCCGATTGAGCGTGTGACGGACACCGCAAGCTGGCTTGCCAAATACCGTGCCAGCTGGATGGCGCGCAACAAGGAAAGCGAACTGCCTCGCATTGAAGCATTCTTTGATGCCTGCGAAAAACTGTAAAAACAAAAACACGGCGTACACCTTGCGGTGTGCGCCGTTTTTCTTGTAAAAAAATCGGGGACAGTCTGCAAAGACTGTCCCCAATCGCATTTTACAGCATTATTGTGCGAGCGCGGCACGCAAAGCTTCGACCTTGTCGGTCTTTTCCCAAGCCACGCCCAACTCCTCACGGCCGATATGGCCGTAAGCTGCTAAGCGGCGGTAAATGGGGTTGCGCAGCCCGAGCTGCTCAATGATGGCGGCGGGACGGAAATCAAACACCTTAGCCACCGCCGCGGCGAGCGCATCGTCACGCACCTCGCCCGTGCCAAAGGTGTCGACCAACACCGACACGGGGCGCGCCACGCCGATAGCATAGGCGAGCTGGATCTCGCAGCGTTTCGCCAGACCCGCAGCGACCACGTTTTTCGCCGCATAGCGCGCCATATAGGTGGCGGAGCGGTCAACCTTTGTAGGATCCTTGCCCGAGAAAGCGCCGCCGCCGTGGCGCGCATAGCCGCCGTAGGTATCCACGATGATCTTACGGCCGGTCAGACCGCTGTCACCGTGAGGGCCACCCACCACGAAACGGCCGGTGGGGTTGACGAAGATGTGGGTGTTGTCGTCGATCAGGTTGGCGGGCACCACGGGGTTGATGATGTGGGCAATCATATCGGCGCGGATGGTGTCAAGCTCCACCGCATCGCTGTGCTGGGTGGATACCACAATGGCTTCCACGTGCACGGGGGTGTTGCCGTCATATTCCACCGTCACCTGCGTTTTGCCGTCGGGACGCAGATAGGAAAGCGTGCCGTCCTTGCGCACCTGCGCCAAGCGCTTTGCCAGCGCGTGTGCCAGCGAGATGGGCAGCGGCATCAGCTCGGGGGTCTCGTTGCAGGCATAGCCGAACATAATACCCTGATCGCCCGCACCCGTGAGGTCGTAGTTGTCAGCGTTGCCCTCACGATGTTCAAGCGCCTCGTTGACGCCCTGTGCAATATCGGGGGATTGCTCGTGAATGGTGGACAACACCGCACAGGTGTTGCCGTCAAAGCCCTGATCCGCACCGTCATAGCCGATATCGCACACCACTTGGCGGGCAATAGACGGCACGTCCACCGTGGCGGTGGTGGTGATCTCGCCCATCACCATCACCATACCGGTGGTGGCGGTGGTTTCACAAGCGACGTGGGCGCTCGGGTCTTTCGCCAAAATAGCGTCCAGCACCGCGTCTGAAATCTGGTCACAAACTTTGTCGGGATGTCCCTCGGTGACCGATTCGGATGTAAAGAAATGTCTTGCCATAGTCAAAATCTCCTTTGAGAAAAAATACGTAAAAAAACTGCCGTCGGCGCAACCGACGGCAGGGGAGAACAAAAAATCCACCTCATCTGTCGGGTCGCCCCGCAGGAATTAGCACCTTGCCGAAATTGGCAGGTTGCCGGACATCATCGGGCCTGATCCCTCCGTCACTCTGGATAAGGATATACAGTTTTCGACTTATTGTAGCATAAGGGGTATAGCTTGTCAAGAGAAAAGTTTACCGCTGCGCTCCAACGCTTTGTGTGCGGCATACATCACGGGGTAAAAGGGAAACAGGTTGAGCGCCGCCTTGACGGCGTTGAGGGCGGTAGAGCCCCACACGCCCGCCCATAAAAGCTCCGCCGTCAGCGGCCAACCCATCACGCGATAAAACACAGGCGTGAGTGCGGCGTTGAGCAGCCAGCCTGCCAAGACCGTCAGCCCCACCGTCACGGTGGCGGCAGAGAAATAGGGAAACGGGTGAAAGGCGTGACGGTGCGACAGCCGCGCAAACAGTTTGAGTCCGCCCCACATACCGAAAATCAGCGCAGTAGCCACGCCGATATTCATCAGTTCGCCTACGCCAAAGGTGGTGGTTTTTGTCAGGTGGATCAGGTTTTTGAACACTTCCACCCACACGCCTGCGACGGGGTTGACCAACACCCCCAACATAATGGCGGGAATATCGGAAAAGTCAATTTTCAGATATCCCACACCGGGAACGAGGGGGATTTCGGGCAAAAACATATAAAGAATGGTGGAAAGCGCGGTCATCACGCCGATGAGCGCGATATTGGCGGGGGTGAACAGTTTATGTTTGCGGTGTGCCATACTATTTAACTCCTTTGCACCCGACAAAAAACGCGCCCTGCCAAAAAGCAGGGCGCGCAAAAATGCCGATGCGTGTCTTCTTTCATCCGGACTGTAACCGTCGGCTTCGGAATTTCACCGAATCAACGCCAAAGGCGCTCGCGGGCTGTACCGCCGGTGGGGAATTTCACCCCGCCCTGAAGAATATGCGATTTTTATAAATCAGCGACGGGGACCGCGACCCTCACCGCGACGGAAGTTGCCGCCTTCACGACGGGGCGCGCGGGGCGCTTCGGCGTAGTCGGCGGGGTTTAAGCCTTCCATCTTGATGATGGCGTCTTTGCGGGAAAGGTTCAGACGACCTTGCTCGTCGATCTCGGTCACCATAACGGCGATGGTATCGCCGACGGACACTACGTCAGCCACACGCTCAACACGCTTGAGATCCAAGCGGCTGACGTGCACCAGCCCCTCTTTGCCGGGAGCGATCTCAACGAATGCGCCGAAGTCCATCAGGCGGGTGACTTTACCCTTGTAGATCGCACCGATCTCGGGATCCTTGGCGATCGTTTCGATCACCTGCAACGCGCGGCGCGCATTGTCGATGTCGGTGGCGAGAATAGACACGGTGCCGTCCTCTTCCACGGTGATGGTGCATTCGCACTCAGCCTGGATCTGCTGAATGACCTTGCCGCCCTTACCGATCACGCCGCCGATCTTGTCGACGTCGATCTTGGTGGAGAGCATCTTGGGAGCATATTTGGACAGCTCAGTGCGCACCTCGGGGATAGCCTTGAGCATCACTTCGTCGAGAATATAGCAACGAGCGGTGTAGGTCTTGTCCAGCGCCTCACGGATGATGGCGGGAGTCAGACCGTGCACCTTGAGGTCCATCTGAATGGCGGTGATACCCTTTTTGGTACCGCCGACCTTAAAGTCCATATCGCCGAAGAAGTCCTCAAGACCCTGAATATCGACCATGGTCATAAAGCGGTCACCCTCGGTCACCAGACCGCAGGAGATACCGGCAACGGGCGCCTTGATCGGCACGCCGGCAGCCATCAGCGCGAGCGTAGAGCCGCAGATGGAGGCCTGAGAGGTGGAACCGTTGGAGGAGAGCACCTCGCTCACCAGACGCATGGTGTAGGGGAACTCCTCTTCGGAGGGCAGCACGGGCACGAGCGCGCGCTCAGCCAGCGCACCGTGACCGATCTCGCGACGGCCGGGGCCGCGGGAGGGTTTGGTCTCGCCCACGGAGTAGGAGGGGAAGTTGTAGTGGTGCATATAGCGCTTGTCAGTCTCGTCATCCAAGCCGTCGAGCAGCTGACGGTCGCGGGCACTGCCCAGGGTCACGGTGGTGAGCACCTGAGTCTGACCGCGGGTGAACATACCGGAGCCGTGCACGCGGGGGAGCAGATCCACTTCCGCGCTCAAAGGACGGATATCGTTGATGCCACGGCCGTCCACGCGCTTGCCGTCGTCGAGCAGCCAGCGGCGCACGACGTATTTCTGCAGCTTGTAGAGGCACTCGTCGAGCTTCGCGATCTGCTCGGGATACACCTCGTCAAACTTAGCGTGCATAGCATCATAGACGGGGCGCAAACGCTCGTCGCGGATACGCTTGTCGTCGGTGTCGAGCGCATAGCGCACGTCCTCGATGCAGAAATCCTTGACGGCTTCGTACATCTCGGGATCGGGATCGTTGGAGGTGAACTCGAACTTGGGCTTGCCCACTTCCTTGACGATATCGTTGATGAAGTTGACGATCTGCTGGTTGGCCTCGTGACCCGCCATGATCGCGTCAAACATCGTGTCGTTGTCGATCTCGTTGGCACCGGCCTCGATCATCGCAACCAGATCGGCGGTGGACGCCACGGTCACGTGCATCTCGGAACGCTTCTCCTGCTCGGCGGTGGGGTTGATGACGAACTGGCCGTCAACCATACCCACGACCACACCGGAGATGGGGCCGTCCCACGGAATGGGGGAGGTGGCGATCGCCACGGAAGCACCGATCATAGCGGTGGTCTCGGGCGCGCAATCGGGATCAACGGACATCACGGTGCAGACCACCGTCACGTCGTTGCGCATATCTTTCGGGAACAGGGGACGGATGGGGCGGTCGATCACACGAGAGGTGAGGATCGCCTTCTCGGAGGGACGGCTTTCACGGCGCTGGAAAGAGCCGGGAATACGACCCACGGCATAGAGCTTCTCCTCATAGTCCACGGACATGGGGAAGAAGTCCACACCCTCACGGGGCTTGTCAGAAGCGGTGACCGAGCAGAGAATAGCGGTCTCGCCGTAGCGAATGAGGCAAGCGCTGCTCGCGAGCTGCGCCATTTTGCCCATTTCCACTACCAAAGGACGACCGGCGAGGGTTGTTTCAAAGGTGCGAAAATTTTCGGACATGGTATTGACCTCCTAAAATAATATATTTCCGGCGGCACAGCCACGACCATTAGCAATAAAACCAACGCTTTTTCGAGAAAGCGCTCGTTTCACTGCTAATTGCGCATTCTGCGCCGCAAAGCGGACAAAAAGGGGAAAATGCAGTTTGAGGCAGGCGGGAAAACCCGCCTGCCCCCAAGGAATTACTTGCGCAGACCCAACTTTTCGATGATAGCACGATATCTGTTGATATCTTTCTTCTGCAGATAGTTGAGCAGGTTGCGGCGATGACCGATCATCTTGAGCATACCGCGACGGGAGTGGTAGTCCTTCTTGTTCACACGCAAGTGCTCGGTCAGGTCGGAAATGCGGCGGGACAGCACGGCGATCTGAACTTCAGGAGAACCGGTGTCACCCTCGTGCGTCGCAAATTCCTTCATAATGGCGGTTTTTTCCTCGGGCAGCATCATAATAGCAGCACCTCTTTCATGATATTTCCAAAGCCCCAGCGTCGGGAAACGGCGCTCCTCAAAGAGGCATACTCCGCGAGCCGAGACAAAGGATTGTACATCGCGTACCGATTTAGTATAACACGCACTTTTGCGTTTGTAAAGCCTTTTTTAAGAAAATTTGCAGAAATCACAGCAGTTTTTCGGGCGTATAGCCGCGCCAAATTCGCGCATACTGTAAAAGACGCGGTTTGGCGTCAATTTTCACGAAGGAGGCGGCGAAAAATGGGCTGCTGTGATAAAACCCAATCCAACAAGAGCATTCAGTGCACGGTTGCGCAGTGCGTACACCATTGTGATCACGAAAACTATTGCTCGCTCAACCAGATTCTGGTGGGCACCCACGAGGCGAACCCCACGATGGACCAGTGCACCGACTGCAAATCCTTTGAGATGAAGAAGTAAGTGCCTCCCAAAACAAAAAGGCGTCAGGTGTTCCTGACGCCTTTTTGTTATTTTTCAAGCACAGCAAATTTGCGCACGAAATCCTTGCCGTTTTCCGCCCGCACCACCGCGCTGCGGTGGCGATAGAGCAGGCGGGTGAGCGCATACACGTCCACCCAGATCTCGTTATTGCCTTCTTTTTGCGACTCGTCAAAAATCAGCTGCAACCCAAAATGCAAGTGCGTCGTGTCGATATTGTTGACGTTTTCGGTGGTGCTGTATCCCGTACGTCCCATATAGCCGATCACGTCCCCCGCGGTCACGCGCTGCCCCACCGCGAGGTCGGCGGCGTAGGGGTGATCCTTGCGCAGGTGGGCGTAGTAGTAATACCGCCGCCCGTCAAGACTGCGGATACCGACCCGCCAACCGCCGTAGGTGTTCCAGCCGACCGCCTCCACCACACCGCTCTCGACGGCAATAACAGGGGTGCCGACGCTGCCCATCAGATCGTGCCCGAGGTGGCGACGGCGATAGCCGTAAGAGCGGCTCGCACCGAAATCGTCGTAGTCGTTATAATAATACCCCTGCGCGATGGGGGAAAAGGCTTTGAGTCCGTAGACCCACTCTTGTGCCATTTCGCCGTTTTCGGAGGGACGCTCCTCGCAAAACACCCCCACCAGCCCATCCAGTACCGCGCCGTAGGCTTCGCGGTAATAGGAAAAGGCGGTCAATTTTTCGGTGATGCTTTCGAGTGATTCGCCGCCTCGCAGACGGTCGGCGACCGCGGTCAGTTGACTTTTTTGATAGTTTTGAAAGCCGCCGTAGCGGGCGGCCACGCAGGCGAGCAGATCCACCCAGCAGAGCGGCACTTCTTCCTCGGTGTGCGAGCGAATATCCAAGCTGAGCGCGTAGTCAAGTGCCTCGTACGGCACGTCAAAATCCACCCAGCGGATATATTTGCCGTCAGTAGGCGCGCCGCGCCCCGCCAACAGTCCTGCTGTCAGCGGCAACAAGAGACACAAAGCCGCCACGCCCCAAAACCACAGTTTTGCCCGTCTGCTCCACACCAAAAACATAAACCCTCACCCCTACAAAATTATGTGGGGGTGAGGGCAACTATGCCTTTATTCCTTGTCAGCCTTGCGGCGACGGCGGCAGCGTCTGATGATGATAAACAACACCACGCAAACGGGGATAGCAAAAAGCAGCAGATAGGGAAGCGCGCCGACAAACCACACGAAGAAACCGACGAAGCCGTCGCCGATATCCTCGAGGTTGTTGGACAGCGTTTGCCCGATCTCTTCCCAAACGGTCAGCTCCTCCACGATCTGCACCCGCTCGACCTCATAGATGTTGAGCGTGACGGTGCTGTACGCGATCAGCGAATCGTAGGTGCGCAGGCGGGACTGATAGGATTCCAGCTGGGCGGTCACCTCGGTGACGCGGCTTTGGATATCCAAAAGATCCTTGATCTCCTGCGCCTTTTCCAGCATAGCGAGCAGGGCGGTCTGCTCCGCTTTGAGCGCGGCGATACGGCTCTCGATATCCACGTAGGAGAGCGTGACGTCCTCGGTGGTGGTGTAGCTGTCGGTCACCGTGCCGTTTTCGGTGAGTGCCGCTTGAAAATCGGCGGTCTTGTCTGCAGGCACGCGCACCACGATGTTAGCGTAGCGCTGTCCCGACGCGTTTTCCCGCGCACTTTCGACATATCCGCCCACCGTTTTGAGCCGCGCGGACAAAGCGCTCATCAGCGCGTCGTAGGTCTTGGTCTGCACCGACATCTCGGTGCGCTCAATAATTTTGCGGTTGGCGTCGGCAGATCCGGTCAGGTCGGCAGACAGGCCGCCGCTCACGGAGCTGCCGTTTTCCATATCCACGTCGGAGCCGTAATATTTGTCACCGTACATCTCGTTGCCGCGGTCGCCCGCGGAATAGTCCGGTGCCATATTGGAGGGGGAGTCCGAAAGCTTGTCGCCCGCGGCAGAACAGCCTACCAACAAGCACAGACACATAGCCGCCACGGCGGCGAGTACACATAAACGACGTTTCATCAAAAAGCACCCTTTCTTTTTTGATATTCTGTGTATATATGCGGGAGAGTGGGCAAAAAGTTGGAAAAAAGATAAAAATTTTTATTTCGCGCAAAATGCACCAAACAAGCCTCAAAAGTTTTCCTTGCCTTGCGGCGTTGACGCTGATATAATAAAAGTATCTATGGAAAGAAAGGGGGCAAACCTATGGATGTGCGGTGGAGCAGTATGGACTTGACCGATATGATGCTGGTGCCGAAAGCGGTGGCAGACGGCTGCTTGCCGACGGCGGGCGCTTTGCCGCTCAAGGTGCTTTTGTGGTTTGCCCGCCACGGCGCCCCCTTTGACGAAAACGCCTGCGCGGCCGCGCTCAAATGTGATCGGACGGAATGTGTCGACGCGTTGGAGTTTTGGATGGCGGCAGGCGTGCTGACTGGGGCGGACAGCGCCGCCCTCGCGGCAATGCCTGCGGAAAATAAGCCAGCCCCCGCGCCTGCAGCAGAGGAAGTGCCCGCAACAGCCACGGAGTTTGCCCCTGTTGCCAAAGCGCGCCCCGCGGCAGTCAAGCCGCAACTGTTCGAGGTAACGCGACGCCAGCAAACTTGCAAGGAGTTTGCCGATCTCTTGGAAACCGTGTCTATGCGCCTCGGCAAACCCCTGTCGGGCGGCGACAGCGAAACGCTGCTTTACTTATTCGACACCTGCGGTATGCCGTCCGAGGTGATCACGATGGCGGTCACGTGGGCGGTAGCGCACAGCCACAACAATATGCGCTATATTGAAAAAATGGCACTCGATTGGGTGGACCGCGATATTACCACCGTCACGGCGGCAGAAGAATACTTGTGCGGGCTGGAACGCCTGCGCAAAGCCTTTGAGCGGCTGGAAGTGTTGCTCGATCTTGCCGTTGCCCGCCCCTCGTCGGCGCAAAAGCAAGCCGCCGACCGTTGGTTTAACGAGTGGCAGCTCGCCGACGAGCTTATCAAGGAAGCCTATGTCCGCACGCTTAACAAAACGGGTAAGTTTCAGGTCAAATATATGGACCAGATCCTCGGCGCGTGGCACGAGGACGGCATCACCGCCGTCGCCCAGCTGCAACCCGAGAAAAAGCAGCCGACCAAGCCTGCGGGCGGGTCGCTGGACACGGCGGGCTATGACGCCCTGTTGAGCGACTACGTGCCGACCTATCCGCAAAAGAAAGAAGGGTAAATGCTATGCCTTTGGAGCAAAGTATATATGAAGAAGCCCACAATATTCTGACCGAGCGCCGCACCCGTGCCAACCAACAGGCGGCGCAGCTGCAAGACCGTATGCGGGCACAAAACCCCCGCGTGGCTCAGGTGGAGCGCGCGCTGGCGGCGAGCTCCGCGCAGGTGGTCAGGGCGGTGCTCGACCGCGCGGACGTGACGGCGGTCGTGGCGCGTATCCGCGACGAAAATCTGGCGTTGCAGACGGAGCTGGCGACCATCTTGCGGGAAGCGGGCGAAACGGTGACGAACTTCGAGCCGCAATACGCCTGTCCTCTGTGCCGCGACACGGGCTACGTTGATCAAAAGCGGTGCGCCTGTCTGGATGCGCTGCTCAAAGAGTTGGCGGTACAGCATCTGGAACGCTCCGCACAGGTCAAGCTTCCCACCTTTGACAGCCTGACCACCGCCTATTATCCCGATACCGCTGAAAACGGGATGTCCCCCCGCGTACGAATGGAGCGGGTGCTGGATTTTTGCCGTCACTATGCGGCTGACTTTTCCAACGAGTCCGAAAGCTTGCTCTTGTGCGGCCCTACGGGTACGGGCAAAACGCAGGTGTCGCTGGCGATCGCCCGCACGGCGGCAGAAAAAGGCTTCGGCGTGGTCTACGGCCCCGCAGGCAGACTGTTCCACCAGCTTGAACGCGAGCATTTCGGCAGAGCCGACGGCGATACGCTGGAGAAGCTGTCCGCCTGTGACCTCTTGGTGATCGACGATCTCGGCACGGAGTTTACGGGCCCGTTTTACACCGCCAGCCTGTACGAGCTGCTCAACACCCGCCAGCTGGCAGGTCTGCCGACGATCATCAGCACCAATCTGTCATTAGGGCAGATCGCGGAGCGTTACGGCGAAGCGGTGGCGTCCCGCGTTATCGGGGCGTTCCAGCCGATCGTGTTTGTCGGCAGAGATATCCGTCAGGTCAAGCGCGAGCAGCTGCTGCGCTGATATATAGTGTATTTACGATCAGGAGGTCGTTGATGATGAACAAGGAAGAGCTTTGTATGAACTGTATGAACCCGTTGCCCGCAGGGCGCGATACCTGTGGGATCTGCGGGCACTCCGTCAATGCGCAAAACGACGCGTTTTGTCTGCCCGTCGGCACGATGCTGTCTGAGCGGTATCTGGTGGGCGTGGGCGTCGTCGAGGGCGGCGACCGCATCACCTATATCGGTATGGACACGGTGGCGAAATCCCCCTGCCAGATCCACGAGTTTTTCCCTTACACCCTTTGCGAGCGCGACACGGATATGACCGTGCGCATCATCGGCGGTTGTGAGAATACCTACGCCGATTACAAGACGAAGTTCTTGTCCCACGCCCGTGCATTGGCGCGTATGCGTGACGTGGCGATCCTGTACCCCACCTATGATATTTTCGAGGACAACAACACCGCCTACGTTATCACCGAGGTGGAAGAGGGACAAACGTGGGAAGCGTATCTGTCTGCAAAGGGCGGTCGTATGCGCTGGGACGACGTACGTCCCTTGCTGATACCGCTTTTGGTGGGTGTGCGCTCGTTGCATGCCGCAGGTGTGCTGCATATGGGTATCTCTACCAAAACCGTGATGGTGGATAACGAGGGGCGTCTGCGTTTGCGCGGCTTTATGATTCCCGAAGCGCGGACTGTCAGCGGCGATCTCAAGCCCGCACTTGCCGCAGGCTACGCTGCGCCCGAACAGTATAATTTTGACGCGCCGATCACCACATCCACCGACGTCTACGGCTTGACCGCAACCCTGTTCCGTGTGCTGACGGGCGCACCCGCACCCGACGCCGGCAACCGCGCTGCGGCCGGAAACGATCTCTTCGTACCCGCTTCCGTGGCAGAGGAATTGCCCGATCAGGTGGCGGTGAGCCTGTTTAACGGCTTGCAGGTGGTGGCTGATCGCCGTCCGCGCAAGGTGGAACAGTGGCAGGAAGCGTTGACCGCTTCGGCAGCCGTGAACGATCTGCTGGTGGAGGATGACGACGACGGCGCGGCCGCAGTGGTCATTCCCGATTTTGACGAAGAGCCGCGCGAGGGTAAAAAGAGCAAGCGCGGTGTAATGATCGCGGTCATTGCGTTGTGCGTGTTCTTAGTGTTGTTCCTGCTTGCATTTGGTATCATAAAGATGCTGTTCCCCGAAATGTTCGGCGGCGACAGTACGGGTACCACGACCACCACCTCTACGACCGCTTCGTCGACCCAGCCGACCACCTCTACGACCTACGGCGACTATAACCCGCAGCACGTTGTTCCCGAAGTGCTGAACAAAAACTATTATGAGCTCATTCACGAGACGCTCAACGGTAATATGGTGCTGAAAATTGACAAAATGGTGATCAGCGACAAGCCCGCCGGCACTATTTTGGAGCAAAACCCCGCACCCTCTGCCAGTGCCGACAAAGGTACGACCATCACCGTTGTCATCAGTGCCGGCAAGGAGACCATTACCGTCCCCGATATGACCGGTTGGGAAGAACAATATGCACGGTTGTTCCTGGAACAGTGCGGCTTTAAGGTTGGCGAAAGCATCCCGCTTCTCGTTTCCACGCAGGAAGCGGGTCGCGTTGACAAGACCGATCTGGAAGTGGGTGCCGAGGTCAAACGCAACTCGGTCATCCGTCTGTATATCAGCACGCCGCCGACCACCCAGATTGTCACCGACCCCACCGATCCGTCGGACACGGGCGACAACACCACCTCGACGGATACGGAAACCGGCGTCACCGAGCCGAGCTATTCTTTTGTAGGATAATATCACCAAAAACGAACTGCCCGTCCCTATTTTGGGGGACGGGCAGTTTTTTGTCTGTTTATGCATAGGTTGTGTAGAAAGGAGGGAGTGTATTGTTATTACAATGGCTGCAAGCCTTGTCGCAAATATGGTATATGGCACTGCACGTGGTGCAGACGGGCGCATTCCCCAAACCGCTGACGGCACAGCAAGAGATGGAGGCGTGGGTGGCGTACCGCGAGGGCGGCGATTTGAAAGCGCGTGACAGGCTGGTGGAGCATAATTTGCGGCTGGTGGCGCACGTAGTGCGCAAATATTACGGCACGGCGCGAGAGCAGGAAGATCTTATTTCCATCGGTACCATAGGACTGATGAAAGCGGTGGCAACCTTTGACTATACCAAAGGTACGCGGCTCGCGACCTACGCCGCCCGTTGTATTGAAAACGAGATCCTGATGTATTTTCGGGCGAGCAAGCGCACCCAGCAAGAGATGTCGATGTCCGAGCCTATTGACGTGGATAAGGAGGGAAATCCTTTAACGCTGCTGGACGTGCTGGTGGGGGAGGACTCGCTGGAGGAGGACACCGCGACCAAGTGGAATGCGGCACGGCTCAAACGGTATATGCAGGAGTGCCTGACCGCACGTGAGCGGGAAATATTGGAACGCCGCTACGGCTTGGTGGGAGAGGGGATGACCCAGCGCGAGGTGGCAAAGCTTTACGGTATTTCGCGCTCTTACGTATCCCGCATCGAAACCAAAGCGCTGTCAAAACTGCGCTGCCGCTATGAACAGGGTGACCGTCCCCGCAAACCTATCGACGACTGAAAAAAGACCGCTTGCATTGGGCAAGCGGTCTTTTTGTGAGCGTATATTATTCGCTGCGCAAGGCTTCGACGGGATCTTTGCGCGCTGCAACGCGGGCGGGAATCAGACCCGCGACCATCGTCATCACCACGCTGACGCCCACCAGAACGGCGGCACCCACCGGCGGCAACGAAGCACCAAGGGTGGAGATCTCGGTCAAGGCGCGGATGATGATATTGATGGGGATGATGAGCAGCAGCGTGATGCCGATACCCATAAGTCCTGCCACCAAGCCGACCAGCAGCGTTTCTGCGTTGAATACGCGGGACACGTCGCGCTTGGACGCGCCGATCGCACGCAGAATACCGATCTCGCGGGTGCGTTCCAGCACCGAGATATAGGTGATGATACCGATCATAATGGAGGATACCACCAGCGAGATAGCCACGAAAGCGATCAGCACGTAGGAGATAGCGTTAATGATGGTGGTGATGGAGGACATCAGCAGGGCCACGTAGTCGGTGTAGGTGATCTGATCGTCCTCATGCTTGCCCACGTTATAATCAGCGATCGCCTCGGCGATCATATCCTTGTTTTCAAAGCTGGAAGCAAACAACTGAATGACAGCAGGAGAGGATTTGTCCACGTGACCCAAAGCGGTCAGCGTATCCTCATAGGTGCTGTCGGAATAGGGGGAGGGAACGTGGTTTTCGTAGATCGCCGCATATTGCTCAGCGGTGAAGGTGTCACTTGCCACCGCGCCGTCGAGCATCATCGCCAACTGTTCGCCCGACAAACCGCCAAGCTGTGCTTGCACAGCGGCGGCGTATTGCTCGGTGACCACCTGCCGCACCATCTGTGCGGCATAGGAAAACAGAGTTTCGTCCTCCATCTCGCCGATATATTTTTCAATCGTCGAGGTGTCGGTCACACCCGCTTGCTGGCTGTAAGACTGAATGATCATCTGCTCCAGCGCGGCGCGGTCGGTGTTGCCCAGATATTCCGTCACCTTGGCGGAGAGATAGGCTTCCGAAGGGGTGGCCATCACGGCGGCGTAGAGGGTGGCCTTTTCGGCGGTGGTCAGCTTGGCAATATGCTCCTTGACCGCCTGCGTTTTTTCGGCGTCGGTGAGGGTCGGCACCTGTGCGGGCTTAAACGGCTTGCCCGTGAGCACGTCCACCGTTTTGTCGGCGAGCTGTGCGGCGATCAGATCAGACGCCATCGTTTTATCGATCATATAGTCGGTCAGCGCGGCGGTGTAGCCGATGCCGCCGCCCAGCATACCTGCCGCAGCGTCGGCGTTCTGGCGCAAAATACCCACCACGCGCAGCTTGACCGCCTTGTCCGAGCCGTTGTAAAGAATATCCAACCCCGCCTCTGTGGCGGTCAGGTCGGTGTAGCTGCCGTCGGCGTTCTTTTGGTAGGTGTCCGCTTCCAGCAGCATCTTGAACTCCATCGCCAGGATCTCGTCGTAGCCAAACGCCAACTGATTGGAAGTGTCAATTTCCTGCTGATTGATTGCCGCCTGCATGATCTCTTCCATGTGCTCGGCAGTTTCCAGACCCAGCGCATACATCACAAGGTCACTGATCTCGTTGTTTTTGTCCACGATCAGCACGATCTCGTTATAGCTTTCGGGCCATTTGCCCGCCAACACGTCATATTGTCCCTTGACCAGGTCGCTGACAGGCTCACCGTTTTTACCCGCGAGCATCTCCTGCCAGACCGAGATGTTGGAAAAAGCGGTCTGATACATTGACGATGAGGTGACGCTACCGACGCCGCCGTACATCGATTTCATCAGCTCTTGCATCAGCTGTTCAACGTCCGACTTGACGATCTTGCCGTTTTTATCTTTGGTGTAGATCGAAGGCTTGACGGCGTATTGATACTGTATCGCGCTGGTGTAGGCTGTGAGCGGGCAGTTTTCGCTTTCCAGCCACACCTTGAAATCCTTGAGGTTGTTGAGGGTGGTTTCCGCCGAGTTGAGGTCGTTCCACATCTCATAGGTGATCTGGCTGCCGTAGACCTTGTCGAGCGGGTGGGCATTTTCTTCCTTTTCGGCGTTATTGCCCATCAACGTGAGCATCAGCGCAGACATATCGACACTCTCCGCCTGCAACGAGATGGGGTAGGACGAAAGGGTGTCCTCTTGCACCTGATTGATATAGGCGTTGATGCCCGTGGACAGGGACAAGATCAGCGCGATGCCGATGATACCGATGCTGCCCGCAAACGAGGTCAAAATCGTGCGCCCTTTTTTGGTCATCAGGTTGTTAAGACTCAAAGAAATGGCGGTAAAATAAGACATCGAGCGCTTTTTACGTGCCTTTTTGGCGGCGCGGCGTGCGACCTTGTCGTCAACAGCCGCAGGAGTAACGACCTCTTCACCGTCATAGGGGTTGCTGTCGTTTTGTACCTCGCCGTCCAACAGGCGGATGATGCGGGTGGAGTATTGCTCCGCCAACTCGGGGTTGTGGGTGACCATAATGACCAGCTTGTCCTTGGCGATCTCGCGCAAAAGGTCCATGATCTGCTCACTGGTCGTCGAATCCAACGCACCGGTAGGCTCGTCCGCCAACAAGATCTCAGGGTTGTTGATGAGCGCACGGGCAATCGCCACGCGTTGCATCTGACCGCCCGACATCTGATTGGGCTTTTTCTTGAGCTGATCGCCCAAACCGACGCGCTCGAGCACTTCCTTTGCACGGCGGGTGCGCTCTGCTTTGGACACGCCCGACAGTGTTAGTGCCAATTCCACGTTTGCCAGCACCGTCTGGTGGGGGATGAGGTTGTAGCTTTGGAACACAAAGCCGATGGAATGGTTGCGATAGGCGTCCCAGTCACCGTCCGTGAACTTTTTGGTGGACACGCCGTTTACGGACAGGTCGCCGCTGGTGTAGCGGTCAAGACCACCGACAATGTTGAGCAGCGTCGTTTTGCCGCAGCCCGAAGGGCCCAGCACCGACACGAACTCGTTGCGGCGAAATTGCAGGCTCACGCCTTTGAGCGCGTGCACCTCGGTGTCGCCCAGCGCATAGGTTTTGACGATATTTTCCAGTTTTAACATACAGATACCCACTTTCCTGCCGTGCGAACGAACAGCGCACACAGCGTGGTGTTTTTTAGTCCAATTTCAGTATAGGAAAATAATAGCAGAAAATTATGAACAATGTGTATACAAAACGAAATAATTTTTCGCCTTAAACCAACACGTATCGACACAGAACTTCTACCGCCAACGCACCCACGCAGGCGCAAGCCGCCACCACGGGCAGACCCTTGCCCTTCCACGCGACAAACAGCGCAACAGCCACGCCCGCTATAGCCGACCAGATATTGCCCGTGGCATAAAAACAGGCAGGGACGGTCATCACGGTCAGCACCGCAAAGGGAATATAGTAAAGGAAAGATAAAACAAAGCGGTTTTTGATTTTTTTGCGCACCAGCACCAAGGGGAGCATACGGATGAGATAGGTCACACCCGCACACACCGCCAGATAGACGAAAAAGCCGTATTCAGGCATTGTCTGCGCCCCCTTCCTCGGTCACCTCAATGGGCGCGACCGCCGCGCACAGCAAAGCGGCGGCAACGGCGCAGATGATGATGACAAATCCATCGGGGATATCCCGCAGGACGGGCAGATAGTAAAACGCCACGCTCAAAGCCGCCGCCACGCCGACGCAGAACGCCGTTGCGCGGTGCGAGCGCACACCGGGCATCACGATGGCGATAAACATACCGTAAATCGCCAGCCCCAAGGCGGCGGTGATAATTTCGGGCAAAATATCGCCCGCCACCGCGCCGAGCAGCGTACCCAAGCTCCAACCGAGATAGGGCGTGGTGATAAGCCCGTACATATAGCCGCGCCCGACGGTGCCGCTTTGTGCGGACGCCACCGCAAACACCTCGTCGGTGTTGACAAAGCTGATGAGAAAGCGGTCAAACAGCCGCACCGACGGCCCCAGCTTTTGCGACAGAGATACCGACATCAGCGCATAGCGCAGGTTGATGATGATCTGTGACACCACCAGCTCGCTGAGCAGACCGCCGCCCGCGATGATGGGGACTGCCGCCAGCTGTCCCGCCGAAGTGACGTTGGTCATCGAGATGAGCAGCGTTTCGGGGATAGCCAGCCCGTTGGCAATGGCAAATATGCCAAAGGCAAAGGAAACGGACAGATAGCCGATGCCGATAGGCAGACCGTCCACCAGTCCTTTTTTGAAAGAGTTGTGCTTCATATTTTTAAGCGGGAAGCCGCTTTTTCGCCGTCCTTTTTCTGGATTTTCCGTCAACGGATAGTGCCGCCGCCAAGCAGCAGGTCACCGTCGTAAAATACGACCGCCTGTCCCGGTGCCACCGCGCGCTGCGGTTGTTCAAATGCCACCAAAGCGGTGCCGTCAGCCTGTATTGTCACCGTCGCCGCCGCAGGCTTCGCCTGATAGCGAATACGCGCGGTGACCGTAAGCGGTGCCGTGGGGGGCGGAATGGATACGAAGTTTAACTGCTCGGCGACCAGCGCGTCGGCATATTGCCGCCCCTCAACGCCCAGCACCACCTGATTGGCGGCGGCGTCAAGACGCACGACGTACATCGGTTGTCCCAGCGCAATGCCGAGCCCCTTGCGCTGACCGACGGTGTAGCGGTCAAGTCCCGCGTGTTGCCCCAAAACGGTGCCGTTTTCGTCAACGAAATCGCCCGCAGGCATCGTGCGCCCCGTGTAGCGGCGCAAAAACGCCGCGTGGTCGCCGTCGGGGACAAAGCAGATGTCCATACTGTCGCCCTTGTTGGCGACGGGCAACCGATATTCCGCCGCCAGCGCGCGCACCTGCGCCTTGTCCATACCGCACAGCGGAAACAGCGTGTGCGCGAGCTGCTCTTGCGTGAGCGAATAAAGCATATAGCTTTGATCTTTGGCGCTGTCGCCGCAACACAACTGCCACCGCCCGCTTGTGTCGTCCTGTATGACGTGTGCGTAATGCCCCGTGGCGATATAGTCCGCGCCGATAGCCTTGGCATATTCCCACATCGCGCCGAATTTGAGCGCGCGGTTGCACAAAATGCAGGGGTTGGGGGTGCGCCCCGCGGCATATTCCGCCGCGAAAATATCCACCACCTGCCGCCGAAACGGCTCGGTGAAATCGGGTACGCGGTGGGGAATACCCAGCACCTCGCAAACGGTGGCGGCGTCATTTGCCTCCGCCAGCGGATCTTTATCGGGCGGCAAGGTGCGGCTATCCAAAAGCCGCATCGTCACGCCGATGACCGAAAAGCCCTGCTGTTTTAACAGCAAAGCCGCCACCGAGCTGTCTACGCCGCCGCTCATACCCACCACAACGGTCTTAGCCAAAAGCCGCACCTCCTTTTTTGCATATACACAAGCATTTTACACCCGCAATGCCTTGGTGTCAACGCCGACCGAACAGTTCTTTCAAAATTCCGCCCTTGCGCTTGCAGGAAACGGGGGTCGGCGGACAGCGAAAATGTACCAAAACCGTTTCGTCGCCGATCACGGCAATATCTTCCCAGCGGATAACGATGTCGGGCTCGTGACCGCCCAGCCCCAAAAAGCGCGGTCGCCCGTGTATCACGATGGCGCAAAGACACGCGCTGCACGAATCCACCTCCACGTCGTCCACACAGCCAAGCCGATTGCCTGTGTCGAGGTCAATAACTTCCTTATTATGTAATTCGGTAATGCGACAGACCATATTACGCAACTCCTCTCTGTTTTCGGTGTATGCCGCCGCGCGTGCAAATATGCGGCAACGGTTGACAAAAAGAGAAAAATCGTGCATAATGAGAGATATTCCAAAAGAGAGGCGATGGCAACTATGGGAGATACTTTAGCACAAAAGCTCATCCGCGCACACTTGGTCTGCGGCGAAATGGTCGTGGGACAGGAGATCGGTCTGCGGATCGACCAAACACTGACGCAGGATGCTACGGGCACAATGGCTTATCTGGAATTTGAAGCCATGGGCGTGCCGCGTGTGCGCACCGAGCGCTCGGTGGCGTATATTGATCACAACACCCTGCAAACGGGTTTTGAAAACGCCGATGACCATCGGTATATCCAGACCGTGTGCAAAAAGCACGGCTTATACTTTTCCCGCCCCGGCAACGGCATCTGCCATCAGGTGCATCTGGAGCGTTTCGGCATCCCCGGCAAAACCCTGATCGGCTCCGACAGCCACACCCCTACGGGCGGCGGTATCGGTATGCTGGCGTTTGGTGCGGGCGGTCTGGACGTGGCAGTCGCGATGGGCGGCGGTACGTATTACATCACGATGCCCCGCATCGTCAAGGTCGAGCTGACAGGTAAGCTGTCCCCGTGGGTGGCGGCGAAGGACGTCATCCTCGAAGTGCTGCGCCGTATGTCCGTTAAGGGTGGCGTGGGCAAGATCGTCGAATACGCGGGCGAGGGCGTCAAGACCTTGTCCGTGCCGGAACGCGCCACTATCACCAATATGGGCGCGGAACTGGGCGCTTCCACTTCCGTGTTTCCCTCCGACGACGTGACCCGTCAGTTTATGGCGGCGCAGGGCAGAGAGGCCGACTGGGTGGCGCTGGCAGCTGATGAGGACGCGGTGTACGATGAGGTCATCACCATCGACCTGTCTGCACTTGAACCCTTGGCGGCTTGCCCCCACTCTCCCGATGCGGTCAAACCCGTGTCGGCGTTGGCAGGTATGCGCGTCAATCAATGCTGCATTGGCTCCTGCACCAACTCCTCCCTGCAAGATATGCTCAAAGTCGCGGCAATCCTCAAAGGCAAGACCGTCCATCCCGACGTGAGCCTCTCCATCGCCCCCGGCTCCAAGCAGGTATATAATATGCTCGCCGAAAACGGTGCGCTGGCCGATCTGATCGCCGCGGGTGCGCGTATTCTCGAATGTGCTTGCGGTCCTTGTATCGGTATGGGTCAATCCCCCAACTCCGCGGGTGTGTCCCTGCGTACCTTTAACCGCAACTTTGAAGGCCGCTCGGGTACTGCTGACGCACAGGTGTATCTCGTCAGCCCCGAAACGGCGGCTGCCGCTGCGCTGACGGGCGTGTTCACCGACCCGCGCACACTGGGCGACGCTCCCGTGGTGACAATGCCCGAAAAATTCCTGCTCAACGACAATATGATCGTGCTGCCCGCTCCTGTGGAAGAAGCGGACAGCGTGGTGATCGAGCGCGGTCCCAACATCAAGCCTTTCCCCAAGACCGCCCCCCTTGCCGATACCATCAATGCCAAGCTGATGCTCAAGGTCGAGGACAATATCACCACCGACCACATTATGCCCGCAGGCGCCAAGATTTTGCCCCTGCGCTCGAATATTCCCGCCATTTCCGAGCACTGCTTTGTCCGCTGTGATCCCGAGTTCCCCGCGCGCTGCAAGCGCGAGGGCGACGGTATCATCGTGGGCGGTGCCAACTACGGTCAGGGCAGCTCGCGTGAACACGCGGCACTTGCCCCCTTGTATCTGGGCATCAAAGCGGTCATCGTGAAATCCTTTGCCCGCATCCACGTGGCAAACCTCATCAACGCAGGCATTTTGCCGCTCACCTTCAAAAACGAAGCGGATTACGATAAACTCACGCTGGGCGACGAGCTGTGCCTGCCCGACGTGCGCCGCCGCTTGATGATGGGCGAGCCCGTTGTGCTGGAAAACCGCACCACGGGTCAGACCATCGAGCTGTGCCACACCTTCTCGGGACGCCAGATCGATATGCTGCTCGCAGGCGGTCTTTTGGACTACACCCGCGAACAACAGGCGTAATTGACAAAACGACCGAAGCTTTTGTGCTTCGGTCGTTTTTTTATCGGATGTCTTCCTCGTCCTCGGGATAAAACAGTTCACCGTCACTGCCGCAAACGGGGCAGCACCAAGACGGCTCCCAATTGGAAGGGGGTTCTTCTGCGGGCTCGGTGCTGTAGCCGCAAATTTCACAAGTATAGTGCAACGAGATCACCTCCGTTTTCAGTATGACTGCACGGCGGTGAAATATACGGTGTTTGCGTATAAAAATCGGCAAAAAAGCCTTGACAATGCCGTGCGGTGGTGGTATCATTACTGTCAAAGTGTTGATGGAGACGGATCCGTTTGAGACCTTGTTCAGAGAGCGCGGCGTTGGTGTGAGCCGTGCAGGCGACGGCGGACGACCACCACTCCGGAGCGCGCGGGCGAGCCGACGAAACGTCGGGGTAATTCGCGTCGGTTGGCACCGTTATCTGCCGCACGAGGACGGACTGCGGTCTGTCGAATTAGGGTGGCACCACGGGGTATTTTTCACCTCGTCCCTTGCGGGACGGGGTGTTTTTTATTTTCAGGAAAAGGAGAGATGAACAGATGTTGAAGATCAGTCTGCGCGGCGATGTGCGAGAGGTGGCCGAAAACACTACCCTCGACGCGCTCTGTCGGGAGATTTCGATGGGTCTTTACCGTGCGGTGTGTGCTGCGCGCGTAAACGGCGTCGTCACCGACCTGCGCACCCCCCTGACGGCGGACGCCGAGGTGGAGTTTTTGACATTTGACGATCAGGACGGCAAAAAAGCTTATTGGCACACCGCCTCCCACGTGATGGCACAGGCAATCAAGCGGTTATATCCGCAGGTGCAACTGACCATCGGTCCGTCCATTGACACGGGCTTTTACTACGATTTCGATACCGACGTGACCTTCACCCCCGAGGTGTTGGAAACCATCGAAGCGGAAATGAAAAAGATTATCAAGGAAGATCTGCCGATCGAGCGTTTCACCCTGCCCCGCGAGGCGGCGCTCGCCGAAATGGCGGCAGAGCCCTACAAGGTGGAACTTATCAACGATCTGCCCGCCGATGAGGAGATTTCCTTCTATAAGCAGGGCGATTTCACCGACCTGTGCGCAGGTCCGCACCTGCCCTCTACGGGTCGCCTCAAAGCGGTCAAACTCCTCTCTGCCACGGGTGCCTACTGGCGCGGCGACTCCAAGAATAAGATGCTCAAACGTATCTACGGCATCGCGTTCCCCAAAGTGAGCGAGCTGGAAGCGCATCTCGCGCAGCTGGAGGAAGCGCGCAAGCGTGACCACAACAAGCTCGGTCGCGAGCTGGAACTGTTCACCACGGTGGACTATATCGGTCAAGGTCTTCCCATTCTGCTTCCCAAGGGCGCACGCATCATTCAGCTGTTGCAGCGCTGGGTCGAGGACGAGGAACAAAAACGCGGCTATCTGCTCACCAAAACGCCGCTGATGGCAAAGCGTGAACTCTACAAAATTTCCGGTCACTGGGATCACTATCTCGACGGTATGTTCGTGATGGGCGACCCCGACGATGAGACGAAAGAGTGCTTCGCTCTGCGCCCGATGACCTGCCCGTTCCAGTATCAGGTCTATCTCAACCGTGCCCGTTCCTATCGTGACCTGCCGATGCGTCTGGGCGAGACCTCGACGCTGTTCCGCAACGAGGATTCGGGCGAGATGCACGGACTCATCCGTGTGCGCCAGTTCACCATCTCCGAGGGTCACCTCGTTCTGCGCCCCGATCAGCTCGAAGAAGAGTTTAAGGGCTGTTTGGATCTGGCGAACTATATACTGGAAACGCTGGGGCTCAAAGAGGATTGCACCTTCCGCTTCTCCCAGTGGGATCCCGCCAACCCCAACAACAAATACGAAGGCACGCCCGAACAGTGGGAGGTTGCACAGGCGACTATGAAGCAGATCCTCGATGATCTCAACGTGCCCTACACCGTCGGCATTGACGAGGCGGCGTTCTACGGTCCCAAACTCGATATCCAGATCAAGAACGTGTTTGGCAAAGAGGACACCCTCATCACCATCCAGATCGATATGCTGCTGGCCGAAAAATTCGGTATGTACTATATCGATAGCGACGGTCAAAAGAAACTGCCGTATATCATCCACCGCACCTCGCTGGGCTGCTACGAGCGCACGCTCGCCCTGCTCATTGAAAAATATGCGGGCGCGTTCCCCTTGTGGCTCGCTCCCGAGCAGGTGCGCGTGATGCCCATCTCCGAGCGCCAGAACGACGCGGTCGAGAAGGTGACTGAACAGCTCAAAGCCGCAGGCCTGCGTGCCGAGGCGGATCTGCGCAACGAAAAGGTCGGCTACAAGATCCGCGAGGCACAGATGGAAAAGGTGCCGTATATGCTGGTTATGGGTGATAAAGAGGTCGAAGCAGGTCTTGTATCTGTCCGTTCCCGCAAGGACGGCGACCTCGGTACGATGTCGGTAAGCGATTTCCTCGCCAAAGCGCTGCTGGAAGTCGCCCAAAAAACACGCTGATAATATTTTTGATATATTCAGGAGGTAATTGTTATGGCAAGAGTGTATAATTTTTCCGCCGGTCCGTCTATGCTGCCCGAAAAGGTGCTGGCTACTGCCGCTGCCGAGATGATGGAGTACGGTACGTCCGGTCAATCCGTGATGGAAATGTCCCACCGCTCCAAGGAGTATGACGCCATCATCAAAGAGACCGAGGCGCTGCTGCGCGAAGTGATGAACATCCCCGACAACTACAAAGTGCTGTTCCTGCAGGGCGGTGCTTCCACCCAGTTTGCGATGATGCCCTTAAACCTGATGAACGGTTCTGGCAAAGCCGATTTCGTCATCACCGGTCAGTGGGCGAACAAAGCCTATCAGGAAGCCGCCCGCTACGGCGAAGCCAACGTGATCGCCAGCTCCAAGGATAAGACCTTCTCCTACATCCCGAAGCTGGATCCTTCCACCTTCACCAAGGATGCGGACTATTTCCACATCTGCGTGAACAACACCATCTACGGTACCAAATATAACGAGTTCCCCGACACCGGTGACGTGCCGCTGATCGGTGATATTTCTTCCTGCATCTTGTCCGAGCCCATCGACGTGTCCAAGTTCGGTATGCTTTATGCGGGCGCGCAGAAAAATATGGCTCCTGCGGGTCTGACCATCGTCATCATCCGTGAGGATCTGCTCGGCAACGTGCGCGACATCTGCCCGACCATGCTCAACTATCAGACCCACGTGGACAACGACTCCATGTTCAACACCCCTCCCTGCTACTGCATCTACGTGGCGGGTCTGGTGCTCAAATGGATCAAAGAGGACATCGGCGGTCTGGAAAATATGAAGGCGATCAACGAGAAAAAGGCGAAGCTCCTCTACGACTTCCTCGACAACTCCAAGATGTTCAAAGGCACCGTCGTGCCTGAGGACCGTTCTCTGATGAACGTGCCCTTCATCACCGGCAACGAGGAACTGGACGCCAAGTTTGTCAAAGAAGCCAAAGCGGCAGGCTTTGTCAACTTGAAGGGTCACCGCTCTGTCGGCGGTATGCGCGCGTCCATCTACAACGCTATGCCCGTGGAAGGCGTGGAGAAACTGGTTGCCTTTATGGCAGAATTTGAAAAAGCCAACAGCTAAGGAGGCAAAATACAATGCAAATTCTTACTCTGAACAAAATTGCCGCTTGCGGCACCGATCGTCTGCCCGGCTATACCGTGGGCGACAACGTGACTGATCCCGAAGGCATTTTGGTGCGCTCCGCTGCGATGCACGATATGGAGTTGCCCGCGTCTGTGCTGGCGATCGCCCGCGCAGGTGCCGGTGTCAACAATATCCCCGTGGACGCTTGCGCCGAAAAGGGTATCGTGGTGTTTAACACCCCTGGCGCCAACGCCAACGCCGTTAAAGAGCTGGTGCTTGCCGGTTTGTTGCTCTCTTCCCGTGACGTGATCGGCGGTATCGAATGGGCAAAAACGCTCAAAGGTCAGCCCGACGTCGAAAAACTGGTCGAAAAAGGCAAGGGTGCCTTCGTCGGTCCCGAGATCAAGGGCAAAAAACTGGGCGTCATCGGTCTGGGTGCTATCGGTATTCTGGTTGCCAACGCCGCCAAAGCGCTGGGTATGGAAGTGTTCGGCTATGACCCCTATCTGTCGGTCGACGCCGCGTGGGGTCTTTCCCGCTCCATCCACCACGCCACCGATCTGGCGCAGATCTATTCCCAGTGCGATTACATCACCGTGCACGTGCCGCTCAACGACGGCACTCGCAAGATGATCAACGCCGAAACCATCGCCACGATGAAGGACGGCGTGCGCATCCTCAACTTTGCCCGCGCGGGTCTGGTTGACTCTGACGCGATGCTCGCGGCGCTCGCCGACGGTAAGGTTGCCGCTTACGTGGTGGACTTCCCGACCGAAGAGATGATCGACGTCAAAAACGTCATCGCGATCCCCCACTTGGGTGCTTCCACGCCCGAGAGTGAAGATAACTGCGCCGTGATGGCGGCGGACGAACTGCGTGACTACCTCGAAAACGGTACCATCCGCAACTCCGTCAACTATCCCGCGCTGGAAGTGGCGCGCACGGGCGACAGCCGTGTGTGCGTGCTGCACAAGAATATCCCCGCGATGCTCACCGCTATCTCTGCGGCGATCGCCGAGCAGGGCATCAACATCGAGGGTATGGTCAACCGCTCCCGCAAGGACTATGCGTACACCATCCTTGACCTGATCGGTCATCCCTCTGCCGACACCGTGAAAGCGATCGAGGCCATCGACGGCGTCATTCGCGTGCGTGTCATCTGATAAGCAAACGAAAAAGAGCCCGACGGTTTTCCGTCGGGCTCTTTGCTTGGAAAGAAAAACGATGTTAAGTATCCAGGAGAAACGTCTCGGCATCGGGGGTGACCAGCGTCATCGGGATCTGCGGGAACATCTCGTGTATCATCTCCACAAAAGGTGTCGCCTTGGGCATACCGTCCTCGCCGGGGACACCGGCTACGATATGTGCGGCGTTGCATTGGCGGGCATACACGGCGGTGGTGAGCGCAGGCTCGTCATTAAAGAAAACGGTCAGCTCTGCGCCGCAACGGCGGGTAATATTGTGAAGCTGCTGCATCGTCAAGCCGTCCTCGGTGGTCGGCAAGCCCGATGTGAGAACGCTGACCACGGTGATGGGTAGCTGCTCACGCGCGGCGATCGCCATACCTGCTTCCACAATGTTGCGGCAGGAGGCGGGGTTGGCAACGCAAATGAGCACGCACGGTGAGGGCATAAAAAGGCCTCCTTTGTTTTTGGTGCAACTGCATTATACCATAAAAATCACCCGATGTGTGAAAAACCTGTAAAACTTTTTACACGTTTTCAAGCTATTGACAAAAAGCGGGATGACGAGTATACTTTTCAATAGCAAAAAGGAAGTGGAAGTATGAAAGCAAAAGCATTAAAACCGTTGCGCCGACTGGTGTTTACCGCTCTGTGTGCCGCCCTGATTTTCGTGGCGACCTATATCGTGCGCATACCCTCTCCCGTGCAAGGCTATATCCATATCGGTGACGGTATGTTGCTGCTCACCGTGTTCGTGCTGGGTGCCTGGTACGGTTGGCCTGCGGCGGCTGTCGGCGCAGGACTTGCCGATCTGATCGGCGGTTATTTTGTCTATATCCCCGGCACGGTGGTGGATAAAGCGCTCACCGCTGTGGTGGCGGGACTGTTGTTTTACGCTGTCAAGGGACGCTCGGAAAAGACGGGCAGAGTGCTGACCGCCTGCGTGGTCGCGGGTGTCGTCGGCGAACTGGTGATGACGGCGGGCTATTTTGCCTATGAAGCGTGGGTGCTTGGCTACGGCTGGGCGGCCGCGGCAGAAATCGTTGGCAATTTGGTGCAAGGCGGCGTGGCTGTGGTCGTGGCAACCGTGCTGTATGCCGCTCTGTCGCGTGCCAAGCTGTGGCAGCGGCTCGCGTTATTCCCGCACGACCGTGAAAGCAAGGAGTGAGCGTGATGGATTGGAAAACCGCGATAACCGAACAGGCAAGACAGGCGATGACCGAACTGTTGGATATTGCCAACCCCGAAGCGGGGGAGCTGGTGGTGGTCGGCTGCTCGTCGAGCGAGATCGTCGGTGCGCATATCGGCAAAGGCTCCAGCCCCGAGGCTGCCGAAGCGGTGCTGGCGGGAATTTGCCCCGTGATTGCCGAGCGCGGGCTTTTCTTGGCTACCCAATGCTGTGAACATCTCAACCGCGCACTCATTATGGAAAAAGAAGCCGCACGCCGTTTCGGCTATGAGATCGTCAGCGTCGTGCCGCAACCCAAAGCGGGCGGCTCGCTGTCCGCGGCGTGGTATCGGCAACTGAAAGAACCCGTGGCGGTGGAAAGCGTCAAGGCCGCCGTCGGCTTGGATATCGGCGGCACGCTGATCGGTATGCACCTGCGTGCGGTGGCGGTGCCTGTGCGCCTGTCCGTCAAGCAGATCGGCGAGGCGCCCATTCTGTGCGCCCGTACCCGCCCGAAATATATCGGCGGCGCGCGTGCCGTTTACGGGGAATAATCTAAAAAGCCGACTACGGTCGGCAAATATGCGGATATGGCGGAATTGGCAGACGCACCGGATTTAGGATCCGGCGATTCACTTCGTGCAGGTTCAAGTCCTGTTATCCGCACCATCAAAGGGCAATGAAAAAGATATTGCCCAAGAAACCCCCGATTTTATCGGGGGTTTCGCCGTTTCTACGGTCGAAATTTTTACAAGCGATTTTGTAGATGTGAAAAAGGTAT